>CAYNLB010000173.1:0-7725 GCA_964397935.1 uncultured Mycobacterium sp.
CCGTGGTCGCTGGTCGGTATCGACGGCCTGGCCAACCTGGTGCTGGCGTGTGCGCACTGTAACGGCGACAAAGGTGGTGCGCTGCCGGCGGTGTCGATCGTCGACCGGGTGCTGGAGCGCGACCGAGACGTGCTCGAGCAGATCGCAGCCGAGATTCAGTGGCCGACGCAGCACGACCGGGTGGTGGCCGCCGCGCTCGGGATTTACCGGGTGCAGCCCGCCGGCGTACCGACGTGGTCGGGGTACCAGCAGACCGAACGGCTCGACATCAGCTTTCCGCCGTCGTGGACGTAAATCGTCTTGATCGTGAACGTATTTCGTCGAGAACAGCCAGAAAAGCCTGAGCGATGGCGCCCAAGGGGTGACCGCCGACTTGTCTCGCTTCGTGAGAATCGACACCGATCAGCTCCCGTCTCAACTGATCTACCCGTAGGACCTCCTGGACACGGAAGGAGGAATTGGTCATACTTATGACCATGCCGGAAACCAGCTCACTCGCCGAGGCGAAGGCACACCTGTCGGAATTGGTGGCCCGTGTCGGCGAGCAGCACGAACGGATCACGGTGACGGTGCACGGACGCCCCGCGGCGGTCCTTCTTGCCGTCGACGATCTGGAGTCGCTCGAGGAAACCATTGCGGTGCTGTCCGACGCGACGGCGCTTCATGCCCTCGGCCAGGCCGATGCTGAGCTGGCCCGGAGAGAAGGGGAGAACCAGGACACCCTGACCGCAGCGATGCAAGCACGCCGAGCCAGGACGTGACCGGCCGGCGCTACGAACTGACAATCGCTCCTACCGCGAGAAAACAACTGGCCGAACATCTTCCCGAATCGGTGGCGTTCGCTGCCTATGAGTTCATCATCGGTCCACTGCTCGACAATCCCCACCGCGTGGGCAAGCGGCTCCGATCGCCGTTGCATGACCGCCACAGCGCACGCCGCGGCACCTACCGGGTGATCTACAGAATCGACGACGAGCGGCGGGAAGTCATCGTTGTCGGCGTGTTCAGCCGCGGAGACGCATACCGTGCACGATGACGACTCATAACCGATTTCCATATCGGCGAGGTTCGGTGATCGCGGGCTGATCTTGGTGTCGGCCATGCATCGAGCACGATGCCCTCCTCGATTGCGTATGCAGGTACGCCTCGGGGATGTCTGATGGGCGCTCCGCCAGGCTGCGCGCGCCGGGCTCATACTCGAACACCATCGACGAGATCACGCTGTGCCTGGCACAGCAGCCGCTGCATCGGCTGCAAAAGCTGCCGGGCGCTTCGACGAGTGATCCTTTTCCGTATGACGACTCATTCTTGCACGACCACGTGTCAGCTTTGACTCTGGAACAACGCTATGACGCTTCAGGAACACCTCGATCTGCGGCAGCAGTACCCCGACGTGCGACTGCTCTGGTCGGGTGACTGGTCAACCTTCTCGGCGCCCAACTTCTGGGTCGCCGTCGTGGGCGTAACCTATGCCGACTCCGCGGGTCCGCTGGCATGGTGCAGGGGCCAGGGATTTGACCGGGAACACTGCCTCGCCAAGATCATCAGCACCGCGCATCCGGGCGAGGGAAGTACGGCTTACAAGTGATTCAGCCATTTGAGCCGGAACATGCGAGCTGATCCCTCCCAACATGCTCGACGTCTTCGCCGAATCGCCGGGGCGGTGTCGCACATCGGGGTGATGATGTAGCGGTGGCAGACGATCGTGAGCAGATCTTGCTTGGCGCGTACGCGGCGAAGCAATGCCCGGTGCGGGTTCAGAACGATTATTCGCCGCTGGTGCCGACCCAGCGATGGGTTCCGTCGCCGGAGGATCAGGCACGGCTGGACGCCGGAATTACCTTCGAGCACAACGTATTCGAGATACTGATCGCACTTCACGCCACCGCTGTCGCAGTGGATTCGCAACTGCGCAAGGCCGACGCGATCGCAGCAACCGTGCACGCGATGGAGTCCGGCGCACCGTTGGTGCTGGGCGGGTGGCTCCCGGACGACGACGCCGGCGGCCGCACCGGGCGTCCGGATCTGCTGGTCAAAGTCGCGAGCGGGTATCTCCCGGCCGACGTCAAGCACCACTTCACCGTGAAGCCGGGAAACACCACGAAGGCATTGATGTCGGCCGTTGCGTCGCCTGACAAATGGTGCGAGGTGCGCGGGTGGACGTCGGCGACGTCGCACCGTTATGAGGACGGCATTCAGCTGGCCCACTACACACGCATGCTGCAGGCTTGCGGCTATCACTCCGGGACGGAAATGCTTCGGGGTGCGGTGCTGGGCACCAGCCAGGTCGCGGTGACGCCCGACGACGGTCCGGGATTGGTGTTCGTGTGGCACGACTTGGGCGAGCCGTTGGTCGAGACCTTTTCCCGCAGCCGGGGCAAGGCGCGCCGCTCGATCCTGGAGCGGTATGAACATGAACATGCATTCCGTGTGAAGGTGGCCGAGAACGCTCGCTACATAACGGGTTCCGACGACGACCCAGGGCCGCTGGTGGAACCGATCGGGCAGAACGAATGCCGCCGGTGTCCCTACGACGAGTGGTGCGCGCAGCAGATGGGCCCAGACGAGCCCTCGGCCGCGATCACCATGGGTCGGCTCGGTACCCGCGAGTGGCTGACGTTGCGGCGCATGGGCGTCACCACGACGGAAGCGTTGTCGGTGGTGGATCCCGACGATCCGGCGTTCTTCAACGAGTACATCACTGAGGTCAGCCACCTGACTCCGGAGACGGCGCGCAATCGGCTCGCGGTGGCGGTCGAACGAGCCGAGATGATCTGCGACGGTGTGGATCTCAAGCCAAATGGCAGCGGCCCTGTCGAGGTTCCCGTCGCCGATGTCGAGATCGATGTGGACATCGAGTACGACCCGGGCAACCGGGTCTATATGTGGGGTGCCCGCGTCCGGCGGGGCACCGACGGCTCGAGCGCGCGCTACCTCGCCGACTTCATCGACTGGGAGCCGCTCGACGACCAAAGTGAGCGTGCGTTGGCCGCAAGGTTCGCCGGGTGGTTGCGTGGACAGCGCACCGAAGCCGAAGCGGCGGGCGCAACGCTACGAGTCTTCCACTGGTCGCACCCGGAGCGTTCGAAGTTGCAGAGCATCCTCGGGACTGCCGAAGTCGCCGACCTCACCGATCCCGACACCGGAGTGTTCGTAGACGTGGAAAAGGTATTCAACGCCAACTTCATGTCGCTGCGCGGATCGAGCATCAAGAAAGTGGCCCCGCTGTTCGGGTTCAGGTGGCGGGTCGATGACCCTGGTGGCGCGGTCTCCCAGACCTACCTGTCCAAGGTGCGCATCTCCACCGACCCAGAAGAGGTCGCCGCAGCGAAGCAGTGGCTGCTGTCCTACAACGAGGACGATGCCGCGGCAATGGCCGCGATCCGCGACGGCATGCGGACCTGGAAGTCGAGCGACTGAGCCCGACCGGTTGTCCTGACTCTGATGCGTCGACTCTCGGCGTCGTCAGTGCGCGCCGGGAACCTTTAACTCATGTGATGTCGTGATGGGCACAGTCTGTCGATGCGGATGCCTGGAAACCCAGGGTTCATCGGCCAGGACTGGCGCGTCGCACTGCGGCGCAAGGAAGCCTGAGCCATGACCGACGCCACCGAGCCGGACCACGCCCGCAATGGAGCTGACGACGTGTCGGCCCTCACGCGGCGCGCACACCGGCGCCAGAACCGATGCACACAATGTTGGGCCGAGTGACAGTCGGTATCCTGAGCACATGTCACGGTAGGAGCGGATCACCGTGGACCCGGCGGTGTGCCACGGTCAACCAGTGGTGCGTGGTATGCGCTACCCAGTCCAATCGCCGCTCGAACTCCTCGCTTCTGGCATGACGATCGAGGAAGTCCTCGCGGACTACCCCGATCTTGAACGTGACGACCTTCTCGCCGCATTGGAGTTCGGCGCGTTGACTGCAGGTGGGCATCGAGTCGTTCCGCTCGGCACCGAGTGAAATTCCTCGTCGACGTCCAGCTGCCCGCGCGGCTCGCCCTTTTGCTAAACCGTGCTGGCGACGAGACCATCCACACCAGCGACCTCCCGAACGGCAACGCGTCCACTGACGCCCAGGTTGTCGAGATAGCGGACGCGCAAGATCGGGTGGTGATCACGAAGGATCGCGACTTCCGCGATGGGCATCTCCTCAGGGGTTCGCCGAGGAAGCTGTTCGAGGTCCATCCTGGTGCCGCCACGAGCCACCGCGGCCACCCACGCTCCCAACCGAAACATGGATCAACCGGCCCGACAACACCGAGGAGGCTGCTCAGTAAATTCCGCTGACCGGTGCCTCAAACAGGTTGACAGATTCCGTGAATTTCGACTGCCGGACGCATCATGTGAGACAGGAACGCGACGCGGGTATCCCTCGCTTGCTCATTGCGGCCAGCCGGCCAGCAGGCGCCCCCGCTTGTCGGCGTCGTGAATGCGGTCGCCGGCTACCCATATCGTCGTTTCATCCGCCATGGCGGCTCAATCACCCCTGAGAACTACGCGCGCGTCCTTGATCAGCAGCATCAGATGCAAGGGCCGGTCGGCGAGGGCTCGAAGTCAAAGTGCGCGTAGGAACTTTCGTCACGGCAGACTCCCAAACCTCATCTCCACCACTTTCGCGTGACGCGCGGCGTGGTTGGGTCTTCTTGTCGGACCGCGTCGCTACGGTACGGGCATGCAGTCACTGATGTATCCGTCGATCGACCTTGACAGCACGGTCAGAGTGCTTGCCGCCGATACCTGGCGCCGTGGCATGTCGTATGCGCGCGAGGGACGGGTGCTGCGTTGCCTGTGGGAACCGGACGCTCACAACCTCGTCGGCAATGTTCGCGGTAACCACGGCCGCACCTACACCACAACGGTGCAGCTTTCGCCAGTAGACACCGATACCTGGGATGTCGAAAGCGGGCTCTGCAGCTGCCCGATGCGGGTGAACTGCAAGCATGTCGCGGCAATCGTGATCGCCGCCGCGGGGCCCACAACGAT
This sequence comes from uncultured Mycobacterium sp., assembly GCA_964397935.1. Taxonomy (GTDB): domain Bacteria; phylum Actinomycetota; class Actinomycetes; order Mycobacteriales; family Mycobacteriaceae; genus Mycobacterium. The sequence goes on from CAYNLB010000173.1 coordinate 4,987, forward strand.
GCCTGCGCAACGTACGCCGACTCCGCCGGCTCCCCCGGCATGGCGCCAATCGCTGGATGCGCTTCTTCCCCCGGCCCCGGCGAACGATCGCATCGGGACACCACTGGCGATCGAGCTGAGCCTGTCGGTGAGCGGGTCGTCGCCGACTCTCGACGCGCGGCTCGTGCGGCCCGGAAAGCGCGGCGGCTGGGTGGCCGGCGATCTGAGCTGGGGCAAGCTGCACATGCTGCGCCACTGCGGTTATCCCGACGCTCAGCTTCGGCTGCTGCAAGAGCTCTATGCGACCTACCGAGCGTCGAACTCGAATTCGACCGGCTACTACCGCTATTCGTACGGGGGTTATACCTACGGCGAGGTGAAGACGATCTCGCTGCTGCGATTCGAATCCCCGCAGCTGTGGCCGCTGCTGGACGAAGCGCACCGAGTCGGGGTGCAGCTGGTGCAGGTGCGGCCACAGCAGGGTGTGCCGACGTACGCCACGGCACAGTTGTGCCTGGACGTCACGGTCAACGAGACGGGCATGCTCACCGTCGAGCCCGTGCTGCGGGTCGACGGCGCCGCGGCAAGGCCCGTGGCATTCATCGGATCGTCAGGTCATGGCGTGGTGTACGCCGACGGCGGGTTGCGGCTGGCCCGGCTGGACAAGCCGGCACCTGAAGCGTTGCAGCGCATGACACTCAGTGATGAGCCGCTAGTCATACCCGCGGACGAGGCAGCGCGGTTTGCCGCGGAGTACTACCCGAGGTTGCGCCACATCGCGGCCGTCACGTCGTCGGACGAGTCGTTCACGCCGCCCGAGATCGTCGGGCCGATGCTGGTCCTGCGGGCCGACTACCAGGCCGAGCACGAACTCGAGTTGACATGGGAATGGGCATACCGGTTAGACGACAACGACTTTCGCGCGCCGGTCGGCACATTGGAGTATGCCGGCTGCCGCGACCTGGAGGCGGAGAGCGCACTGGCCTCGAGCATCGAAGCGCCGTTGGAGCAATTGGGGCTGCGCGCCGCCGACGGCACGCTCATCACCGGGGCGCGACTGTCCGGTCTGGAGACAATGCGATTCGCCACCGAAGTTCAACCGCTGTTCGCCGAGCTTCCCGATGTCGCGCTGGAGGTGATCGGCGACCCGGTGGACTACCGGGAGGCGGGCAGCTCCCTCGTCATCGCGGTGACGACGGACCCGGCGCCTGGCGAGACGGACTGGTTCGACCTGGGTGTCACGATCAGCATTGAAGGCAAAAAGGTTCCATTCGTCAGCGTGTTCACCGCGCTCGCGTCCGGCCAGTCGCACCTGCTGCTTGCCGACGGCGCCTACTTCGCCCTGGACAAGCCGGAGCTGGTGAAGCTGCGCCAGCTCATCGAAGAGGCCCGCGCGCTCACCGACGCGGAAGAGGGGCCGCCCCGGATCAGCCGATTCCAGGTCGGGTTGTTCGACGAACTTGCCGAGCTTGGAATCGTGACGCGCCAGGCCGACGAGTGGCGGCGCCAGGTCGACGGGCTACGTGCACTGCAGGGTCTCGAACCGGCGGCGGTGCCGACCGGTCTGCGCGCAGAGCTCAGGCCGTATCAGGCCGATGGGTTCGCGTGGCTGGCGACCCTGCACGCCCACGGGCTCGGTGGGATCCTCGCCGACGACATGGGCCTGGGCAAGACCATCCAGACGCTGGCGTTGATCTGCCAAGTCCGGCAACAGGATCCGGGCATGGCGCCATTCCTGGTGGTTGCGCCGGCCAGTGTCGTGTCGAACTGGGCCAGCGAGGCTGCCCGGTTCGCACCCGAGCTGTCGGTCGTGGCGATCTCCGACACGCTGCGCCGCAACGGCGCCGACCTCGACGAGCTGGCAGCCGGTGCCCACATCGTGGTCACCTCCTACACGCTGTTCCGGCTGGACTTCGACGCCCACACCGCCCGAACGTGGTCCGGACTGATCCTCGACGAAGCCCAATACGTGAAGAACCATCACGGTAAGACCTACCGGTGCGCACGCACGCTGGTCGCACCGTTCAAGCTGGCGATCACCGGCACTCCGATGGAGAACAATCTCATGGAGCTGTGGTCGCTGCTGTCGATCACCGCCCCGGGGTTGTTCCCCAACCCGACGACGTTCGCCGACTTCTTCGCCAAGCCCATCGAGAAGACCAGCGACCCCGAGCTTTTGGCCCTGTTCCGGCGCCGCGTCAAGCCGTTGGTCAAGCGCCGCACCAAGGAGCGCGTGGCTGCCGAGTTGCCGGCCAAGCAAGAGCAGATCCTCGATATAGAGCTGCCGCCGCGGCACCGCACCCTGTACAACAAGCGACTGCAACGGGAGCGGCAGAAGGTGCTCGGGCTACTCGATGATATGCAGCGCAACCGGTTCACCATTCTCAAATCGTTGACCGTGCTGCGCCAGATGGCGCTGCATCCCGGGCTCGTCGACCCCGCACACGACACGCTGGCCAGCGCGAAGATCGACGCGCTGGCCGAGCAGCTCCGCGACGTCGTCAACGGCGGCCACCGCGCGCTCGTGTTCAGTCAGTTCACCCGTTTCCTCGGCCGGGTCCGCGATCGCCTGGACACCGAGGGCATCGACTACTGCTATCTCGATGGGCGAACCCGCAACCGGGCCAACGTGATACAGCGATTCAAGGACGAAGACGCACCGGTCTTCCTGATCAGCCTCAAAGCCGGCGGGTTCGGGCTCAACCTCACCGAGGCCGACTACTGCTTCCTGCTCGACCCGTGGTGGAACCCGGCCACCGA
>CAYNLB010000174.1:0-7641 GCA_964397935.1 uncultured Mycobacterium sp.
ACACCCACACCGCCAAACTATCCGAGGCCACCGACAACAAAGGCCGGCCAGGAACCGCTGCAACCAATGTGGCGCAGGTGGTTTGGCTAGAAGTTCAGCCCGGAGAACATCACCCGGTTAGGGTCGTACTTCTGGCGGACGGTCGCCAGACGTGACAAGTTCGAGCCATAATAGCGCGCCGGCGGGGTATTGGCTTCCAGGTAGTTGACGTATGCGCCCACCGAAAACTGTTGTACCGCCCGGTGTGCGGCGCTCACCCAGTTGTTCGCCGCGGCGACCTCGTTACTGGCGGGCTCGACGTACCACTGCAACACGGCCGACTGCGTGCGCCACGGAAATGCGGTGTCCGCCGGGGCCACGTCAGTAACTGCACCGCCCAGCGGGTCTACGAGAGCCGACGCCTTCCCCGCTCCGGCGGCCGGCCACTGTCCGATCGCAGTCGCAATGGCATGCGCCGCAGCCGAAGTCATGGGGCCGATGACATCGGATCCGGCCACAAATGCGCGGGGCGAACTTGTCGAGCTGCCACCGGCCAGATACGTCACCAGTTCCATATGGCTGAGGGTCTTGTTCTGAACTGCGCTAGGCGCCAAACCAACTGCGGATTTGATCGCGCCGGCCACGTCCGATCCGGTGCCCGCGGGGCAGGTCGCCAGCAGATGACAATTCGCCTGGGAAGAGCCGACCGAGAGATCCACCATCCCCCAGGTGTCGCGGTCGGCCCCCGCCAGCCAGGACTGCCAGCCGGTGAGAACCTGCACCGCCGATGACGGCGGGAAGTCAAGCCGGACGAGATCGCGATCCCCGGTTGCCGACGTCGCGAAGGTCATCGAAGTCGTCACCCCGAAATTGCCGCCGCCACCGCCGCGAAGCGCCCAGAACAAGTCCGGATTGTCGTTGGCGGACGCGGTGACCACGTCGCCGCTGGGCAACACCACGGTGGCCGACCGCAGCGCATCGCACGTCAATCCCGCGTGCCGCGCATCGGCTCCTATCCCGCCACCAAGCGCCAGTCCCCCGATCCCGACGGTTGGGCAGGTGCCCACGGGCACCGCCCGCCCGGCGCTCGCGCACGCCTGTTGGACCGCATACAGATTGGTCGCGGGCGTGACCGTGACGTTGCCGCTGCCGCCGTCAAAGTTGGCTCCGCCGGGAAGGCCACGCAGGTCGAGAACCATTGTGCCGCTGGTGCTGGAAGCGCCGACATAGGAGTGTCCGCCGCCGCGCGGAGAGATCTTGAGGTTGTTGGCCGTTGCGAACGCAACCGCCTTCTGCACATCCGCCTGAGATGAAACCGCAACGACCGCAGCGGGGTTGGAGCTGTTATAGAAAGAATTGAAGACTTGCTTACCCGTAGAGAATTGAGGGCCGTTGCCCGGCAGCAGAACACGGCCCCCGATGGAGGAAGCCAGACCGCCCCAGCCGGCACCCGGGTCAGCCGCAGCCCGCGCGGTTCCGAGCACCGCTCCGGTCGCCAACATCGAGAAGGCGCCGCGAAGAAAGGCCTGGCGCGAGACGCCCCTGTGCAAGGAAAGGTCGAGCGGACGGCTGCGATTGGTCGTCATGAGGCGGATTCTGGACCATTTCGCACCAAAAATCCGCTGTCCTCGCCCGTGTCGGATCACAGTGTGGCTTCGATCCGTCAGCCGGAAGACCGGTGGACGGGTCGTGTTGCGCCGCCCAATAATCGACGGCCTGGCCATATCGCCCTTACGAAACGCTTATTGTGCGAACCTTTATCCCACCGTGTCGTTAACGTGACAGTGATAGCCCAGAGTTCCTAGGGTGATTCGACAGCGCGGGACAGAACAGATGCGGAGGCTGGTGTGAGGGCATTGATAACTCGCCGTGGAATTTGGTTGTTTCGTCATCAGCCCCTGACCATCCGCCTGCTGGCCGCCGCCGTCGGCCTGCTCGCCGTGGCTGCGGCGTTCGCGGCACCGGCCGACGCGGACAACGTCGACGACAACTTCATCGACGCGCTCAACCATGCCGGCATCGACTTCGGCGAACCGGGCAACGCAATGGCCGTGGGCCAATCCATCTGCCCGATGCTGGCCCAGCCGGGCAGCACCTTCGCCGCGGCCGCGTCCAGCGTCGCCGGCAAGGGCATGTCCCCGCAGATGGCCAGCATGTTCACCACCATCGCGATACAGATGTACTGCCCCCAGGCAATGGCCAACATAGCCAGCGGCAACCTGTCCGGTGTCGTGCCGCAAATGCCCGGAATGCCGGGAATGCCGGGGCAAATTCCGGGAATGCCGGGAATGCCGGGAATGGCAGGAATTCCGGGCCAGATTCCGGGAATGCCGGGCCAGATTCCGGGAATGCCGGGGATCTAGCCGGTGCCCAGCGGGTCGATCGTCGACGCTATATAGACCATCGCCGCCGCGACCACCGCGGTGGTCGCGAAGTCGATTCCCTTACTGCGCACCACCAACAGCCCGGCCCGCTCGTCGGTCAACGCCAATCGCAGCACTGCCGCCACGCCGACACCGATACCGATCAGGAGCGAACCCCGACGCCAGAAGTTCGCACCCGCCAGCGTGAACGCCGTGACGAAGATCAGCCCCACCAACAGAATCGGCCACTGGGACCGCAGCACGGTCCGGATCAAGCCACGTCGAATGGCCCGCGCGCTCATTCCCGTTCGGCCAGCTCGACGACGTTGGTCAGCAGGAAGGCGCGGGTCAACGGTCCGACACCGCCGGGATTCGGCGACACGTAGCCGGCCACCTCCCACACATCCGGGTGCACATCTCCGACCAGCCCGTCCTCGGTGCGGCTGACGCCGACGTCGACGACCGCGGCACCGGGACGCACCATGTCGGCGGTCAGCATGTGCGGCACGCCTACGGCGGCGACGACGATGTCCGCCTGCCTGGTCAACGTCGGCAGATCGCGAGTTCCGGTGTGGCACAAAGTTACCGTGGCGTTCTCCGAGCGGCGGGTCAACAGCAGCCCCAACGGACGACCGACCGTCACACCACGACCCATGATCACCACGTGCGCCCCGGCGATCGGTACTTCATAGCGCCGCAGCAGGTGCACGATTCCGCGCGCGGTACACGGCAACGGCGCCGGAGTGGACAGCACCAGCCGGCCCAGGTTGGTCGGGTGCAGCCCGTCGGCATCCTTGCCGGGATCGACGCGCCCCAACGCGTCATTTTCATCGAGGTGCTTGGGGAGCGGCAGCTGCACGATGTAGCCGGTGCAGTCGGGGTTGGCGTTCAGCTCGTCGATGGTCTCGTGCAGCGTGGCGGTGCCGATGTCGGCGGGCAGGTCGCGACGAATCGACGTGATGCCGACTTTGGCGCAGTCCGCGTGCTTACCCCGGACGTAGGTCTGCGAACCGGGGTCGTCACCAACCAGGATGGTGCCCAGGCCGGGGGTGCGACCCGACGCGGCCAGCGCAGCGACCCGTTGCTTCAGGTCAACGAAGATCTCGTCACGGGTGGCCTTGCCGTCCAGCGTGATTGCGCCCACGTCTCCCAGTCTGGCATGCCCGCCCCGGTGCCGATGATGCCGACCCGCCGCGCCCGGCTTCGCCGCGCTCGCGATCGCCATGGGCGCCGATGATGCCGACCCGCCGCGCCCGGCGCTGCCACTTGACGGCCGCGCTTGCCTCCCCGATTAAGCTCCCGATATGTCTACCCCTCCGGACGTGTTGGCACCGGCCAAGCTCGGCCCAGTAACGCTGCGTAATCGCACCATCAAGGCCGCGACCTTCGAAGCGCGCACACCCGGCGCGCTGGTGACCGATGACCTGATCGAATACCACCGGCTGCCGGCCGCCGGCGGCGTCGGCATGACGACCGTCGCCTATTGCGCGGTCTCCCCCGGCGGCCGCACCGACGGCAGCGGCCTGTGGATGCGCCCGGAGGCGGTACCCGGGTTGCGGCGCCTCACCGACGCGATCCACGCGGAGGGCGCGGCGGTGAGCGCGCAGATCGGCCACGCCGGCCCGGTCGCCAATGCCAAGTCGAACAAGGCCACCGCGCTGGCGCCGGTGCGGTTCTTCAATCCGATCGGGATGCGGTTCGCCAAGAAGGCGACCCACGACGACATCAGCGACGTGATCGCCGCGCATGCCAACGCGGCTCGGCTGGCCATCGAAGCCGGTTTCGACGCCGTCGAAATCCATCTGGGGCACAACTACTTGGCGAGCTCGTTCCTTTCTCCGCTGATCAACCGGCGCGACGACGAGTTCGGTGGATCGCTGGAGAACCGGGCCAAACTTGCACGCGGGATGGTGATGGCCGTTCGCCGCGCCGTAGACAAGGAGGGATCGCCGATCGCGGTTACCGCCAAGCTCAACATGGCTGACGGCGTTCGCGGCGGCATCAGCACCGAGGAGTCGCTGACCACCGCCAAATGGCTGCAGGACGACGGCGGGCTGGACGCGATCGAACTCACCGCGGGGAGCTCGCTGGTCAACCCGATGTATCTGTTCCGCGGCGATGCACCGCTAAAGGAGTTCGCCGGTGCCTTCAAACCGCCATTGCGCTGGGGCATGCGCATGACGGGAAAGAAGTTTCTCCGCGAGTACCCCTACCGCGACGCCTATTTGTTGCGCGACGCCAAGCTGTTCCGCGCCGAGCTGACGATGCCGCTGATCCTGCTCGGCGGCATCACCAACCGGGAAACGATGGACCTGGCGATGGCCGAGGGTTTCCAGTTCGTCGCGATGGCCCGCGCGCTGCTTGCCGAGCCGGATCTGATCAACCGAATCGCGGCCGACGGCGCTGCGCACAGCGTGCGTTCGGCGTGCACGCACTGCAATCAGTGCATGCCCACGATCTACAGCCGTACCCACTGCGTCGTCACGGGGGCTCCCGACGCTTCCCCCCGCTGACGATGCGCGCCGCAAAGCGGCGCGAGGTGGGGTCCCCCAGTCGCGAAGCGGCACGGGCGCAAGGCGGGCAACTGCAATCAAGGGTGCGAACAGGCCCACCAGATACAGTTGATGCAATGAGCGCATCAGCCCCGCCCGTGCTGACCGTTCGTCATGACGGGTCGGAGCGCACCTTCGCCGCAGGCCATGACGTGGTGGTCGGGCGCGATCTCCGCGCCGATATGCGCATCACACACCCGCTGATCTCGCGGGCCCATCTGTTGCTGCGCTTCGACCAGGGCAGGTGGCTGGCGATCGACAACGGTTCGCTCAATGGGACTTTCGTCAACGGCCGGCGAGTGCCGGTGGTCGACCTCCACGACGGCCAGTGCCTCAACATCGGCAATCCCGACGGACCCCTGCTGAGGTTCGAGGTCGGGCGCCACCAGGGGATGGCCGGGCGCCCGCCCAAGACCGAGTCGATGGGCATTCCCGCGGCGGTTCACCAGCAGGGGATGGCGTGGACGGCCGCCCCGCCCGCGCCCGCCCGCGGGTCGTCACCGGTTCGAACCGCGGCTCCGCCGCGACCGCGTCCGGGCCCACCCCCGCCACCGCCGGGACCCTACGGCAAACCGATCCATCCGGGCGGCAGCGTCGGGCCGCGTCCGCCCGTACCCCCGCCCAGCCCGGGGCCACCGCCGTCCAACTACCAACCGCACCGGCAGATGCCGGCCGCGGGTCCGCCGCCGTCCTCGCACGCGTCGCCGCCCACCCAGATGTCACCGCCCCGCGCCGCCAAGCCGCCGGAGGTGTCCAATCTGGCGACGAAGGTGTTCCAGGCCCTGATGCCTTCCCGGTCCGGGGCGTTGCAGAAGCCGGCCGGCGCGCTCACGATCGGCCGGGCCACCGACAACGACATCGTCATCCAGGACGTCCTGGCGTCCCGCCACCACGCGTTTTTGATCGAGACACCGCTGGGTACCGAGATCCGCGATGCACGCAGCGTCAACGGGACCTTCGTCAACGGTGTCCGGATCGGGTCGGCCGTGCTGACCGAGGGCGACGTGGTGACCATCGGCAACGTCGACCTGGTGTTCACGGGCGACACCCTGGTACGCCGCACCGAAGCCGCGACCCGCACCGGCGGCCTGGAGGTGCACTCGGTCTGCTACACCGTCGAGCACGGCAAGCAACTGATCGACCACATCTCGATGACCGCCCGCCCCGGGACGCTGACGGCCATCATCGGTGGTTCGGGTGCCGGCAAGACCACGCTGGCGCGGCTGATCGTCGGCTACACCAACCCCAGTTCGGGGACCGTGACCTTCGAGGGTCACGACATCCACAACGAATACGCGTCCATGCGCAGCAGGATCGGGATGGTCCCGCAGGACGATGTCGTGCACCGCCAGCTGACTGTGAACCAGGCCCTGAACTACGCCGCCGAACTGCGCCTGCCGCCCGACACCAGCAAAGAGGAGCGGGCTCAGATCGTCGCGCAGGTGCTCGAAGAGCTCGACATGACCGAGCACGCCGACACCCGGGTCGACAAGCTGTCGGGCGGCCAGCGCAAACGCGCCTCGGTCGCGCTCGAACTGCTCACCCAGCCCTCGCTGCTGCTGCTCGACGAACCGACCTCCGGCCTGGACCCGGCGCTGGACCGCCAGGTCATGCTGATGCTGCGCCAGCTCGCCGACGCGGGGCGGGTGGTGCTGGTGGTCACCCACTCGGTGTCCTACCTGGACGTCTGCGACCAGATCCTGCTGGTCGCACCCGGCGGCAAGACCGCTTTCTGCGGCCCGCCCGACCAGGTCGAGTCCGCCATGGGCACCCGCAACTGGGCCGACATTTTCGCCAAGGTTGGCGCTGATCCCGACGAGGCCAACCGCCGCTTCCAGGAGCGCGACCAGCAGTCTTCGCGACCACCGTCCCCGCAGAGTCCGGCGGACCTGGGCGAGCCCCCGAAAACCGATCTATGGCGCCAGCTGTCCACGATCGCCCGCCGTCAGGTTCGGCTGGTCATCTCCGACCGCGGTTACACCATCTTCCTGGCGCTGCTGCCGTTCCTGATCGGCGGGCTGTCGCTGACCGTGAAGGGCTCAAGCCCCGGCCTCGGACCCGCCGACCCGCTCGGCCCCGCGCCCACGCAACCGCAGTACATCATGGTGCTGCTGAACATCGGTGCCGTATTCATGGGCACCGCGCTGAGCATCCGCGACCTGATCAGTGAGCGCCCCATCTTCCGCCGCGAACAGGCCGTGGGCCTGTCCACCAGCGCGTATCTGCTGGCCAAGATCGCGGTCTTCTCCGTTTTCGCGACCGGCCAGGCCGGGGTGGCAACGTTGATCGTGCGGCTCGGCAAGGGCGCCCCGACCGAGCACCCCCCGCTCTTCGGCAATGCCACCCTCGCGCTGTTCATCACCGTCGCAGCCACCTGTGTCGCGTCGGCGATCCTGGGCCTGTTGCTGTCGGCCTTGGCACAGTCCAACGAGCAGATCACGCCGATGTTGGTGGTGGCGATCATGGCGCAGCTGGTGCTATCCGGTGGGATGATCCCGGTCTACCAGCGCTTCGGCCTGGAGCAGCTGGCCTGGCTGACACCCGGACGCTGGGGCTACGCCGCCGGCGCGTCGTCGATCAACTTTCCGGCGCTGGTGAAGGTCAAGCAGATCCCGACCAGCGACCCGATTTGGCAACACTCCAAACACATTCTGCTGTTCGACATGTTCATGCTCGCGGCGTTGTCGATCGGCTACGCCGGCTTCGTCCGCTGGCATCTGCGACTCAGACGCTGAACCCCCCATCCA
>CAYNLB010000175.1:0-7569 GCA_964397935.1 uncultured Mycobacterium sp.
TTGGGCCTGGCCCACAGCGCCTTCATCGAGTTGAGGGTCTCGGTTTCGATGGTGACGGTCTCTTCGCCACCTTCTTCTTCCGGTGGCGTGCGCCGCACGACCTCCATGCGGATCGGCCAGGAGATGAAGTCCGAGTACTTCTTGACCAGATTCCGGATCTTCCACTCCGAGGTGTAGTCGTGCAGCTCGTCCTCGGCGTCTTCGGGCTTGAGGTGCAGAGTGACCGACGTTCCCTGCGGAGCGTCATCGACGGATTCGATGGTGTAGGTGCCCTCGCCGCTCGATTCCCACCGGGTGGCCTCGCTTTCACCGGCCTTGCGGGTGAGCAGCTCGACCTTGTCGGCCACCATGAAGCTCGAGTAGAAACCGATGCCGAACTGACCGATCAGCTCCTCTGACGCGGCTTCGTTCTTGAGGTTCTTTGCCTCCCTGAGTTGCTGACGCAGTTCGGCGGTGCCCGACTTGGCAAGCGTGCCGATCAGGTCCACGACTTCGGCACGCGTCATGCCGATGCCGTTGTCGCGGAGGGTCAATGTGCGTGCCTCCGTGTCCACCTCGATCTCGATGTGCAGGTCGGAGGTGTCGACGTTGAGGTCTTTGTTCCGGAAGGCTTCCAGCCGCAGCTTGTCCAGTGCGTCGGAAGCATTCGAGATCAGCTCCCGCAGGAACGAATCCTTGTTCGAGTAGACCGAGTGGACCATCAGGTCCAGCAGTTGGCGAGCCTCCGCCTGAAACTCCAACTCCTCGACACGCGCGTTCATGGCATTCCTTACATTCCTGTCCGAGACATGACGTTGCAAATTTACCGATACGCGAAGCGCCGATGCCCGGGGGTTCGCTCAGCGCTGACAGAACCAGGGTTGGGGATGAGCCGACGCGGATCGTGCCGGGTTCTACCCTGAACAGGTCAGCGTCACCGGCGAAGGGAGACCAGGTGTCTGTTGCTCAACGCGAACGTGCCGCCCTCGTCGCCACCATGCGCGACGTCGGACCGGATGCGCCCACCCTGTGCGAAGGCTGGAAGACGCGGGACCTGGCCGCCCACCTCGTCATTCGGGAGTACCGTCCCGATGCCGCGCCGGGCATCGTGATCCCGTTCTTCTCCTCCCATACCGCAAAGGTGCAGGACGAGGTGACCGAGCGCACCGAGTGGGACGAGCTGCTCAACAAGGTGGCATCGGGGCCGCCGCTCTACTCGCCGCTCAAACTGCTCGACTCGGTGGCCAATGTCGCCGAAATGTTCATCCACCACGAGGACGTGCGTCGCGCGCAGCCTGGCTGGGAACCGCGCGTACTCGAACCCGCACTGACCTCCGCGCTGCGCCGCACGCTGCCGCTGATGGCCCGGATGACCCTGGGAAAGGTTCCCGGCCGGGTGGCGTTGCGCACCCCCGACGGCAAGACGCTGCTGATCGCCGGGCAGGGCCCAGCGGTCACGGTGACCGGGGCCCCCGAGGAGTTGCTGCTGTTCGCCGTCGGACGAGAGGCCCGAGTCGAGTTCGAGGGTGATGCGTCGGCGGTTCAGGCGGTGCGCGATGCGCCCAAAGGGTTGTAGCGGCGGCTGTGGTCACGCCCGCCACTTCAGTGCCACGGGGAAGTCACTACGCCGATTGAAAAGTCGATAGCGCACGCGATATCAAGTTTGTCGTTGGCATGCCGCGCCAAGATGTAGCCGGCCGGCCCGCGTCAGCCGAGGGCCTCGCGCAGGTCCTTCTTGGTCACTTTTCCGAATTGGTTGCGCGGTAGCGCATCGACGATCACGAGACGCTCGGGAAATTTGTAGCGACTCAGCCCGCGCGCGCGGCAATGCTCTACCAGGGAATCCAACGCCACACCGTCGACCGATGCCGGCACCACCACGGCGCAGACGCGCTCACCGGCCTGGGGGTCGGGCACTCCGATGACCGCCACATCGGCAACCTCAGGATGGGTGGCCAGCACGTTCTCGATCTCGAGCGCCGAAATGTTTTCCGCATTGCGGATGATCGCGTCCTTGATGCGTCCGGTGACACGAACGTTGCCGTTGGCATCGATCAGCCCCAGATCCCCGGTGCGTAACCAGCCGTCGTCGTCGAACGCGTCGGCGTCGAGTGTGGCGTCCACATAGCCGAGGAAGCATTGCGGTCCCTTCAGCCGCAACTCACCCTCGTGTCCGGCGGGCAGCTCGATTTCTTGGTTGTCGACCACACGGACGCTGACCCCCGGTACAGGTGGGCCGACGGTATGGTCGAGCACCTCTGGCGCGGCCGTCAGCGACGGCGAGGTCGCGGCCGGAAACTCGGTCATCCCCCAGGCGTTGGCGATACCGGCCACTCCGAACGTTTCGCGGACCTGACGCCCCAGTTCGGCGGTGATCGGTGCACCTCCGGCCAGGCAACCCCGCAGCGAACCGAACAGCGGCTGAAGACCGTGGGTTCGTTGGGCTTCTAGAAACGCCACGAAGAACGGGGTTGCCGTGCCCAAAAACGTCGGGTGGTGCGCCGCAACGGCAAGCGGTGTCGTCGCCGGGTCAAACGCCTCGAACAGCACCAATCGCATTCCGGTCAGCAGCGCGGCGGCCAGCATCGCGGCCCCGCCGATGTGTGCGATCGGGAAGGCGATCGGGTCCACATCGGTGCTGTCGGTACCGACCATGCGCACCACCGCGGCCGAGCCGGCGATGATCGATGCGTCGGTGTGGCGGATCCCTTTGGCGGCTGCGGTGGTCCCGGAAGAGTAGTAAATCCATCGAGTCTCATCGGCGGGTCCCGGCGGCGGCGTGCGGACATCGGCGTCGGCGCGGGGCAGCCGAAGCTCACCGGCGACCGGGGGTGTGGCCAGATCAACGGCGACGACCTGGAAACCCCTCTCCGCGGACAATGCCCGGGCCAGGCCCCCGTGCTCGAAGCCGCGCCAGACCTGCGGCACCACAAAGAATTCGGTAGCCAGCTGGGCGGTGATGAAGCCGACCTCACGCTCCCGCAGGATGGGGATGATCGGGTTCTGTACCGCGCCCAGTCGAGCCAGCGCCGCCATGACGACCATGGTTTCCAGCGTGGTGGGCAACTGCCAGGACACGACGCTCCCGGCCCCTATCCCCCGTTCGGCGAATGCGGCAGCGGTCGCGCATGCGGCGTCGTGTAGCTGGCGTGCGGTCAGGCTGCGTCCATGCTCGTCGGCGAGTAGCGGCCGGTTCGATCCGCGCTGTGCCGCGTCGGCGATCAACGTCCAGAACGTCGTCATACGGCGGACGGCGGGCGGAATCCGGAGTGGGCTATCGCGACGGACACCGCGCTGCCGATCGGGCCCTGGTGGTCGACGAGGACAGCCGAGCCGCTGGCCACTCCGTCGTGGCTGGAATGGGTGAGCGACGCCAGACCGATGTGGGGACCTTCGGGCAGCCGGCTGAGCGTGACCGTGTAGTCGGCGTTGATGAACTGCAAACCGTTGGTGCCCCAGTTGGCGAGCGAGGCCGTGATGTCGCCGGCCATCGCCGCGCGGGTGAAGGCACTGAGCGGTTCGCCGTCGACCAACGGACGCGTCTCATGCAGCCAGGTGTACTTCTGCCCAGACGCGTGTGGCCAGTCGGGATCGGGATTCTGCACTTCGGTGCCCCAGCCGTAGGTGCGCATGAATACCGTCGAGCGGGCGCCGTCCTGGTCGAGCGGTAGCGGCGGCATCTGCACCGGTGGCGACCAGACGCGGCCATCGGGCTGGGGACCGCGCCGCAAGAACAGCGCACTTCCCCGCGCCACGGGCGAGCCCCGCTGGGTGAGAACGGCCTCGACGAGGCGCAATCGCTTTCGGTCGTGATGCACGCGGGTGACTACTTCGAGCGGTTCCAGTGCGGTTGGCCGCGGAAGGTCGACCGTCAGCCGCGCCGGCTGCAGTTGCGGATCGTCGACCGCGCACTCGACCGCCCAGCCCAGTAGCCCACCGACAACGTGCCCGCTGAGCGACGGGCCCCACCCTCCGCGCGCCATTTGGGTTGGCACGAAGCGGCTTTCGTCGCGCGCGAAGTACGGCATCGGCTCTGCCGATTGAGCGTCATGCGGCAGGATGTTGGGCTCGGTCACTGCATGGCTCTCCACGTGAGGGGCTTTACGAGCCTCCACCGAGGATCGCAACGGTAGATATTACAGTTGCTATTCCAGTCGCGAGTTGGTTCCTCGCCGTCAGCCGATTGCAGCTCCCACCAGATGACCGATCCCGTACGTGATCGCCAACGCAAGACCGCCCCCGACGACGTTGCGGACCACGGCGCGGCCCCGCGGCGCTCCGCCCAAACCAGCCGACACCGCCCCGGTGATCACCAGCGCAGCAAGTACCGCCACCACGGTGACCTGGATCCGCCACGCCGTTGGCGGGGCCAAGATTGCGATCAACGGCAACAGGGCTCCGATCGCGAACGACAGCGCCGAGGACAGGGCGGCGTGCCAGGGATTGGTCAGCTCATCGGGATCGATACCCAGTTCGACCTCGGCATGCGCGAGCAGAGGATTGTGGTCGGTGAGCTCCTCGGCCACGGTGCGGGCGGTCGCTGCCGTCAGACCCTTTGCTTCGTAGAGCGCGGCGAGCTCGTCCAATTCGGCGGCCGGATCATCCCGCAGCTCCCGGCGTTCCTTGGTCAGCAGGGCCTTCTCGGTGTCACGCTGCGTGCTGACGGACACGTATTCGCCCAGCGCCATCGACACCGCGCCGGCGACCAGTCCGGCGGTGCCGGCGGTCAATATCGGAGCGTGTTCCACTGTCGCGGCCGCGACACCGACGACGATGCCCGCGGTAGAGACGATTCCGTCATTGGCGCCCAGGACCCCTGCGCGCAGCCAATTCAGCTTCGCCGAAACCGATCCCACATGGGGTTCGGCCGGATGAGACGTACTCGACACGGCCGCAACCATATACGCCAAAACCCGCGTCGCCTAGTCAACATAGCCTTGCCAAAGCAGATCCCGCTCGCCCGGTCAGGCACGGTCACGTATCGACCCTGAAGTTCTGCCTGGGCCTTCATCTCGGGTATCACAGGATCGTGCGGAATGCGCCGACACACGGGCGACGGGCTATGAAATTCAAGGTCTCACGCTCGCCCGTTGCAGTGCGGGTTTGACCGGCTATCAGCGGCTTCGCGACCCAGCGGGCAACCGATGTCTTTGCCTATTGGGACTTTCGGCCCCTGGCGCGGGGTCCTACGCCAGGCCATAGGTGCCGTATGACCCTCGTTTGCGGCGTCTCGATAGCGAAACATCGGGGTCACGGTTTGGTTTTCCGGGCTGAAGCGTAGCCATGGACTGAAAGGGAGGCGCGATGGGCAAGCGTGGCATCCGGCCGCGACGCAGGGATCCGCGCGTGACCACTCTTCACGCAGGCGCCGTGGTCGTGGCCATCGTGTCCGGTATCTGCGCACTGGTTGCACTCGCCGTCGGCTCTCCGCTTCAGTTCGGTATCGCGCTTGCCTTGTTCGGCGCCGGGTGGATCACCGCCGACTTTCTCCAATCGACGGAACTGTGCGAGCGCGGCGTTCAGCGATGCGCGGTTCCGGTCGCACGGCTCAACCGCGGCCATGAATCCTGCCACGTCGTGTATCTGGGTCGCGGCGAGCAGTTTTACTGCTCGCCGCCGCGGACCGAGCACGAGTTGGCCGCCTGAATCAAGCCGGCGGGTCGAGCGAGTCGGCCAGCAGCATCCAGGTAATCGCCGCGACGTTGAGCCTTGCCAGACCCATGATACGCTAACAGTCTTATGAGTCTCACCGGACAGGTTCCTGACCTGGTGATCGACGCCCTGACAAGCCCCCGGCTCGACACCGATGCCGGCGACGTAGCGATTCTGGATGCCGTCTTGCGGTGTGTCACCCGCTACGGCTTGGAGCGAATGACCGTCGAAGACGTGGCCCGCACCGCCGGAGTCGGGCGGGCAACCGTTTTCCGCCGCTTCCAGTCCAAAGACGAATTGATCCGGCGCGCATTCGCTTTGGAAATGACACGAGTCACCAAGTATTTCTCGAACAAGGTCGGCGCAATCCAAGATCCCTGCGAGCGTCTCGTCGAGCTCGTCGTCGAGACGGTGCGGTTCAGCCGTACCCATCCGGTGGGCAACCGGCTGATCGAGGACGACACCGCATTGACCGTCCATCGTGATCAGCGCATCGCGTCTTTCCAGCTCGCCGTTCTTCGTCAGCAGATCACGCTCTGCGCCGACCAATTGGCGGGAGATATAGACGTCGAGGCCCTGTCGGAGGTGTTGCTCCGCTTTCTCGGCAGTGTGTGGATGGCACCGGATATCGGACGGGGCATCGACGACGAGACATACGTGCGACGCATGGCGCGGTCTGTTCTTGCACCGCTTTTACCGAGCGGCAACGCTTCTGGCTGATCGTGTGTGGAGACGCTCTCGCGCGCAACGGGTTTACCGACAGGAGGTTTTATGCCCCGCACCGATTCACTTCTGGAAACGGAGCTGCGCCTGGGTGAGATTCCGACGCGGGAAGAGTTGGCCTTCACCGACAAATTCAGTGGGTCGTGGCTGCAGGAGCAACGCTACGTCGGAGATCCGTTGGCCGATGCGGTGATCGCGGACCTGAAGGGGAAGTTCCCGATCCGCGATCCCGACGATCTCCTCGCCGAGGCGTGCCGGCTGGCGGAGGTGGAAGGCGGGATTTACCGCAAGTTTCTGGATGCCTGCTACTACCTGCCACCCTGGGCCGACTTCGCCGCGATGAACCAGGGCGCCCGCATGTTCGCCACCATGGGACCGCTGATTTCGCTGTCGATCCTTGGCGGCGGCGTCGCCGGCAGCGCGTTTCACGTCAAGGCCGAGCCGGTGTTCACCTCGACAGGGCGATTCGTTGTCCCGCAGGCGGTTTCCGAACGGTTACTGGAGACCGGCTCGATCATGTTCCTGATTCCCCTTCCCGGTGAAATCCAGCCCGGAGGCCGCCACCATCGCGTCGTGATGAAGGTCCGGATTCTGCACGCCGCCATCCGCCACTGGATCCGCGAGAACGATCCAGACTACGACGAGAAAAGCCTGGGCACACCGATCAACCAGGAAGACATGGCCTATGCGCTGCTGATCTTCACCTACCTCAATGTCCGCGGCTTGCTGCGACTCGGCGTCAGAGTGACCGACGACCAGATCGAGTCACTGCACCTGCTGTGGCGCTACGTCGGTCACGTCATCGGCGTCGACGAAGCCTGGCTCGCCCGCGACATCGCCGAACAGAAGCGCTTCTACAACGCATTCCTGCTCCACAACGCGACTCCCGACGTGGCGAGCGCGGCGGCGGTGAACCTCCTGGAAGGGGCGCTGTTGCACGTGCCCTCGCCGGTACGGCCATTGGCGCGGCGCACGGTGCACCAACTCACCGCCTACCTCGGCGGGGAGGAACATCTGGGTGGGCTTCAGCTCGAGACCGCCGGCTCGCAACTGGGCATGTCACTGATCAAGCTGTACGCCGGCGCGTACAACCGGGCGCTGCGGGTTCCCGGCGTCGAACCGCTCCTCTACCGGTGGGGTGTCCGCTCACTGCGGCGCCGATACTCGTCCTTCGGCGATCCGCAACGCGAACACGGGTACGGCGTCACCACGGTG
>CAYNLB010000176.1:0-7544 GCA_964397935.1 uncultured Mycobacterium sp.
ACCATCTGGGTTAGTCGGACCCCTCGAGGCCTCTCGTCAACAGAGCGTGAGCGTCGGGGCTCCCGTCAAGGAGCCGGCTGTGGCGCGCGCTGATCTTCCACTGACCCTCGCTGCGTCGCAGCGTGAAATGGTTCGCGGTTGCCCGCCATACGCGATAGGCCCCGCTATCGGGGCCGTCGCTTACGAGCACCAGGGACTCGCAGACCGCCACGGCTGAGTCCCCGGTGACCGTCACGACACATGGCCCGAGGAAATGACAGCACCCCTTGGCCACCAGATTCTGGTGGGCCGCCGAGCTCACCATGGCGCGGACATCTGCTCGACCTTTCATGCGCCAGCCGTCGACGTCGTAGATTCCGTCACTCGCCCACAGCCGCGCGGCGGCCCCGGGGTCACCGGCGTCCACCGCGGGACCGTAGGACGCGATCAACCGTGCAATGTCGCGTTCATCCTCCAGCCGGCTCAGCCGGGCCACCAAGTCGTCGATATCGGTCATTCGTGTGCTCCTTTTCGCTGGGGGCGCCCGCGCCGACGGGTAGTGACCAGGGTGATGGAGCGCGCCTTGTCGGCGGCCCGGAACAGCGCGACCTTGTCTTTTAGCCGCCCGCTCATGTCGTCTTCTGCGTGAGGCCAGCGTCGACGACCAGCTGGGTGCCGGTGATGTACCGAGCTCGGTCGGAGGCCAGGAACACCACGGCGTTGGCCACGTCGACGGGCTGGACCCACGGCACCGGGAGCAGGTTGCGCGCCTGCAGCGCGTCGGCGGCATCGGCGGCTGTCGGATCGGCCAGATCAGGCCGCAGGCGCCGAAACATGTCCTGATTGAGCAACATCGGGGTCGCGACTGGTCCCGGATGCACGGTGTTGACCCGGATACCGCGCGGGCCGAGCTCATTGGCGAGGGTGCGCGCCAACCCCACCACCGCGTGCTTACTGGCGGTGTAGTGCGCGGCGTTCGGTGTGCCCCGAATGCCGTTGGTGGAACTGATGATGACGACGGACCCGCCGTCGTCGCTCAGGTGCGGCACTCCCGCCTTGACCGTGTGCCACACCCCGGTGAGGTTGATGTCGAGTGTGCGCTGCCAGTCGCGCGGATCGAGTTCCCACGAGGGACCGCCCGGTAGGTGTATTCCGGCGTTGGCGACGATGATATCCAGCCGACCGAGCTTGGCAACACCGGCATCGATCGCGGCGGTCAGGGCATCGAGGTCGCTGACGTCGGCCAGACCCGTCGCACACCGCCGGCCCCGGTTCTCGACTTCGGTTGCCGTACTGCGTAACTCGTTGGCAGTCGCGGGTACGTCGAGCGCGATGACATCGGCGCCCTCGTCGGCGAACCGCTCGCAGTGCACACGCCCGGTGCCCCGAGCGGCACCGGTGATCACCACGACCCTGTCGAGCAGCCCCGTCATCGTTTGATGAGGTCGAAGCCCTTGTAGCCGGCGGCGGCCACCGCGGCACAGATATCGTTGTAGGTGGCGAATCCCCCCACGAATAGCATGAACCCCCTTGGCTTTCCCGGCACGTTGGCGCCCATGTACCAGGAGTTCGCCCTGGTGAACAGCGATGCCTCGGCGCGCCGGGCGCATTCCGCACCCCAGCCGTCCACGCCTTCCACAGTCGCCTCGATCGCGATGTAACCGTGGCTATCCAGGTAGGTGATGGCGTCGGCAATCCAGTTCACCTGCGCCTCGGCGTGCAGCACCATGTTCGCCAGCACGGCGGGTGCTCCCGGCCCCGAAATCAGGAAAAGGTTGGGGAACCCGTCGACACCCAGGCCCAGATAGGTGCGCGGCCCGTGTCCCCAGTTCGCGTGCAGCGTCTCACCTGCGCGACCGACGATGTCGATCTTGGCCAGCGCACCGGTCAGCGCGTCGAAACCCGTTGCCAGCACGATCATGTCGAGGTCGAAGTGCTCCTCGGTGGTGTTGATCCCGGCGGCATCGACGGATTCGATCGGCGTGGTCCGCACACTGATCAGCGACACGTTGGGCCGGTTGAAGGTCTGGAAGTAGTTGGAGTCGGTGCAGATCCGCTTGGCGCCGATCGGGTGATCGTCGGGGATCAACATATCGGCAACCACCGGATCCTCGATGACCGCCCGGACCTTCTCCTCATAGAACTTGCGGGCTTCGTCGTTGGCTTCCAGATCGGTCATCTGGTCGGGAAATGTCTTGGAGAACAGCACACCTCCCAGCTGCCAGCGCCTTTCGAAGGCCGCGTGACGCTCCTCGGGCGTGAATTCCATGGTCGGCTTCGGGGCGGTGATGTGCGGTGAGCCGCCGCCGCTTCCCCAGGACAGCCGGCGCCGCTCGGCGTAGCCGACCTTGATGTCGTCGAGTTCGCCGGTGGTCAACGGCTTGTTGCCCGCCGGCACACTGTAGTTGGGCGTGCGTTGGAACACGTAGAGATGCGCGGCCTGCTCAGCAATGATCGGAATCGATTGAATGCCCGAGGATCCGGTGCCGATGACCGCCACGCGCTTGCCGGTGAAGTCAACGGGATCGTGGGGCCATGCGGCGGTGTGGTAGACCTCGCCCGCGTAGGTATCCAGGCCGGTGAAGTTCGGCGTCATCGCCGCCGAAAGCGGACCGGTCGCCAGCACGCAGAACCGCGCCGACAGCGCTGGGCCGTTGTCGGTAGTGACTGTCCAGCGCAGCGTCGTCTCGTCCAGCACTGCCGAGCCGACGCGGGTGTTGAACGCGATGTCGCGACGCAGGTCGAGCTTGTCGGCGACCCAGTTCAGGTACTTCAGGATCTCGGCCTGGCTGGCGTATTTCTCCGTCCAGTTCCACTCCTGCTGCAGCTGGTCGGAGAACGAGTAGCAGTAGTCGACGCTCTCGACGTCACAGCGGGCGCCCGGATACCGGTTGAAGTACCAGGTGCCGCCCAGCTGAGGTGCGGCCTCGAGTACCCGCACCGATAGACCCTGGGCGCGCAACTTGTGCAGCGCGTAGAGCCCGGCAAACCCCGCGCCGACCACGACCACGTCGAGCAGTTGCTCGCCGGTTTCGTTCACAACCATCCACCGTAGGCGCTCGGCGCCGCGGTTTCGCCCCCGCTCCCGGTCACCGGGCAATCCGGTCGGGGCTTTCCCGGCCGGGCTACGCTCCGCACAGCGCGTCTTGACCGCATTTGCGTCCGCTCACCGGGATCGCCTTCGGGATTGGCACCGACTGCGGTAGACCATTAGTACGCCCCCACACGTTAGGACGAACACGATGAGCGAGCGGGTTATAGACCGGGTAGTTGCCATGGCGGACCAGTTACGTGATCAGGCCGCCGAAGCCGAGCGGATCGGCCGGCTCACCGACGACACCGTGAAGCTGATGAAGGGAGCCGGACTGATCCGGCTGCTGCAGCCCAAGAGCTACCAAGGTTTCGAGGTGCACCCCCGCGAGTTCGCCGAGACCGTGATGGCGACCGCTGCGCTCGACCCGGCCGCCGGCTGGATCGTCGGCGTGGTGGGCGTGCACCCATACCAGTTGGCCTACGCGGATCCCAAGGTGCCCGCCGAGGTCTGGGCCGACGACGTCGACACCTGGATGGCCTCCCCGTACGCACCGCAGGGGGTGGCCAAGCCGGTCGACGGCGGGTACATCTTCAACGGCCGCTGGCAGTTCAGCTCCGGTACCGACCATTGCGACTGGATCATCCTGGGCGCGATGCTCGGCGACGGCGAGGGCGTACCGTTGATGCCGCCCCAGATGCTGCACATGGTCTTGCCCCGCAAGGACTACGAGATCGTCGAGGACTCGTGGAACGTGGTAGGACTGCGAGGCACCGGTTCCAAGGACGTGATCGTCAAGGATGCGTTCGTCCCCGGCTACCGGGCCATGGACGCGACGAAGGTGATGGACGGCACCGCCCAGCGTGAGGCCGGCATGACCGAGCCGCTGTATCTGATGCCGTGGTCAACGATGTTCCCGCTGGGCATCTCGGCGGCCACCATCGGCATTGCCGAGGGCGCGCTGGCCGCGCACCTGGACTATCAACGCGAGCGCGTCGGCGCCACCGGAACCGCAATCAAGGACGACCCCTACGTCATGCACGCCATCGGTGAGGCCGCGGCCGACATCAACGCCGCCCGCCAGGAGCTGCTGGCCAACGCCGACCGCATCTACGACATGGTCGCCGCCGGCAAGGAGGTGTCCTTCGCCGACCGCGCCGCGGGTCGGCGCACCCAGGTGCGCGCGGTGTGGCGCGCGGTGGCAGCGGTCGACGAGATCTTCGCCCGCTCCGGCGGCAACGCGGCGCGGATGGACAAGCCGCTGCAGCGGTACTGGCGTGACGTGCACGTCGGCCACCTGCACGCCATCCACGTCCCCGGCACCACTTACCACGCCTCGGCGCTGAGTTCGCTGGGCATCGATCCGCCCGAGGGCCCGCTGCGGGCTTTAATTTAGCGGCGAACTAGGAGCAGCACATGACCGAACTGAAAAGCCTTGGCTACATCACCATTTCGACCGCCGACATCGACCGCTGGCGGCAGTTCGCCTTCGGCGTCCTCGGTTTCGCCGAAGGCACGGGCCCGCAAAATGGCGATCCGTCGGCGCTGTACCTGCGAATGGACGAGCGTGCGGCCCGACTCATCGTGGTCCCCGGCGAAACCGACCGGGTGCTCACCGTCGGCTGGGAAGTGCGCGACCATCCGGCGTTGCAGCGGGTCAAAGCGGCCCTCGAGGCTGCCGGAGTGCCGCTCAAGCAGCTGTCCACCGACGAGGCCGAGGCCCGCCGGGTAGAAGAAGTGATCACCTTCGAGGACCCGGCCGGCACCACGCTGGAAGTGTTCCACGGCGCGGTGCTCGACCACAGCCCGGTGATCACCCCGTTCGGCGCCAAGTTCGTCACCGGCGACCAGGGCATGGGCCACGTCGTGGTACCGGCCACCGATCCGGGCGGGCTGTTCGACTTCTACACCGAAGTGTTGGGGTTTCGTTCCCGTGGCGCGTTCCGGGTACCGCTGCCAAAGGAGTTCGGCCCCGTCCGGGTGCGCTTCCTCGGCATCAACGAGCGCCACCACAGCCTGGCGATCGTACCGGCCGCGCACCAGCGCGACCCACGCCTCGTGCACATCATGGTCGAAGTTGACAGCCTCGATGCCGTGGGGCAGGCGCTGGACCGCATCAACGCCGAAGGCTTCCAGCTGTCCTCCACACTCGGACGCCACACCAACGACAAGATGGTGTCGTTCTACGTCCGCGCGCCCGGTGATTGGGACATCGAATTCGGAACGGACGGCATGCGGGTCGACGAAACCTATTACACCGCAGAGGAAATCACCGCCGACAGCTACTGGGGCCACCAGTGGGTCGGCGAGATGCCCGCGGCCATGCGGCTATGACACCCGATGCTGACGTAACACCGCTGCGGGCCGGGTCGATCACCTCGTGGGACCACGAGGCCGACGTCGTCATCGCGGGCTACGGCGTCGCCGGCGCCGCGGCGGCGGTCGAAGCGGCCCGTGTCGGTGCCGATGTCCTGGTGGCCGAACGCACCGGGTCCTGGGGCGGAGCGGCGGCCATGGCCGGCGGATTCATCTATCTCGGCGGTGGCACGGCGCTGCAAACGGCTTGTGGCTTCACCGATTCCGCCGACAACATGGCGGCGTTCCTCAACGTGGCGATGGGACCCGGCGCCGACGAGCACCGGATCGCCGATTACTGCGCCGGCAGCGTCGCCCACTTCGACTGGCTGGTCGGCTGCGGCGTGCCGTTCAAGGCGGAGTTCTTCTCCGAGCCCGGCTGGGAACCGATGGGCGATCAGGGACTGATGTACAGCGGCGGCGAAAACGCCTACCCGTTCAACACCATCGCCTCCCCCGCCCCGCGCGGGCACGTCCCGCAGATGTCGAACAAGAAGCAGGGCGAAGCCAGCGCCGGCTACATGCTGATGAAGCCCCTCGTCGAGACGGCCACCGCGGCCGGCGCGCGAGCGCTGTACGACGTGCGGGTGCAGCGCCTGATCGTCGAATCCGACGGCAGGGTCGTCGGCATCCGCGCCCGCCGCTACGGCGAGGACATGACGATTCGGGCGCGCACCGGCGTCGTGCTCGCGACGGGCAGCTTCGCCTACAACGACGCGATGGTGGCGCGGTTCGCTCCCCGGATCGCCGGACGCCCGGCCGCCTCCATCGAACAGCACGACGGGCAGGCGATCCGGATGGCGCAGGCGCTGGGCGCCGATCTGGCCCACATGGACGCCACCGAAGTCGCGATTTTCATCGATCCCCAGCAATTGGTGCGCGGCATCCTGGTCAACGGCCGCGGCCAGCGTTACGTTCCCGAGGACACTTACCCGGGCCGTATCGGGCAGCTCACGCTCTACCAGCAGGACAACATCGCGTACCTCATCATCGACGACGATGCGCAGCAAGAGGCGATGGCGTCGTGGTCGCCCAAGTTCATGCTGCGGCCCGCCACCTGGGTGGCCGACAGTGTCGCCGACCTGGAACGCGACATGGGCCTGGCGCCGGGTTCGCTGCAGGCGACCGTGGCCGCCTACAACGAGGGTGCCGCGCGCGGCGAGGATCCGTTGCTGCACAAGAAGCCCGAGTGGGTCAAGCCAATCGGTTCCCCGGTCGGCGCCATCGATTTGCGGGAGAACACCGGCGGGTTCACGCTGGGCGGGCTGGCCACCACATTGGACGCGGAGGTGCTGCACGTCAGCGGTGAGCCCATCCCGGGGCTGTTCGCGGCCGGCCGTTCGACCGCCGGGCTGGCCGCCTGGGGTTACGCCAGCGGTGTCTCGCTCGGTGACGGCAGCTTCTACGGCCGCCGCGCCGGCCGGTCGGCCGCCAAGGGCTGACTGGGGACGGGTTTCCCGCAAGCGCAACGCCATTGCCGGATTGCTCCCGCTCGAATTCGCAACTGCGTTACCCTCGCGCTCCTCGGCGCATCGCGCGCTCGAGCGGCTCGTGCAGCTGCGCTGGCTGCGCCGCACCGGCCGCGACTACGAGCTTGGCATGCGCCTGGTGGAACTGGGTTGGCTAGCCGTGCACCAGGACCGCCTGGTGCGGGCGGCCCACCGGCCCTCGCGTCCGCGGCCGGTCCTGCAGTACGCGTGAATTTCGGTCGTTAGCGGTCCGCGGCTCAGGTCACGGCATCGACCGCAGCCGACAACCTCGTCTTGAACGCATCGGGAATAGGGACATACCCGTGCTCCGCCAGGCCATCCTGGCCTGCGCTGACGGTGCTTTGCAGGAAAGCCTTCACCGCCGTACCGACCTGGGGGTCAGGATACTTCGAGCAGACGATCTCATAGGTCGCCAGCACGATCGGGTAGGAGCCGGGCTGGCTCGGCCGGTAAAACGAGATGGTGTCGAGAACGAGGTCATTGCCCTTGTCGATGATGCCGGACGAGGCAATCGTTTTCGCCGCCGAGTCGGCGCTGATCGCTACGGGGGCCGGGCCGGCCGACGTGATGATCTTGGCCATGCCCAACTGCAACGACTGGGCGAAAGACCACTCGTTGTAGCTGATCGCCCCTTCGGTCCGCTTGACGGCCGCGGCGGTGCCGTCGTTGCCCATGGCGCCCTCGCCGAC
>CAYNLB010000177.1:0-7514 GCA_964397935.1 uncultured Mycobacterium sp.
CCGGCCTAAACGTCGTAGTAGAGCGCGAACTCGTACGGGTGCGGGCGTATCTGAACGGGCAGGATCTCGTTTTCCCGCTTGAAGCTGATCCACGTCTCGATCAGGTCAGGCGTGAAAACGCCTCCCTCGGTGAGGTATTCGTGGTCGTCTTCCAAGCGGTCGATCACCGCGGACAGCTGGGTGGGCGCCTGCGGGATGTTGGCCGCCTCTTCGGGCGGCAGCTCGTAGAGGTCCTTGTCGACCGGGGCCTGCGGCTCGATCTTGTTCTTGATGCCGTCCAGGCCCGCCATCAGCATGGCCGAGAACGCCAGGTACGGGTTGCCCGACGAGTCGGGGCAGCGGAACTCCAGCCGCTTGGCCTTCGGGTTGCTGCCGGTGATCGGGATACGCACGCACGCCGAGCGATTGCGCTGGCTGTAGACCAGGTTGATCGGCGCCTCGAAACCGGGAACCAGCCGCTTGTAGGAGTTCACCGTCGGGTTGGTGAAGGCCAGCAGCGACGGCGCGTGGTGCAGCAAGCCGCCGATGTAGTGGCGGGCGGTGTCCGACAGACCGGCATAGCCCGTCTCGTCGTACATCAACGGGCCGCCGTCCTTCCACAGCGACTGGTGGGTGTGCATGCCGGAGCCGTTGTCGCCGAACAGCGGCTTGGGCATGAACGTGACGGTCTTGCCGGCCTGCCACGCGGTGTTCTTGACGATGTACTTGTACAGCTGCATGTCGTCCGCCGCGTGCAGCAACGTGTTGAACTTGTAGTTGATCTCGGCCTGGCCGCCGGTGCCCACCTCGTGGTGGCCCTTCTCCAGGCTGAAGCCCGACTTGATCAAGTTGGAAAGCATCTTGCCGCGCAGATCGACGTAATGGTCGGTGGGGGCGACCGGGAAATACCCACCCTTGGGGCGGACCTTGTAGCCGCGGTTCGGGCTGCCGTCGAGTTCGGTCGGCGAACCGGTGTTCCACCACCCGGAGACCGCGTCGATCTCATAGAACGAGCCGTTGGTGCGCGAGTCGAAGCTGACCGAGTCGAAAATGTAGAACTCGGCCTCGGCGCCGAAGTACGCGGTGTCGGCCACCCCGGTGCTGATCAGGTAGTTCTCGGCCTTGCGGGCGATGTTGCGCGGATCGCGCGAATACGGCTCGAGGGTGAACGGGTCGTGCACGAAGAAGTTGAGGTTCAACGTCTTGGCTTCAGTGAACAGGTCGATTTGCGCGGTGGCAGGATCGGGAAGCAGCAGCATGTCGGATTCGTGGATCGACTGGAACCCGCGAATGGACGAACCGTCGAAGGCCAAGCCGTCGTCAAAGACGCTCTCGTCGAAAAACGAAACCGGAATCGTGAAGTGCTGCATGATGCCTGGCAGGTCACAGAACCGGACGTCGACGAACTCGACGTTCTCGTCCTTTACGAGTTTGAATACGTCGTCGGGCGTCATTTCCGTCACAGAGTGCTCCTTTACTTGGTGAGATCCGCGGCCTGACGCTATGAAGCTGATGTTGCCCGCCCGTCAACCGCGTGTTGCGCGCACGTTACGCGCCCCTGCCGCTCACGAGAAAAGCCGGGTCGATAGGCCGGGCTCTATTGTGGGGCCATGGACCGCAAGATCGTATCTGGTCCGGTGCACGGACGCACCGTTCGCTACCGCTGCCGGGCACAGCCGGTGACGAAGTCGAGCCCGGGCACCGGTCGATGACGCCGGGATCACGCTCCGCATACCCCGGTGAAAGGCTCGGGTTGCCGGAGAGCGGGCCGGGGTCGCTGGCGCCGCTAGGCCGCCGGCTGGGCGCGCTGACGATCGACTGGCTGATCTCCTACGGCCTGGCGGCGCTGGCCCTGCGGTTTGGTGTGTTCGCCGAACCGATGTTGTCGACCGCGGTGTTGGCGATCTGGTTCGTGCTCGGCGTGGTGGCGGTGCGGCTATTCAGCTTCACGCCCGGCCAGTTGGCGCTGGGTTTGCAGGTGGCGGCGGTGGACGGACGGCTGCCGGTCGGACTGGGCCGGGCGGTGGTGCGGGGGCTGCTGGTCGGGACCATCGCCCCGGCGCTGTTCATCGACTTCGACGGGCGCGGCCTACAGGATCGGTTGACCGGAACGGCAGTGGTGCGGCACTGAACCGCGCTGAATCTGATGGCGGCGACCCGCCGCTGAACTACTTGCGCCGCACGGTGCGCTGCACACCACGCATCTTCCCGGCGCCTGGCAGCGGTCCCTTCGGCATGACGCCGGCACCGGCGCGCGAGCCCAACGCGGCCAACCGCGATTCGAGCGCGTCCATTTGTTTGACGGTGATGTTGGCCGGCAGGCGCGTGAGATGGCGCTCCAATTTCGCCAAGGGAATCTCATCGTCACCGTTGCCGACGATGAGGTCGTAGATCGGTACGTCGCCGATAACCCGCGCAGTGCGCTTTTTCTCCTGGGCCAGCAGCGGTTTGACCCGGGACGCTGCTCCTTCGCCGATTAGGATCACGCCGGGCCGGCCGACGACCCGGTGCACCGCATCGAAATGCCCGGTGGCGGCCACGCCCGGGGTCACGCGCCACTTGCCGCGCAGGTTGTCCAACGCCCACGCAGCGGCGCCGGTTTGTCCCTCGGCTTTGCGGTAGACGGATTTTTGGGCGCGCCGGCCGAAGATGATGAACGTGACCAGACCGCCCAGCAGCACGCCGAACGGGATGATCGTGATCGTGGTCAACCCGCCGGCCCACACCCCGACCGCCACCGAGATGCCCACGATCAGCACGAAAGCGCCGATCATGTACGGCAGCAGGCGTTTGTCCTCCTGGCGCTGAATGTTGAACGCCTGCCACAACTGGGCGCGGCGCTCCTTCGCGGCGGCCTTGCGGGCGGCCTGTGCTTGTGCCCGGGCGGCTTTGTTCTCGGCGGTGGTGCGGGATCTAGCCATAATCACCAAGGATACGGAGGCGCGCGGTCAACTACGGCCCAGGCTCCGCGGCGCCCGACGAGCGGGCGCGGTCGGCCTGCTCGTAGAGTCGTCCGGCCCGATACGACGACCGCACCAGCGGGCCGGCCAGCACCCCGGCGAAGCCCAGCCCCTCGGCGTGCCGTGCGAACTCGACGAACTCCTCGGGCCGCACCCAGCGCTCGACCGGGTGGTGACGTGTCGACGGACGCAGGTATTGGGTGATGGTGACGATGTCGCAGCCGGCATCACGGAGGTCGCTCAGGGCGGTACGCACCTCGTCGGGGGTCTCGCCCAGGCCGAGGATGAGGTTGCTCTTGGTGACCAGGCCGAAGTCGCGCGCGGCCGTCAGCACGCCCAGGCTGCGCGGGTAGGTGAACGCGGGCCGGATGCGCTTGAAGATGCGCGGCACGGTTTCGACGTTGTGCGCCAACACTTCCGGACGCGATCGGAAGACCTCCTCGAGCCGGGCGGGCTCGCCGTTGAAGTCAGGGATCAGCAGCTCGACGCCCGTCGACGGGTTGAGCTCCTTGATCGCGCGCACCGTCGCCGCGTACAGCCAGGCCCCGCCGTCGGGCAGGTCATCGCGGGCCACACCGGTGACCGTGGCATAGCGCAACCCCATGGTCCGCACACTGTCGGCGACCCGCCGCGGCTCGTCGCGGTCCAGCTCGGCCGGCTTTCCGGTGTCGATCTGGCAGAAGTCGCACCGACGGGTGCACTGGTCGCCGCCGATCAGGAAGGTGGCTTCCCGGTCCTCCCAGCATTCGTAGATGTTGGGGCAGCCGGCCTCCTCGCAGACCGTGTGCAGACCCTCCCGCCGGACCAGGCTCTTGAGCTCGGTGTACTCCGGCCCCATCCGGGCACGGACCCTGATCCACGGGGGCTTGCGCTCGATCGGGGTTTGCGCGTTGCGCACCTCCAGGCGCAGCAAGCGGCGACCTTCGGGTGCGACAGTCACATCGGCGATGCTACGCGCGCGCCGGGTGAGTGATCCCGGACGGGCAGGACACCGTCGAGCGCGTCGCAGACGGCGCCGGCGACCGCCGCCCGGACATCGTCGACACCCACCGTGCGGTGCAGTTCGGCGGACAAGGACGTCACGCCGGCATCGCTGATGCCGCACGGCACGATGGCGGCGAACGCGTCGAGGTCGCACGCGCAGTTGAGCGCGAACCCGTGCAGGGTGGTCGCGCGTGATACCCGTACGCCGATCGCGGCCACCTTGCGGTCAGGCCGCCCGGAGCTGCCCGGCACCCACACCCCGGACCGGCCCTCGACCCGCATGCTTTCCAGACCCACATCGGCGCACACCTTGATCAGCGCCTCCTCCAGGCGCCGAACGTAGTTGACCACATCGAGCGGTTCGGCCAATCCGATGATCGGATAGCCGACCAGCTGACCCGGGCCGTGCCAGGTGATCTTTCCGCCGCGGTCGGTATCCACGACGGGTGTGCCATCAACAGGTCGTTCCTGCGGGTCGGTGCGCCGCCCCGCCGTGTAGACCGGCGGGTGCTCCAGCAACAGCAGCGTGTCCCCGCCGCCCACGACTCGCGCGTCTGCCAGGTCACGCTGCATTTGCCAGGCGGCCCGGTAGTCGACCAGGCCCAGCTGGCGGACGTCGATCGCGGCCGCGCTCGACCGGATGGAACCCGTCACGGGGACGAGGTTACCCGTGGCTGCGCGTCCAGCAGTCGACCGAGCGCATCTCTTTCCGTGAGCGTCATGTCCTGCCGCGGATCCACCCGTGCGTCGCCGATGTGCACCCTTCGGCCGCTAGCGCATGCACTATCCGCTCACCGGTGTTCGCCGTTGCGTTCACGGCTCGTCGCTGCCCTGGCGCAGGACCGTTTCCGGGTCTTCCGATTTCAGGCTTTCCTTGGCCCGGTCCATCTCCTGCGTGATGTCGCGCGCCTTGGTCAGGATCGCTTCGGCCTCGCCGCCCGGGATCACGCTCACACCGTCGATCGCAACCGGAACGCCGGCCGGCTGGGGCCGGATCTCGCTGCCGCCCCGGTGCAACCGTCTCACGCTGGCAGCCGGCGGCGAACTAGTCCGGCATGTTCGCGCGCATGTATTCGATCGCGAGCTCCATCGCGGCCATCTTGACTTTGTTCCGCCCCAGCATTTTTGCGTTCTGCTCGGCGATGTTGATGGTGTAGGGATTCTCGCGCAGCAGCTTGGCCGCAAAAAGCAAATTGAGGGCGGTCAGTTCGGCATTGCGGCGCACATAGGGTGACAGCTCGCCGCCCGCCTCGATATAACTCGCACCCGGACCGGCATCGCCGACCCAGTAGAGGTCGGTATTGGGCGGCACGGTCGCCCCGAAATGGAGAAGGTTGGCGAAAGTGTTGGCCACGCAGTCGTGGCTGCCATCCTCATTGCCGGTGACCACACAGCCGGCGACCGAGCCGTACAGCGGGAACTGGCCGGTCCGTTCGCACATCACCGTCTTCGTCGTGCCGTCGAGCCGCTCGATCACGCGCTGCATCACCGAGGAGCGCACGCCCATCCAGATTGGCATTGCCGGCACGATGATGTTGCAGCGCTTGACCTTGTCGAGGATCGCCGGCCACTCGTCGCCCGGCCCCTCGTCGTTGGCGGTTCCCGGCTCTACGTTGTAGTCGACGACTCGGACGATCTCCGTTTCTATGTCTGGCTCGTGGGCTTTCAGCCGCTCGATAAGCAGGTTGCAAAGCGCCTCGGTGTTCGAGACTTCCGGCGCCTTTTTCAGGGTGCAGTTGAGAAAGAGCGCATAGAGAGGCCCCTCCCGCTTCATCTCGTGGAATACCGAGAACGCCACGCGTGTCTCCATTTGCTCGTGGTTATGGCGCTGGGGCGCGCACCGGAAGCGAAGATTACCCGAATCACGGCCGTAACCGGCCCTATTGACCAACCACTCGGCGAAGACATTTTATTGGCGACACCGGGGCACCGGTTAGCGGAGCTAGTCGTGGTCGTGGCGGGCGGTGGCGTAGCTGAGCGCCTCGCCGATGGTGTTGTGGTGGAATTGGAAACCCGCACGCTCCAGCGCGGACGGGATCGCACGCTGACCGATGAGCAGGCCCTCGTCGGCGAACTCGCCCAGCGCGGCGCGGACAGCGAAGCCCGGCAGCATCAGCGGGGTTGGACGGTTGACCGCCCGCCCGAATGCGGTGGTGAACTCGGCGTTGGTGACGGGTGCCGGTCCGGTCATGTTCACCGGGCCGCACAGCTCGGGGTTCGAGACGGCGAACAGCAGCGCCCGTATTTCGTCTTCGAGGCTGATCCACGACATGTATTGACGGCCACTGCCCAGCCGGGCGCCGAGGCCTGACCGGAACAGCGGCCGCAGCCGGCCCAGCGCGCCGCCCGCGGGGGACAGCACCAGGCCGGTGCGGGCCAGCACCACCCGGGCACCCGCGTATTGGGCCGGCAGCGTGGCGGCCTCCCAGTCTTGGCATAGCCGGGCCAAGAAGCCGGTTCCAGCGCGGTGGTTTTCATCGACCACCCGGTCCTTGCTGTTTCCGTAGTAGCCCACCGCGCTGGAGTTGATCAGTAATTCCACTCCTGCGTCGGCGACGGCGTTGGCCAGGACCTCGGTCGGAGCGATGCGGCTGTCACGCAGGCTCTGCTTGAAGGCGCCCGACCAACGGCGCCGGCCGATATTGATCCCGCACAGGTTCACGACGGCGTGGACTTCGCCGAGCGCGTCCGCGTCGACCTCGCCGTTCTCGGGGTTCCAGTGCAATTCGTCGCGGTTCGCCGGTGCCCGGCGCACGATGCGCAACACCCGGTGGTCGGCGGCGCGGAGCGCGGCAGCCAAGGCGGAGCCGATCAGGCCGGACGAACCCGCAATCGCGATGACGGCCTTGGCCACAGTTTCGAAGCCTCCTACAGACCTACTAGAGACCTAAGTCGGCCTCGAACGCTCCCTCTTCGAGCCGTTGTTTGATCGTAGACAGGAAGCGCCCGGCATCAGCCCCGTCGATCAGGCGATGGTCATAGGTCAGCGGGAGATAACAAACCGAGCGGACCCCAATGGATTCGTTGCCGAATTCGTCGATGATCACCCGCGGCCGCTTGACGATCGCTCCGGTGCCCAACATGGCGGCCTGCGGCGGCACCAAGATCGGAGTGTCGAACAACGCGCCCTGACTGCCGATGTTGGTGATGGTGAAAGTGCCACCGGACAACTCGTCGGGCTTCAAGTCGCCCGAGCGGGCGCGCGCGGCGATGTCGGCGATCGCCCGCGCCAGTCCGGCCAGCGACAGGTCACCGGCGTTGTGGATGACGGGAGAGAGCAGGCCCTGCTCTGTGTCGACGGCGAAGCCGAGGTGCTCGGCGTCGTAGTAGGTGATCTCCTTGGTGTCCTCGTTGTAGCTGGCGTTGATATTGGGATGAGTCTTGAGGGCGTCGATCACGGCCCTGGCGATGAACGGCAGGAAGGTGAGGTTGACCCCCTCGCGCTCGGCGAAAGCGGCCTTGGCCCTGGCCCGCAACCCGACGACGCGGGTCATGTCGACCTCGTGGGTCTGGGTCAGCTGGGCCGTGGCCTGCAGGGACTCGCGCGTCTTGTTGGCGGTGATCTGACGGATCCGGCTGGCCTTCTGCGTG
>CAYNLB010000178.1:0-7481 GCA_964397935.1 uncultured Mycobacterium sp.
GCATCGGGATCATCTTGGGCTCGATGGGAATTCGGCTAGCAGACGGGATGAGATCCCAGCGCATGCGCCGCCTAGTGGTGCTGCACCGGGCGACTGGGCTGGCCCTTGAATCGCTTTCTTCTCCGAGCCTGTTGAAACAACTGTCGATCTTTCGCGGGGCACTTCGTCATCAGTTTGCCAAAAGGGACGTAAGTCCCTAACACGCCGTCTCGAGGCGTTGTTACCTTGCCACCACGGCCGTTGCTGCCGGCGTGGCTGATCGTGTGGTCACCATAGCCGGGAAGCGGCGGCCGCCTACCTGATCCAGGAGGGGACACGGATGTTGCCGGATTTCATGGCGTTGCCGCCCGAGATCAACTCGGCGCGCATGTATGCGGGTCCTCGGTCGGGGTCGTTGTGGGTCGCCGCGGCAGCGTGGGATGGGGTGGCCGTCGAATTGGGCTCGGCGGCCAGTTCCTTTCATTCGGTGGTGTCGGGGCTGACCAGTGGGCCGTGGCTGGGGCCGTCATCGGCCTTGATGGCGATGGCCGCCGTCCCGTACGTGACGTGGTTGAGCGCGGCGTCTGCCCAGGCCGAACAGGTGGCCACTGAGGCCCGGCTGTCGGCGGGTGCGTTCGAGGCGGCCTTTGCCGCGACGGTCCCCCCGCCGGTGATCGCGGCCAATCGTGCTCAGCTGGCGATGCTGATCGCGACCAACATCTTGGGTCAAAACACCGCGGCGATCGCGGCGACCGAGGCCGCGTACGCCGAGATGTGGGCCCAGGATGTGGCGGCAATGGTGGGCTACGATGCCGGCGCCACCGCGGCCGAGGCCCAGTCGACGCCGTTCAGCGAGCCGCCCACCAGCTTGGCCGGTGCGTTTGCCCAACAGTATGTCGCGTCAATGGGTCCGCAGCTGTCGTCGCTGCCCCGGTCGCTGGGGCTCTCCTCGTTGTCGCGATTGGGGGGGATGCTCTCGACGCCGGCCCAGTTCGCGATGGAACCCATGAACATGGTCATGGGTCAGCTCATGACGCAGATCATGACCGGCGCCAATCCGTTGCTGAGCGGTGCCAGCGGCGGTCTGCCGACGATGGGTCCGGCCCTGGCGTCCACGGTCACTCCGGGCCTGGGAGGCCTGAGCACGGTGCAAGCGGCCGTACCGGCGGTGTCGGCGGCTTCCGGCCGGGCGGGCTCCATCGGTCCGATGTCGGTGCCGGCGAGCTGGGTCAACGCCGCGTCGCCGGCTACGCCCGCTACCGCTCCCGCCGGGGTGTCCGGGCTGCCGGGTGCCGGTGTGAGCCAAGTTGCGGCCGGCGGGCCAAGAATGCCGCACCTGCCCTCGATGGGCGTGCCGGGGCGCTTGATAAGTGCCGTCACGCCGGCGGTCGCCGCGCACCGCGCCGGTGCGGTGCCGCGCGCGGCGGCCGAGTAGTCCGGGGAGCAGCTGATGTCGTTCGTGATCACCGACCCCAACATGGTGGGGGCAGCGGCCGATGAGTTGCAGGGGATCGGTTCGGCGCTGGCCGCGACGAACACCGCCGCGGCCGCCCCGACCGCCGCAGTGCTACCACCGGCCACGGATTCGGTATCGGCGCGCATCGCCGCGCTGATGGACGCGCATGCCCAGCAGTACCAGGCGCTGAGCGCGCAGGCGGAAGCGTTTCACAACCAGTTCGTGCAGACCTTGATCGCCGCGCAGAACTCGTACGCGGAAACCGAAGCCTCCAACACGGCCGCGATGCAGTTGACATCCGCCACCTCGCCGACAACGCAGACATCGTCGACCAACATCGCGTTGATCATGGGCGGCACCGACAACCCGACACCCAACCCCGCCTACGTGACAGCCGTTTACAACACCTACATCGCGTCGAATCCCCAATACGCCGGCTACACCGCGCAGGGCCTATATACGCCCGAGCAGTTCTGGCCCATT
Source organism: uncultured Mycobacterium sp. (assembly GCA_964397935.1). Classification (GTDB taxonomy): domain Bacteria; phylum Actinomycetota; class Actinomycetes; order Mycobacteriales; family Mycobacteriaceae; genus Mycobacterium. Next base: position 1,919 of record CAYNLB010000178.1, read on the forward strand.
ACCGGACTCACCGACCAAACCTTCGGGCAGTCGGTCCGCCAGGGCGTCGCGATACTGGACAACGCGATATTCACGCAAACAGGGACGGGCAATCACGTCCTGGTCGTGGGCTACTCGCAGAGCGCCACGATAGCGACGCTGGAAATGCGCTATCTCGACGCCCTGCCCGCCGCCATGCAGCCGAATCCGAACCTGCTGAACTTCATGTTGCTCTCGGATCCCAATGTGCCCGGCACCGGCATTCTGACGCACTATATCCCGGGCTTCGGCGCGTTCAACGTCCTGACTCCGGTGGACACCCTCTACCAGACCTCCATCTACACGCTCCAATACGACCCCATCGCCTACTTCCCGCGGAGCATTTTCAATATCCCGGCGGACCTCAACGCCCTTTTGGGCTTCCACTACCTGCACGACACATATCCGACCCTCTCTGCCGCGCAGCTTGCCAGCGCCATCGAAACGCAGATCGGCCAGACCACCTACTACCTGATTCCCACCGCGAACCTGCCGCTGCTGGATCCACTGCGCATGATCCCCTTCATCGGAAATCCGCTGGCCGACCTGTTGCAGCCCTTCGTTCGGCCGTTCGTCGACTTCGGCTACGCCACCGGGTTGCCCGGGCCGTTCCAGTCCATCGGCTCGCTCGCCGTTGCCGGCGGCACGAGCGTGGGCGCCGGGGTGGGAATCCCGAGCCCCTTGTTTGCGGGACTGACTCCCGACTCCGGCTTCCGGGATCTGACTTCCGCGCTCCCGCCAACCGGCTAGCGTCAGCGGATGGACCGCAGCGGGCCCGGCGTCCGGCCGCTGGCCAGCGCGGCGGCCTGGGTGAGCAGTTCGGGCAGCTGGAGCGGATACACGGTCTCGCCGGCAGCCACGAGTTGGGCGATGTCGGCAGCGTCACACCAGCGGTGGCCGTGGATATAGCGGCGTTCCAGCTCGGTCCGGCCCACACCGGACGGCTCGAACCGACGAGTCCGGTAGACGAAGAAAAACTCTTCACTGTCGATCAATGAGCCGTTGAACTCGAAGACCTCGTCGCGCCGCCAGACGGGTCCGACCATTTCGGTCGCGGCAACTCGCAGACCCGTTTCCTCGGCCAACTCCCGCGCGGCGGCCTCGACCAGCCGCTCGCCTCGTCGCACTTCGCCGCCCACGGTGAACCACCACCTCGGCGCCTGATGGCCGGCGATCGCCGGATCCGATCCGGACAGCAACAGCACCGCGCCGGCGTCGTCGAGTAGCACCACGCGCGCCGAGGTGCGGTGGTTGAGCACACCGTGGTCGCCGTGCGCCAACGCGTGGGGCTGCTCGACGATTTCGAAATAGCTTGGTAACGCGGCGGTCCCGCCCAGCCGGAACAGGCGCACCAATGGTCGCTCGGCCAGCGCCAGGGTGTCCCGCACCGCGTCGTTGTGGAATCGGCGGGCCAGCACCACCCGGGCCTCGGCGTCGGCCAGCTCGGCAATCAGGCCGGCCGGCAGTGACGCCGGATCAATGATCGCCAGCGCGGCGGAAAGCTCGTTCTCGCGTGCCTCACGCGCTTGCCGGGGCCCAGCCTCGGCGGCGTCGGCCAGCGCCGCCAGCCGCCTGCCTTCCGACGCACCCCCGTAGGCATCGATCGCAACCGCGCGCGCCACCACCGCGCGCCGCGCCAGCGCCCCGTCCAGCGCCTGCCAAGACAGGTCGTAACGGACGTGCAGCCGGTCCAGCCGATTGGCCGTCCGATACGCCCAGGCTCCCAACGCGGCCAATAGCAGGACCGACAGCGTGATGGCGATGATCAGCCATGCCATCAGCTGGCCACCTGAACCTTGGCGCCTGACCCGGCGACCGTCTCGTACACCCGCATGATCTGGCTGGCCACCACCGACCAGTCGTAGCGGCAGACCGCTGTGGCAGCGGCCGCCACATAGCGTTCCCGCAACGCGTCATCCTCCAGCACCGAGATGAGCGCATCGGCCAGCGCGACGCCGTCGCCGACCGGCACCAGGCAGCCGACCTCACCGTCGCACAGCACGCGCCGGAAGGCATCCAGGTCGCTGGCCACCACCGGGGTACCGGCGGCCATCGCCTCGACCAGGACGATGCCGAAACTCTCGCCCCCGGTATGGGGCGCGCAGTAGACGTCGGCGCTGCGCATCGCGGACGCCTTCCCGGCGTCGTCGACCTGCCCCAGGAAGCGTAGGTGCTTCACCAATCTGCCCGCCTGGCCGCGCAGTTCGTCCTCGTCGCCGCGCCCGACGATCAGCAGCTGTACGTCTGCGAAGCGCCCGGCCACCCGGGGCAGCGCGTCCAGCAGCACCGACATGCCCTTGCGGGGCTCGTCGTAGCGGCCCAGGAACAGCACCGTCTTTCCCGGACGCGGGTATCCGTCCAGTCGCGGCGCCGACGCGAATGACGTCACGTCGACTCCGTTGGGGATCTCCACCGCATCGGTACCCAGCGCCTCCATCTGCCAGCGCCGGGCCAGGTCGGATACCGCGATCCGGCCGACGATCTTCTCGTGCATCGGACGCAGAATGCCCTGGAAGACCGTCAGCGTCAGCGATTTCGTGGTCGACGTGTGAAACGTCGCCACGATCGGCCCCTCGGCGATGTTGAGGGCCAACATCGACAAGCTCGGCGCGTTCGGCTCGTGCAGATGCAGAACGTCGAAATCACCCTCCGCAAGCCACTTTTTGACCTTGCGGTGCGTCGCCGGACCGAACCGCAGCCGGGCCACCGACCCGTTGTAGGGAATGGGGACGGCCTTGCCCGCGGAGACGACGTAGTCGGGTAGCGCGGCGCGCGGCGACACGGGAGCGAGCACACTCACCTCGTGCCCGCGGGACCGCATCACCTCGGCCAATTGCAGCACGTGTGATTGCACCCCGCCCGGCACATCGAACGAGTAGGGACAGACCATCCCGATCCGCATCAGGTTTCCCGCAGCCGGGCCTGTTTGGCATCGGGCAGGTCGGCCAGCCATTGCGGCTGCACCATGTGCCAGTCCTCCGGGTGGGCCGCGATGTTCTTGGCGAACTGATCGGCCAGCGCCTGGGTGATGGCGGTGATGTCACCGCTGGTGCAATCCAGAGCCGGGTGCATCGAGAATCCCCAGCCGTTGCCTTCGTACCAGCAATGCCCCGGCAGCAGGACCGCCCCGGTCTCGATCGCCAGCTTCGCCGGCCCGGCCGGCATCCGGGTGGCTTCGCCGAAGAAGTCGACTTGGACACCGGTGCGGGTCAGGTCGCGCTCGGCCATCAGGCACACCAGCCGGTTGTCGGCCAGCCGCTCGCACAGCACCTCGAAGGGTGGGCGTTCGCCGCCGGACAGCGGCAGCACCTCGAAGCCGAGCGTCTCGCGGTAGGCGATGAAACGCCGGTACAGCGACTCCGGTTTGAGCCGTTCGGCGACGGTGGTGAGCCCGCCGTGGTTGTGCACCAGCCACACCCCGCCCATATCCCAGTTGCCGCTGTGCGGCACCGCCACCACGGCACCACGGCCCGCCGCCAGCGCCGCGTTCAGATGCTCCTGCCCTAGGACCAAGTCGTTTAGCTGGCCGGCCAGCCTGCGGTGGTCCATCGTCGGCAGGCGAAACGCCTCCCGCCAGTAGCGGGCATAGGACGCCAGCGAGGCACGCATCAGCGCGTCGGGCACCTCGGCCGGCTGCACGCCGACGACGCGGGCCAGGTTCTTGCGCAGCTGCTCCGGCCCGCCATGGCGGGCCGCGTAGCGCGCTCCGACGGCGAATGCGTTGCGCGCGGCGAATTCCGGCATCGCCCGCACCGCCATCCAGCCGGCCGCGTACGCCCAGTCACTCGCGACACCGCCCATCAGGCGACGCGGGACGTCGATCACTTTCAGGCCCTCCGGAGTGGCGATCACGGCATGGGCTCCGTCGCACCCGGAGACTTCCATACCGTGTGCAACCGCTGCACGCAGGTGACCACGCTGGCGGCCGCCAGCAGCCACATCGCCACCGGCAATGCGGGCGGCCAGGCAACGAACGGGAAGTCCGACACGCCGGCTCCGGTGAGCACGATGATCAGCCGTTCCGGCCGTTCGATGATGCCGCCGTCCCCGCGCAGCCCGCTGGCCTCGGCACGCGCCTTGATGTAGGAAATCACCTGCGAGGTGACCAGGCAGATGAAGGTTGCCACCGCCAGCAGCCTGTCGTGCAGGCCGAAGGCGATCCACCACAGCAGCCCGCTGAACACCGCGCCGTCGCTGACGCGGTCGCAGGTGGCGTCCAGCACGGCGCCGAACCGGGTGCCGCCCCCGCGCTCTCGGGCCATCGCCCCGTCGAGCATGTCGAAGAGCACGAAGAAACAGACCACACATGCACCCGCGAACAGCTTGCCGAGCGGGAAGAGGGTCAGCGCCCCCGCCACCGACGCGGTGGTGCCCACGATAGTGACCGCATCCGGCGTCAATCCGACCCGCAGACATGCCCGGGCGGTGGGGGTGGTGACCCGCGCGAATGCCGCCCGGGACAGGAAAGGCACTTTGCTCATGAGCGACGTCCCCCGCGCGCGGGTGGTGCCCCCACTCCCCCGCAAGCGGGTGGGGGTACTCCCCTGCGGAGCGGGGCCCCCATCCACTTGTGGGGGCGTGCCCCCACTGCATCGTCGCCGCCGCGACTCATGGCTGCTTTGCCCACTCGGAGGCCAACAGCTGGCGAGTCTCGCGCAGCAACTGCGGGATCACTTTCGACCCGCCGATGATGGTGATGAAGTTCGCGTCGCCGCCCCACCGGGGCACGACGTGCACGTGCAGGTGTTCGGCCAGTGACCCGCCCGCCGATGTTCCCAAGTTCAGCCCGACGTTGAAGCCGTGCGGCCGGGACACGTTTTTGATGACGCGGATCGCTTTCTGGGTGAACGCCATCAACTCCGCGCTCTCCGGGGCGGTCAGGTCCTCGAGCTCGGACACCCGCCGGTAGGGCACCACCATCAAGTGCCCGGGGTTGTACGGGTAGAGATTGAGCACGGCGTAGACAAGTTCACCGCGGGCTACCACCAGGCCTTCCTCGTCGGACAATTGCGGGATGTCGGTGAACGGCTGCTCGGTTTTGCCGTTGTCGCGCTTCATCGGCGATTCGGCCAGGTAGTTCATCCGGTACGGCGTCCACAGCCGCTGCAGGTGGTCGCTCTCGCCGACACCCCGGTCGAGGATGGTGTCGTCGGTGCCGTCCGCGCGCGGCTCGTCAGTCATGGCCGGCCACTTTCACCAGTTCTGCTGTAGGAGCGGCATTCTCGCGATCGGCGATCCACTTCACGATCGCGTCGACCGCGCCGTCGCGGGGCACGCCGTTGATCTGGGTGCGGTCACCGAAGCGGAAGCTCACCGCCCCGGCTTGCACGTCGCGGTCGCCCGCCAGCAACATGAACGGCACCAACTGGGCGGTGTGGTGGACGATTTTCTTCGCCATCCGATCGTCGCTGGCGTCCACCTCGACCCGCACCCCGTGCGTCTTTAGTTGCGCGGCAATCCCTTCCAGGTAGCTCACGTGCTCGTCGGCGACGGGGATGCCGACCACCTGGACCGGCGCCAGCCACGCCGGGAACGCCCCCGCGTA
>CAYNLB010000179.1:0-7306 GCA_964397935.1 uncultured Mycobacterium sp.
GTGGTTTTGGTGGCCATGGCTTCGGTGGTTTCGGTCACAGCTAGCAATCCGTAGCCCAGTTCGGCCGAATTCGTCACAGGTCGAGGGCGCGTAAAATCGGGGCATCGGGGGAATACGGCGTGAGGATTCAGCGACGTCTAGCGCGACATCACACCGTGCGGCGCACGTCTGCGATGGCTGGCAAGCGACGATGGAGGAGCATTGGACACCGTGCTTGGCGTGTCGATGGCGCCGACGGCAGTCCGGATGGTGCTGATCGAGGGGCAGAATGGCGATGGCGCCACCGTCGACGAAGACAATTTCGACGTTCCGGCCGATGCGGATGCGGCGACGGTCAGTGCGGCTGATCAGGTAGTCTCGGCGATCTTGGGCACGCGTGAAGGCGCGACCGAGGGCGGCTATCAGCTGGCCTCGGCCGGAGTTACCTTCACCGATCCAACTGCGGCCGCCGCCCTGCGCGATGCGCTGGCCGCCCACAAGCTAGAGAACGTGATGCTGGTCTCGGCCTTTCTGGCCGCGGCGGCGCTGGCTCAGACGGTCGGCAATCAAACGAACTATGCGCACACGGCCCTGTTGTACATCGAGCCCGACACCGCGACTCTGGCGGTAGTCGACAGCGCGGACGGGTCGATCGCAGACGTTCGCCGACAGGCCCTCCCAGAAGATGATGACGAGGCGGTGGCCCAGTTGGCCACCATGCTCTCTGGTGCGGAGACCTTGGAGACGCGGCCGGATGCCGTGTTCGTCGTCGGCTCCGGGATCGACATCCCACTGATCAAGCCGGCGTTGGAGGCCGCGACCTCACTTCCATTGACGGCGCCCGAGGAGCCTGAAACGGCGCTGGCCCGGGGAGCCGCACTCGCATCGGCGCATGCTCCGCTGTTCGCGTCGTCGACCGCGGCGCTGGCATACGCACAGGATCCCGGCACCGGTGCCATCAACCCGTTCGCAGTGGCGCCCGGGTACTTCGAAACTCCCGGTAGCGCCGACGATGGCGCCCTGGCCTACAGCGCGGTCTCCGACGACGATGTGGACGACCCCTACGCCGGCGATCACACGGCCGCGACCGAGCTGGTCGACGGGAGCTCTCGCGAGCGCCGCTCGTTCAAGCTGGTGGGTGCCGCGGCGGCGGGGATCTTTGTCGTCGGCGTGGTGGCGCTCGTCGTTTCCCTGGCGGTCGCCATCCGGCCAACCGCCGGCGTGCGGCCCGGACCCGGGCACAACGTCGTTGCCCCCACCAAGCCCGCTCCCAAGGCCCCGGCGCCCGCTCCCAAGGCACCTGCTCCGGCTCCCAAGGCACCTGCTCCGGCTCCCAAGGCCCCGGCGCCCGCTCCCAAGGCGCCCGCTCCGGCTCCGCCGGCACCGGCGCCGCACGCTCCGGTGCCGGCTCATCATGTGCCCGCTCCGCCGCCGGCGGCACCCCCTCCTGCGCCACCCCCACTACAACTACCCCCGATCATCATTGGCGGGCCGGGACCGTTCGGTGGAGGCGACGACGACCACGGCGAAGGCGGCTTCCCGGGTATCCCGCACGGCGGCTTCGGCCACGGTCACGGCCACGGCGGATTCAGGATCCCGGGGATCCCCGGCCTCTAGCAGGCCCGGCCACGCTGGTGCCACCTGTCATCTGCCGTTTGCCTGACGCTTAGCCGGACGATGCAGTTAGCTCATCGCGACCACCTACACCGGTGGTATGCGATGCACGGTGTTCGGCACCGGTTATCTGGGTGCCACCCACGCGGTCGGGATGGCGGAACTCGGCCACGACGTCGTCGGGGTCGATATCGATCCGGGTAAAGTCGCCAAGCTCGCCGGGGGTGACGTTCCGTTTTACGAACCCGGCCTGCGGAAGTTGTTGACCGACAATCTGGCTGCGGGCCGCTTGCGGTTCACCACCGACTACGACCTGGCGGCCGAGTTCGCCGATGTGCATTTCCTCGGGGTCGGCACCCCGCAGAAGAAGGGCGAATACGGAGCCGACTTGTGCCACGTGCATGCCGTCATCGATGCGCTGGTGCCGCGACTGACGAGGGCGTCGGTGCTCGTCGGCAAATCGACAGTCCCGGTGGGCACTGCGGCCGAGCTTGCTCAGCGGGCCGCTGCGCTGGCGCCACGGGGAGTGGGTGTCGAAATCGCCTGGAATCCGGAGTTCCTGCGTGAGGGCTTCGCCGTGCAAGATACTCTACATCCTGATCGCATTGTGCTTGGGGTGCAACAGGATTCGGCACGCGCCGAGACCGCTGTTCGTGAACTCTACGCGCCGATACTCGGCGCGGGCGTGCCGTTCCTGGTGACGGACCTGCAGACCGCCGAGCTGGTCAAGGTTTCGGCCAATGCCTTTCTGGCGACCAAGATCTCGTTCATCAATGCCATCTCCGAGGTGTGCGAAGCCGCAGGCGCAGACGTCAGCCTGCTGTCCGACGCCCTCGGCTACGACCCACGAATTGGACGCCAATTCCTCAACGCCGGTTTGGGTTTCGGCGGCGGCTGCTTGCCCAAGGATATCCGCGCGTTCATGGCTCGCGCCGGCGAGCTGGGAGCAGACCAGGCGCTGACATTCCTTCGCGAGGTGGACAGCATCAACATGCGCCGCCGCACCCGGATGGTGGAACTCGCCAGCACCGCCTGCGGCGGCTCGCTGCTGGGCGCCAACATCGCCGTGCTGGGCGCGGCGTTCAAACCCGAATCCGACGACGTACGCGATTCGCCCGCCCTCAACGTTGCGGGTCAACTGCAGCTCAACGGCGCCGCGGTCAACGTCTACGACCCGAAAGCCCTGGACAATGCCCAGCGGCTGTTCCCGACGCTGAACTATGCGGTCTCGGTGGAAGAGGCCTGTGAGCGCGCCGACGCGGTGCTGGTACTGACCGAGTGGCGGGAATTCATCGACCTTGATCCCGACGACTTAGCCGACCGGGTGCGGGCCCGGGTCATCGTCGACGGCCGCAACTGCCTTGATATCGCGCGGTGGAAGCAGGCGGGCTGGCGGGTATTCCGGCTTGGTGGGCCGCGGCCCTAGCCGCCTCATCTGTCGGGGGTGAGCAAGTTGCCGATCTGCTGGCCGCCCGTGTCGGCCGCCGCGCCGGCCAGCAGCTCGGTGAGTTCGTCAGCGTAGGCGAGATGACGCCGCAGGCGTTCGGCGCTGTCCCGCGCCTGCTCGTAGCATCGGGTGAGGACGGCGCGGGCTTTCTCGCGCTGGTCGTCGGGCGCCTCGGCGCTTTCAGGGTCCGCGCGCAGCGCGTCGAGTGATTCGAGCAGTTGTTTCATCTCCGCCAGGCTGAACCCGAGTGGCTTCATTCGCCGAATCACCAAGAGTCGCTGCACATCTGCCTCGGTGTAGAGCCGGAATCCGCCCACGGAGCGCGCCGACGGCTCGACCAGTCCGACTTCGTGGTAGTGGCGTACCGTGCGCACGGACAGCTCCGTACGCAGCGCCACCTCACCGATCTGCAGGTGCCGGTTCGAGTCGTCAGGCATTCGGCGACCCCTCATTCTGCGTGCGGAACCGCTGCCGACATTGTTTCGCGCACCGCACTTCTACTCCGCGGCCGCAATCAAGCGCTCCAATACCAATCCCGGGTTGTTTCGCACGATGGTGTCCAGCCACCACTTGTCCGAGAACAGCGCCAACAGGGCACCGTCCGTTCGGGTCAGCACCTCGACGCCGCGTTGTGCCTGAAGGAATTCCACGTCTTTCGGGCGGGCGCGGCGGGCGACCGTGTAGTTGAGGTGCTCGAGTCGGATGGGGGCGCTCAGCTCGCCGGCCATGCGGTGGCTGGTCACCTCGAATTGCATGGGGCCGACGGCGGCCAGCACCGGTGCTTGGTCACCCCGCAGATCCGACCGCAGCACCTGGATTACGCCTTCCTGCTCGAGCTGGGTGATACCGCGCCGAAACTGCTTGTGCTTGCTGGTGTCTGCGGCTCGGGCAACGGCGAAGTGTTCGGGGGCGAAGCTGGGGATGGCCGGATACTCCACCGGCTCGTCGACGTAGAGGGTGTCGCCGACCCGCAAGGTGGTCGCGTTGACCAACCCGATCACGTCGCCGGGGTAGGCGGTGTCGAGGCTGTTGCGCTGTTGTCCGAACACGGATTGCGCGTACTTGGTGGTGAACGGCCGCCTGCTGGCGGCGTGGGTGACGACGTCGCCGCGGCGGAAGGCGCCGGAGCACACCCGGGCGAAGGCGACCCGGTCGCGGTGGGCCGTGTCCATGCCTGCCTGGACTTTGAAGACGAACGCACTGAACGGCCCGTCCACCCGGCGGCGGTGCCCGGTGGCGTCGACCGGCGCCTGCGGAGCGGGTGCGTGCTCGATGAGGGCATCGAGCAGCTGGCTGACCCCGAAGTTGAGGATCGCCGAGGTGAACAGCACGGGCGTGGTGTGGCCCGCCAGAAACGATTCCCGGTCGAAGTCGGCGCCGTCGGCGGATAGCAGCGCGCATTCCTCCTGCGCGGTGTCGAAATCAGCACCGGCCAGCTGGCGCGCGTGGTCGGCGCCCATCCGCTCCTCCGGCGCGATCGTCGCTCCGCCGGCGGTGCGGGTGAACCGAACGAATTCGCCGGTGGTGCGGTCGACGACACCGTGGAAGTCGCCCGCGATCCCGACCGGCCAGGTCAGCGGCGTCGGACGCAACCCGATGCGGTGCTCGATCTCGTCGAGCAGTTCCAGGGCATCTCGGCCCGGACGGTCCCACTTGTTGATCACCGTGATGACGGGTATGCCCCGGTGCCGGCACACCTGGAACAACTTCAGGGTCTGCGGTTCCAGGCCCTTGGCCGCGTCGATCAGCATCACCGCACAGTCGACCGCGGCCAGCACCCGGTAGGTGTCCTCGGAGAAGTCGGCGTGACCGGGCGTGTCGACCAGGTTCACCACACATTCGACGTCGCGGTGGTCGTAGGCGAACTGCAACGCGGTCGACGAAATCGAGATCCCGCGCGCCTTCTCCATGTCCATCCAGTCAGACACCGTCGACTTGCGTCCCGCCTTGCCGTGGATGGCGCCGGCTTCGGCGATCACCCGGGCGTGCAGCATCACCGCTTCGGTGAGCGTGGACTTGCCGGCGTCGGGGTGGCTGATCACCGCGAATGTGCGCCGGCGAAGGGCTTCTTCGGCGATCCGGGGGGCGCTCGGCGAAGCCACGTCGGGGGCGACCATCGGCACTCCTTGGTTATTATCTGCGGCATTGCCCGGGAACGGCAGCTGCGCGCAACCCCCGGTGCTCAAAGCTACACTACTCTTACGTGACGGTAGAGTTTGCCGGTCGTGGCCTGCCGGGCGCGCCTCGCCCACCCCTACGAGGCCGTCGAGTCACTTTCTGCCATTCGCCGCAGCTGCTGAGCCATGCAACGGTCCTCTTGCGCGAACTTCCGGTGCTGAGCCGCGTGTTCCCGGTATTCATCCCTACGACGCTCGTTGTGCTCGGCTGCTTCCTCGTATGCCTTCGCCGTTCTGTCGTGACTGACTGCAGATTCGTCCACGCTGTCGGCCGCAGACCGCTGGGCTGCCTGCGCTGCTCGTCGTGCTTGCTCCGCCCGGTGACGGGCGCGGAATGCCTCTTCCGCGAGTGATTCCGGGTCCCGCTCTCCCCCGGCGCGGTTATCGGCGTTAGACATGGCGGATCCCATCCTGCATCAGGGCGCGTGGGCACCATGCTCAACCGCCACGACGGTCGCCCTTGCCAGTGGGCTGCTCCCCGGTTCGATTCGATCCCACCACATCGCGGCTATATGCCGATGGAGGTGCAACGTCTGCGGCCAAGCTTTGAGCCGCGCAAACCCCGGCGAGTAGCCTGACCCGGGTGGACTATGCGGCCGAATTCCTCGAAGAGAACCGCGCCTTTTCGGAGCTTTTCCGCGATGTCGACGATTCCACGCCGGTGCCGACGTGCCCGGGCTGGACGCTCAAGCAGCTGTTTCGCCACGTCGGGCGGGGCGAACGCTGGGCGGCTCAGATCGTCAGAGACAAGCTCGACCATGCCCTCGATCCGCGCGCCGTCGAGGGCGGTAAGCCGCCGCCGGATCCTGCCGACGCCATCTCGTGGCTGCGCGACGGAGCTCAACTGCTGGTGGACGCGGTCGAGCTGACCGGTGCAGTTACGCCCGTATGGACTTTTCTCGGGCCGCGCCCGGCGAACTGGTGGCTCCGCCGCTGGCTGCACGAGGTGGCGGTGCACCGCGCCGACGCCGCCATCGCGACCGGCGCCGAGTTCACGCTCGAGCCCGACGTGGCGGCCGACGGGATCACCGAATGGCTCGAGCGAGTCGCGATCCAGGCCGGAAGCCAGGGGGCGCCGTTGCCGCTAGCAGACGGCGACACCCTGCACCTGCACGCCACCGATCCCGGGCTGGGCGAAGCCGGCGAGTGGACCGTCGGTGTCGACCGGGGACGGATCACCTGGGCGCACGAGCACGGCAAGGGCACCGCGGCCCTGCGGGGCGGCGCTACCGAACTCCTGCTGGCCATGGTGCGCCGGGTGCCCCTCGCCGACACCGGCATCGAGCTGTACGGCGACGACGGTGTGTGGCAAAACTGGCTGGACCGTACCCCGCTCTAGCCACGGGTGCAGGACGCACACGGTAACTTGCACACCATGACCACATCGGAGATCGCCACCGTGCTCGCGTGGCACGACGCGCTCAACGCTTCCGACCTGGAAACCTTGGTGGCCTTGTCCAGCGACGACATCGAGATCGGCGACGCGCACGGAGCCGCCCAGGGCCACGACGCGCTACGCAGGTGGGCCGCTTCCCGCGACGGGACGGCAGAACTCGGCCGGATGTACGTGCACGACGGGGTCGTGGTCGTCGAACAGAAGGTCACCAAGCCGGACGATCCCGGGACAGTGACGAACGCGGCGTCGGCATTCCGTGTGGTCCACGACCACGTCACCTCCGTGTTCCGGCACCAGGATTTGGCGTCGGCGCTGGCCGCCACCGAACTCACCGAGGCCGACTTCGTCAACTAGTCGACCCAGGCACTAGGAGCAACTCATGCGCGGGATCATCCTGGCGGGCGGTTCGGGGACTCGCCTGCATCCGATCACCTTGGGCATCAGCAAGCAGTTGCTGCCGGTGTACGACAAACCGATGATCTACTATCCGCTGTCCACGCTGATGATGGCCGGAATCCGCGACATCCTGGTGATCACCACACCGCACGACGCGGCCGGCTTTCGGCGGCTCCTCGGCGACGGTGGACAATTCGGCATCAACCTCAGCTACGTGGCGCAGGAGCACCCCGACGGTCTGGCCCAAGCTTTCGTCCTCGGGGCCAACCACGTCGGCAATGATTCGGTGGCTTTGGT
>CAYNLB010000180.1:0-7124 GCA_964397935.1 uncultured Mycobacterium sp.
TGGACCGGCCGCTGACGGCATCGCTCGGGCTGATGATCCTGGCCAGCGGGCACCGGTACGGTTGGCCCGTCGCCGAGGGCGGATCCGGTTCGATCACCCGGGCCCTGGCGGCCGCCCTGGCCGAGCACGGCGGCACCGTGACCACCGGGGTGACCGTCGTCAATCGCAGCGATGTCCCCGACGCCGACATCGTCATGCTCGACCTCAGCCCGGCGCCGGTCTACGCGATGTACGGCGACCTCATGCCCCACCGGATCAAGCGGTCATATCGGCGCTACCGTGAGGGCTCGTCGGCCTTCAAGGTCGATTTCGCCATCGAGGGCGACATCCCGTGGACAAACCCCGACTGCGGCCGCGCCGGCACCGTCCACCTCGGCGGCACCTTCGCCGAGATCGCCGACACCGAACGCCAACGCGCGCAAGGCAGGATGGTGCGGCGCCCATTCGTGCTGGTCGGGCAGCAGTACCTGGCCGACCCCACTCGCTCGGCGGGCGACATCAACCCGATCTGGACATACGCGCACGTGCCGTTCGGCTACACCGGCGACGCCACCGCCGCGGTCGTCGACCAGATAGAGCGGTTCGCCCCGGGATTCCGCGACCGCGTCGTCGCGACCGTCAGCAAAAGCACCGCCGAGCTGCAGGCCTACAACCCCAACTTCATCGGCGGCGACATCATCGGTGGCGCGAACGACCGGCTGCAGGTCATCTTCCGCCCGCGGATCGCGGTCGACCCGTACGCGACCGGGGTGCCGGGTGTCTATCTCTGTTCGCAGTCCACGCCGCCGGGAGCCGGTATCCACGGGCTGTGTGGCTACCACGCCGCCGAGTCGGCGCTCGGTTGGCTGCGCAAGCAACGCCGGGGCTGATCTAGGCTGACGGCGAGTCCTTATCAGCGGACAGTAGAGACAGGGAGAGACAAGTGACGGTCCGAGTAGGCATCAACGGCTTCGGTCGCATCGGGCGCAACTTCTACCGGGCCTTATTGGCCCGACGGGAGCAGGGCAGCGCTGACATCGAGGTCGTCGCGGTCAACGACATCACCGACAACCACACACTGGCGCACCTGCTCAAATTCGATTCGATTCTGGGCCGGCTGCCCTACGACGTCAGCCTCGAGGGCGCGGACACCATTGTCGTGGGCAACCACAAAATCAAGGCGCTCGAGGTTAAGGAAGGCCCGGCGGCAATGCCCTGGGGCGACCTCGGCGTCGACGTCGTCGTAGAGTCCACCGGCCGCTTCAACGACGGCGCCAAGGCCAAAGGCCACCTGCAGTCCGGTGCCAAGAAAGTGATCATCTCCGCGCCCGCCACCGACCCGGACATCACCATCGTTCTGGGCGTCAACGAGGGCAAGTACGACGGCAGCCAAAACATCATCTCGAATGCCTCGTGCACGACGAACTGTCTTGCGCCGCTGGCCAAGGTGCTGCACGACGAGTTCGGCATCGTCAAGGGCCTGATGACGACGATTCACGCCTACACCCAGGACCAGAACCTGCAGGACGGGCCGCACAAGGACCTGCGTCGCGCCCGCGCCGCCGCGCTGAACATCGTGCCGACCTCCACCGGTGCGGCCAAGGCCATCGGGCTGGTGATGCCGGAATTGAAGGGCAAGCTCGACGGCTATGCGCTACGGGTGCCGATTCCCACCGGGTCGGTCACCGACCTGACCGCCGAGCTGTCCAAGTCCGCCGGCGTGGAGGAGATCAACGCGGCGTTCAAGGCGGCCGCCGACGGCAAGCTCAGGGGCATCCTGAAGTACTACGACGCGCCGATCGTCTCCAGCGACATCGTCACCGACCCGCACAGTTCGATCTTCGACTCCGGCTTGACCAAGGTGATCGACAACCAGACCAAGGTGGTGTCGTGGTACGACAACGAATGGGGCTACTCGAACCGCCTCATCGATCTGGTCGCCCTGGTCGGCAAGTCGCTGTAAGCCGTGTCCGTTCATACCCTGGAAGACCTGCTGGCAGAGGGCGTTTCGGGTCGCGGCGTGCTGGTGCGCTCCGACCTGAACGTCCCCCTCGACGAGGGAACCATCACCGACCCCGGTCGGATCACCGCATCGGTACCGACGTTGCGGGCGCTCCTTCAGGCCGGCGCCAAAGTGGTGGTCACCGCCCACCTGGGCCGCCCCAAGGGTGGCCCCGATCCGAAGTTCTCGCTGGCACCGGTGGCCGCTTCGCTCGGCGAAAAGCTGGGCCAGCACGTGCAGTTGGCCGGCTCCGATCGTTCCCCAGTCGTCGGTGCCGACGCACTGGCTCGTGCCGAGGGGCTCACGGACGGTGACATCCTGTTGCTGGAGAATGTTCGCTTCGACCAGCGCGAAACCAGCAAGGACGATGGGGAGCGCCTCGCGCTGGCGCGCGGACTCGCTGAATTGGTCGGGCCGACAGGGGCGTTCGTCTCCGACGGCTTCGGGGTAGTGCACCGCAAGCAAGCCTCGGTGTACGACGTGGCCACGCTGTTGCCGCACTACGCCGGCACGCTGGTGGCCGAGGAGATTCGGGTGCTCGAGCAGTTGACCAGCTCCAGCAGGCGACCCTATGCGGTGGTGCTCGGCGGGTCGAAAGTGTCCGACAAGCTGGGCGTGATCGAGTCGCTGGCGACCAAGGCCGACAGCGTCGTGATCGGTGGCGGAATGTGCTTCACATTTCTTGCCGCGCAGGGCTTTTCGGTAGGCAAGTCGCTGCTGGAAGACGACATGGTCGATACCTGTCGCAGGCTGCTGGGAACCTACCACGACGTGCTGCGACTGCCCGTGGACATCGTGGTGGCCGAGAAGTTCGCCGCCGACTCGCCGGCGCAGACCGTGGCCGCCGACGCGATACCCGATGGCATGGTGGGCCTGGACATCGGCCCCGGATCGGTCAAACGGTTCGCGACGTTGCTGTCCAATGCAGAAACCGTCTTCTGGAACGGCCCGATGGGCGTGTTCGAGTTCCCGGCGTTCGCCGCGGGCACCAAGGGCGTCGCCGAGGCGATCGCCGCAGCAACCGGCAAAGGGGCCTTCAGCGTCGTGGGCGGCGGCGACTCCGCGGCCGCGGTGCGCGCCCTCGGTATCCCGGAGAGCGACTTCTCGCACATATCCACCGGCGGGGGTGCGTCTCTGGAATACCTTGAAGGCAAGACGCTTCCCGGCATCGAAGTACTGGGCCGTCCTCAGCCCACTCAAGCCAGCTAAGGAGACTCGTGAGCCGCAAGCCGCTGATCGCCGGCAACTGGAAGATGAACCTCAATCACTTCGAGGCCATCGCGCTGGTACAAAAGATTGCGTTTGCCCTACCGGACAAGTACTACGACAAGGTTGATGTCACGGTCATCCCGCCGTTCACCGATCTGCGCAGCGTGCAAACCCTGGTCGACGGTGACAAGCTACGGCTGACCTACGGTGGCCAGGACCTGTCCCAGCACGATTCCGGTGCCTACACCGGTGACATCAGCGGAGCCTTCCTGGCCAAGCTGGGGTGCAGCTTCGTCGTCGTCGGCCACTCCGAGCGACGCACCTACCACGACGAGGATGACGCGCTGGTGGCCGCCAAGGCGGCCGCTGCTCTCAAGCATGAATTGACCCCGATCATCTGCATCGGTGAGCACCTCGAGGTCCGTGAGGCGGGAAATCACGTGGCCCACAATGTCGAGCAGCTGCGTGGCTCGCTGGCCGGGCTCTCAGCCGAGCAGATCGGCACCGTCGTCATCGCCTATGAGCCCGTGTGGGCGATCGGCACCGGGCGAGTAGCCAGCGCCGCCGACGCCCAGGAAGTGTGCGCCGCGATTCGCAACGAGTTGGGCACCCTGGCGTCACCGCAGGTCGCCGACGCGGTGCGGGTGCTCTACGGCGGCTCGGTGAATGCCAAGAACATCGGCGAGATCATCGCCCGCGACGACATCGACGGGGCGCTGGTCGGCGGGGCCTCGCTGGACGGTGAGCAGTTCGCGACCCTGGCGGCGATCGCCGCCGGCGGGCCGCTGCCGTAACGGCGGGGCGGCCCCGGTAAACTGCCCGTCATGCAACTGGCCCTGCAGATCACCCTGGTGGTCACCAGCATCCTGGTCGTGTTGCTGGTGCTGCTGCACCGCGCCAAGGGTGGTGGCCTGTCGACGCTGTTCGGCGGCGGCGTGCAGTCCAGCCTGTCCGGGTCGACGGTGGTCGAGAAAAACCTGGACCGGTTGACGCTGTTCGTTGTGGGCATCTGGCTGGTGTGCATCATCGGCATCGCCCTGCAAATCAAGTACCGCTGACCGGTCGGCGGGCGGGCCGGGTGCTCCGCCCCGATACTGGGATGCATGGTCGAGGTTTCTGATACCGCGCTGGAACCGATCGGCGCCGTCCAGCGGACCCTGGTCGGTCGCGAGGCGACGGAGCCGATGCGCGCCGACATCAGGCTGCTGGGCACCATCCTGGGCGACACGGTGCGTGAGCAGAGCGGTCACGACGTGTTCGACCTCGTCGAACGTGCCCGGGTGGAATCGTTTCGGGTGCGGCGCTCGGAGATCGATCGCGCCGAGATGGCGCGGATGTTTTCTGGGCTCGACATCCACCGGGCGATCCCGATCATCCGGGCGTTCAGCCACTTCGCGTTGTTGGCCAACGTCGCCGAAGACATCCACCGGGAACGCCGGCGCTGGATTCATGCCGCCGCCGGTGAACCGCCGCAGGACAGCAGCCTGGCTGCGACCTATCGAAAACTTGATCTGGCTGAGCTCGATTCGGCCACAGTGGCCGACGCGTTGCAAGGTGCCCTGGTCTCCCCGGTGATCACCGCCCATCCCACCGAGACTCGTCGGCGCACTGTTTTCGTCACCCAGCACCGGATCACCGAATTGATGTGGCTGCACGCGGAGGGCCATACCGAGACCGACGATGGCCGCAACATCGAACTCGAGTTGCGCCGCCAGGTCCTCACGCTGTGGCAGACCGCGCTGATCCGGTTGTCCCGGCTGCAGATCACCGACGAGATCGAGGCGGGGCTGCGCTATTACCCCGCCGCGTTCTTCAAGGTGATCCCGCAGGTCAACGCCGAGGTCCGCAACGCGTTGCGGGCTCGCTGGCCCGACGCCGATCTGGTGTCCGGACCCATCCTGCAACCCGGGTCCTGGATCGGCGGTGACCGCGACGGCAACCCGAACGTGACGGCCGACGTGGTGCGGCTGGCCACCGGTAGCGCCGCATTCACCGCCCTGGGGCACTACCTGGCCGAGCTCACCGCTCTTGAGCAAGAACTGTCGATGTCGGCGCGCCTCATCCCCGTCACGCCCGAGCTGGCCGCCCTGGCCGAGGGCTGCCAGGAGGACGCCCGCGCCGACGAGCCGTACCGGCGGGCGGTGCGGGTAATCCGTGGCCGGCTCACCGAGACCGCCGCCAACATCCTGGACCGGCAACCGCAGCACGAGCTTGACCTGGGCTTGCCGGCCTATTGCACCCCGGCCGAACTCCAGGCCGATCTCGACACGATCGACGAGTCGCTGCGCACCCACGGCAGCGCGCTGCTGGCCGACGATCGGCTCGCTCTGTTGCGGGAAGGAGTGCGCGTCTTCGGGTTTCATCTATCTGGCCTGGATATGCGGCAAAACTCCGACGTGCACGAAGAAGTGGTCGGCGAACTACTTTCGTGGGCCGGGGTCCACCCCGACTACAGCTCACTGCCCGAACACGAGCGGGTCGTGCTGCTGGTGGGCGAATTGAGCACCCGCCGTCCGCTGGTGGGTGACCATGCGCAATTGTCCGACCTGGCCCGCAGCGAACTCGATGTCGTCAGGGCCGCCGCGCACGCGGTCGAGCGCTACGGTCCCGCAGCGGTGCCCAACTACGTCATCTCGATGTGCCGCTCGGCCTCCGACATCTTGGAGGCCGCGATCCTGCTGAAAGAGGCAGGGTTGCTGGATGTCTCGGGCCCGGAACCGTACTGTCCGGTGGCCATCTCACCGCTCTTCGAGACGATCGACGATCTGCACAACGGTGCCGCGATCTTGCGCGCAATGCTGAAACTTCCTCTCTACCAGGCGATTGTCGCCGCCCGCGACGGATTTCAAGAAGTGATGCTCGGCTACTCCGACTCCAACAAGGACGGCGGGTACCTGGCCTCCAGCTGGGCGGTCTACCGCGCCGAGCTCGCGCTGGTCGAAGTGGCCCGAAAAACCGGAATCCGGCTGCGGCTCTTCCACGGTCGCGGCGGCACGGTCGGCCGCGGTGGCGGTCCGAGCTACCAAGCGATCCTGGCGCAACCACCGGGAGCGGTGAACGGTTCCTTGCGGCTCACCGAGCAGGGTGAGGTGATCG
This sequence comes from uncultured Mycobacterium sp., assembly GCA_964397935.1. Taxonomy (GTDB): domain Bacteria; phylum Actinomycetota; class Actinomycetes; order Mycobacteriales; family Mycobacteriaceae; genus Mycobacterium. Next base: position 6,287 of record CAYNLB010000180.1, read on the forward strand.
CAGCGAAATACGCCGAACCGCAGATCGCGCGACGCAATCTGGAAAGCCTGCTGGCCGCTACGCTCGAGTCGACGCTGCTGGATGTCGAAGGCCTGGGGGAGGCCGCCGAGCCGGCCTACGCGGTGCTCGATGAAGTGGCCGTCCTGGCGCAGCGCGCTTACGCCGAACTGGTGCACGACACACCGGGTTTCGTCGAGTACTTCATGGCCTCCACCCCGGTCAGCGAAATCGGTTCGCTGAACATCGGGAGCCGGCCGACCTCACGCAAGCCCACCACCTCGATCGCGGACCTGCGCGCAATCCCGTGGGTACTGGCATGGAGCCAGTCGCGGGTGATGCTGCCGGGCTGGTACGGCACCGGGTCGGCGTTCGAACAGTGGATCGCCGCGGGCCCCGAAAGTGAAAGTGAGCGGGTCCGGATACTGCACGAGCTGTATGAGCGGTGGCCCTTTTTCCGCAGCGTGCTGTCGAACATGGCCCAGGTGCTGGCCAAGTCCGATCTCGGGCTGGCGGCCCGCTATGCCGAGCTGGTGGCCGACGAAGAGCTGCGGCACCGGGTGTTCGACAAGATCGTCGACGAGCACCGCCGAACCATCGCCATGCACAAGCTCATCACCGGTCAGGACAACCTGCTCGCCGACAACCCCGCGCTGGCGCGTTCGGTGTTCAACCGCTTCCCGTACCTGGAGCCGCTGAACCACCTGCAGGTGGAGTTGCTTCGCCGCTACCGCTCGGGCGATGACGACGAATTGGTGCAGCGCGGCATTTTGTTGACGATGAACGGCCTGGCCAGCGCGCTGCGCAACAGCGGCTAGTGTCGTGAGTCGTTAATTCCGCG
>CAYNLB010000181.1:0-7116 GCA_964397935.1 uncultured Mycobacterium sp.
ATGTCGGGATCGGTGAAGTCAAAGCCCGGTGGAAGGTTCGGAGTGGCCATGGGATTGCTCCTCACGGATGTCCGTGCGTGGGGCCGCCCGGGCCGCGGCACGGCAGCGTCCGCCGCGGCGCGATCAGCCACTACCCTTGTTGCAGCCCTGTCCCAGAATTTTGGCTTTGCCTCCGGGATCGAGCCCCTTTGCGGCCGCCCGGATGGCAGCTTTGAGCGTCGGCCCGCGCCCGGCGACGAGAACCTTGTTGCGGGCATCCCAGGCAGCGACGGCGCACTCCTGGAAGTCGAGAAAAGTCTTGCAGTCGGATTGGCCGCAGGCACTGATCGCCTCGGCCTCCGCGTCCGCCTTCGTGCGGGCGTTGACATATCCACCGATTTGTGGATAGCCCGCGTCATCGAACCGGTGGGAGTTGGCGATCGAACCCCAGTACTGGCCCCCGGAGGGCGTGTCCGGGCCGGTCGGGTTCGCGCTTGCGGGTGACGCCACCGCGGCAGACATCGCGGTCACCGCTGCCAGGCTGGCAGCTGCGATGGCGACTCGTCGCTGAAATGCGGTCATTTCCATGATGATCCCTTCCGAGGGCCGATGATCCGGCGGATTCGAGAACGAGCGAGCTTCGCGGGTGTCATGAGGCGACGGCTATTCCGGTTTGGTGACGGTGAACTGCTTTCCCCACTCGGACATGGTCAGTGTCACCGTGGCGTCCTGTACCGGGACGATCTCGAGCTTGACCAGGTGGTAGGACCCGTCAGAGGCGATCCAGACCGTGGTGGGCACCGTCGTCTCCTTCTCGGGGGCCACCCGGTTTCCGGACAGTCTCGCGATGTCGTTGGATGAAGACATCCCGGTGATCTTCGTGGTCTGGATGCCGTTCACCTGTTCGGTGGCGGCCGCCTTCGGGTCCTCGAGGTCGGAGAGCAGTCTGGCGAGGCCTTTGTCGGGGTCGAGGAGGGTCGACACGTCATAGATCGCCATGCCGTCGCCATAGTCGGTGTATTCGCCGGCCTCCGCCACGTCGGCGTACAGGGTGCCGTCCACATAGACGAACTTCGCATCCACATTCTTGCTGCCGATGGTCAGCGTCACCGTCCCCGTGGCGTGCGTTTGCGGCGTGTTGGATACGTCGCCCTCCAGCTTGGTCAAATCGAGGTTGGGCACATTGCCCTGCACCGCAACGGTCAGGTGCATCCCCGTCACCTTGCGCATAGCGTCGGCCGCCTGCTTGACGATCTTGGCGGCGTCGACGTTGGGCGTCGGGTTCTTGGTGGACGAAGAGCAGCCGGTGAGCACAAGTGCCGCCGTAACGACGACGGACAGGGCGGCGATACCGGCACGAATCTGGAGCTTCATAGGCGTGTATCTCCTTCTTTGCGCCGCGGCGTGTCGCCGTGGGGCCATTCGACTGAAAGCAGGCGCAAAAACCAGCAAATCGTATCCTAGGCCATCAGATATGTGCTCGGCCTTGTTTTTCATATCTGCCCCGACCTAGATGCCGAACTCTTCGAGCCCGCAATTCGTCGCGGCCGTGCATTCACAGCTGCCGACACGGTTCCGTCATCGCCACAGCGGTTTGGTTTGTCATGAAAACTGCTGTGGCCGTCCGTATTTGCCGTCATCGGGGCGACGTGATCGCCGGGCGAGCTCTTAGCCCGACTCCGCGGCGGTGGGGTCTTTGGTGATCGGCGGGTGAACGGCGAAATACGCCTTCTGGGCGCCTTCTGGGCTACGCGGGTAGAGGTCGCGCCTATTTGCGGCCCCTGCGGTGGCCGTCGAGTCGGCTAAGCCGCACCGCAAGGACGATGACCAGTACCGCCGCCAGTGCTGCGCACATCCCGACGTCGGTCAGCCAGTGCTCGCGGATGGGATCCCACAGCGGATCTTCGGCCTTGCCCATGCTGTGGCTCAGGGAGTTCAGATCGACGGTCGAAGCGCCCATCGCGTAGGCCCACCGCGACGGCGACAGCCAGGACAGCTGCTCCAGCGGGACGCGGCCGTGCACCGGAAATAGCCCGCCGCAGAGGATAAGCTGTGCCATCACCACCAGCACCAACAGCGGCATGGCGCGATCGGCATTACCGATCCACGCCGAAATCAGCAGCCCGATGAGCATCGATACCACCGTGACCGCCACCACCGCCAGCGCCACTTCGACGGTGCCCGAAGGCAACAGCAGCGAACCTTCGGGACCCGGCAGGCCGGCAACGCCCAGCAATCCCAGCATCAGCCCCTGCAAGGTGGTCAATGCGGTGAGCACGGCCAATTTGGAGGCCAGGTAGGCGCCACGGGATAAGCCGATGGCGTGTTCCCGCAGATATATCGCTTTTTCTTTGACGATCTCCCGAATCGAGACCGCGCAGCCCATGAGTGCCCCGCTGACGATCAGCAGCGTCAGTAGTTGTTGGGGTTGAGGGGACCTGCGACGCAATGCGTCCGGTAGGTACAGCCCTTCATGGCCGGGGGCGGCGTGTACGAACAGGCTCAGCAGCAGCGGGAGTAGCAGCAGAAACATCGAGTACTGGCGGTCGGCGGCAATGACCGCCACATACCGTCGGCACAGGATCGCGAATTGTGCCAGGCCGCTTTGCTGGGCGATCGGTTTCTTGGGCGCGGTGGGGGCCTCGGGGGGATGCTCGCGTATGGCTGGGTGCGGGCCGGTGAACGCACCGCGCAGCGGCGAGGCGTTGAACCGGCCGGTCCAGTCGGTAGCGCTGTCGTGTTCGAGCAGCGTGAACAGGTCGGCGAAGTCTTCGCAGTGAAAGTAGGTCAACGCGTGTTGCGGCGGACCGAAATAGGCGAGCCGACCGCCGGGCGCCAGCACGAGCAGCCGGTCACACATCTTCAGATGGGCGATGCTGTGGGTGACCACCACCACGGAGCGGCCGTCGTCGGCCAGCGCGCGCAGCATTTGCATCACCGATTTCTCATAGCCGGGATCCAGCCCCGAGGTCGGTTCGTCGAGAAACAGCAGCGACGGCTTGGTCAGCAGTTCCAAAGCGACGCTGGTGCGTTTGCGCTGACCACCCGACAGGCTGTCGATACGTTGGTCGGCCTGTGCGCTCAGCCCTAGTTCGGCCAGCACCTCGTCGATGCGCTGATGTCGTTCGGCGGCGGACACGTCCTGCGGGAAGCGTAGCCGCGCTGCGTAATTCAGCGCGCGCCGCACGGTCAACTGGGCGTGCAGGATGTCGTCTTGAGGTACGAAGCCGATCCTGTGCCGTAGCTCGGCGTAGTTGTCATAGAGGTCCCGGTTGTCGTATTGCACCGAGCCGGCGCCGGCCGGGCGGAAGCCGGTCAGCGCGGCGAGCAAAGTCGATTTCCCGGCGCCGCTCGGCCCCACCACCGCCAGGAAGCTGCGCTGCGGCAAGACGAAGCTGACGTCCGCCAACAGCACCTTGCCCTTGTTGGTGACCACGCGCAGGTCGGACGCCGCGTAGGACACGTCGCCGGTGTCGACGTATTCCATGAGCCGGTCGCCGGACAGGTGGAGGAGATGGTGACCGATGCCCACGATGTCGTCGGGCCCGATCACCGCGCGGTTGATTCGGACGCCATTGACGTAGGTACCGTTGGCGCTGCCGAGATCCACGAGTTCCCATTGGTTACCGGAGCGTCGCAACTGCGCATGACGGCGAGAGACCAGCAAGTCCGAGAGGACCACGTTGTTCTCCGGTGCCCGGCCGATCGCGATCGCTACCTGGTCGATGGTGTGTACTGCGGTCGGCGGCCGGGCAACGGTTGTCTGTTCCGAGCTCCGGGGGCTGCCGGGATCGGCGACCGGCACTGTCCGGGCGGCGGCCTGCTCGGAGACCGGGTAGAGCTGCAGCAGCTCCCCGGAGGAAACAGAACCCAGGGACACGGTGATGGGGTGGCGCACCGCGAGGCGTTCCACTCGGCGGCCGTCGACGAACATTCCGTTGCGGCTGTGGTTGACCAGAACCCATCCCGCCGGCGTCGGCTCCAGCGCGGCTTGGTCGCGCGAGACCCGCGGATTCTCCAGGTGTACGTCGGCTTCGGAAGTGCGGCCGATTGTCCACGCCCGGCCCGGGTCGGCGTGCCAGGTACGCCCGGCGGCCCGCATCCCCAGCCGTGGAAGGTTCGGAGTGGCCATGGGATGTCTCCTCGGACTTTGGCCGCTGCGGTTAGGGAGATGGTAGCCGCGACTGTTTGGGATCGGTAGCACCGCTCGAGTGCGCTACTGCGGCCACGCGACCCGTGAGCTTCAGCTCGCCGCGAGACTGGGTACGTGCACGTTTTCGCGGGCACCGAGATTGGTGGCCGCGGTGACGACAGCCCGTTCGATCTGACGCAGCGCATGCACCGCAGTGAGAAGTCGTCGGGTGTCCGGCCACCGTTCGCCGTCGTCCTGCTGCCGGGCCAAGGTCTCAGCGGCATCGAGGTCGTCGGCGGCCGAAGCAATGGTCGGCGCATGACCGCCGTCGATGGCAGCGGCCAGCGCCTCGATGTTGTGTCGCGTCTGGGCTGCGGCCGCCGCGAAGGATTCGACCAGCGGTGGTGGCCCGACCGGACCCTGGTAGCGCTCGCTGCTGCGCGCCAGGGTCCGCCCGTAACGGTCGCACGTGGCGCATGTGCGTAGGGCACGGCGAATGCTTCGACGGCCCGCCGGGCCGGCGACGCCCGCCGACAGCGGCTTGGCGGTAACCCGGAACCGCTGCAGGTCTCGATCTAGCCGGCGCGCTTGCTCGGAGGGGCCCACACTCTGGTCTTCGCCGAACAGGGTCGCGGTCGAAATCTCGATCAGTGCCGACAGGCTCGTCAAGAAGGCTCGACTGGCGCCGCGGATGGCGGTCCTGGTATTCGTCGGCAGCACCACGATGGCCACGGTGGCGCCGATAACGGCACCGATCGCAGTCTCTTCTATGCGCAGCATCAGCACGCCGAAAGAGAATTGGCCGAGCAGGCCATACAGCAAGGCCAGCATCGTGGTGATCCAGAAGATCATCAGGCTGTAGGTGACCGTCATGAAATAGAAGGCGCAGAACAAACACACGAATATTCCGGCGAGCGCGGCCGTCTTGTTGCCGGCGAGCAGCGTGGCCACCAGCATGCCGCAAGGCACCCCGAGCAGGGTGCCGAGCAGGCGCTGCCAGCCTTTGGTCAAGGTTTCGCCCCAGGAGCTGGTGCCGGCAAAGATGACGAACGCCGAAATCACCGCCCAGTACCAGCGCGCCGGCGACGCCAACTCGCCGGCGACGATGGCCAACGACGCGGCGACGGCGACCTGGATGGCTTGCCGCGTGGTTGGCCGCAGACCTTTGTGCTGTTGCTCGCCCGTCGCCTCGACCGTGTCGGGGGCGGCGGCGCCGTCGGATGCCGAAGGCCGCTCACTTTCGGGGCTTTCGCCGGCGCTGCCGGTGGCCGCGCGGTCGACGATGGCCCGGACGTCGGAAGTCGCTGTCGTGGCGTTGATTATCGCCAGGGCGAGGCGGCGTACGGCCGCGTCGGCTGGGGTGTCGGCGAGGCCGGGGCCGGACTGCTGGTCCAGCAGCCGGTGCGCTTGGCTCGCCGCCCGCCGAAGGCCTTCGGGTTCCGGAAGCCGGATCGCCCGCGCCAGCTGCGTGAGCGCACCGGCGAGCGCGGTGCGAGTCGCGCCGGGTATTTGCGCAGCGGCGGCCGCCGCCCCGCGGCCGGCGGTGGCCACCCATTCGATGGCCAGTTCGGCGTCCAACAGCCAGGGGGCCAGCTGTCCGGCGGTGACGCCGGGCCACAGCATGCCGGGGTCGGCATTGTCCTCGATTTGGCTCTGCGCCATCAGGGCGGTCTCGTTGAGCCGGATGGTGCGCGCCCGCATGCGACGCCGGCGACGTTCGTCGAAGCGGCCCGTACGGACGGCTTCGGCGGTGGTGTCGATCACGATCGCCATCCGTGCCCGCAACGCCCGTATGGTGGCCCGCAGCACCCTCTCGGGCTTATCGGGCAGCACGTAGGTGGTTATCACGAACGTGCACACCGTTCCCACCGCAACTGCCCCGATCATCCACGGCAACTCCGAAAAGCGGGCTCGCAGATACAAAGTGAAGAAGTAGGCCATGAACGCGACCATGCCCAGCGCCTGCCCCCGGGCCCCGAAGCGGCGAATGTACGCGGCGGTGAACACGACGATCACGAAGACCGCATCGCTGGCCAACGGGCGCGGCGCGAGCAGTGCGGCGGCGCCGATGGCGAGCGCGGCGGGCACGGGCAGCAGCGTCATCGTGATGCGCTGCCGGCGGAGGTCCGGCTCGTTCACGGATCGCGACGCAACCATGGTGATGACGACGCCCAGCAGAGCGACGGTCAAGGGCTGTCCCGTCGCTCTGGTCAGCACATAGAGAACCACCAGCGAACAACCGAGGGCGGTCATCGTCCGAGCCGCCATCCGCAGCCGAAGCAGCCCGGGATCGGAGCCGACCATCCAATTGCGGGCTCGTTCGTGGAGAACAGTTATCGGGGGACCGCCTCTCCTGTGCGCACACAACATGGTTACCCGAACCGTGTCGCGGCGACCAAGCTAGTCTTCGACATCGTGACAGCGCCGACGCGGGCGAAGCTGGCCGACGGCCGCGACCTGCTGTTCTTCGCGTTGCCCGGGCACTGTCCGGCACCGGTCGAAGATCGCAGGCCACTGCCGGCGCGGGCCGCAACGCAGTCGCAGTTGCGGTTCGACCGGTCCACCGGCCAGTGGGTCATCATTGCGGCGCTGCGCCAAGACCGCACCTACAAGCCACTTGCCGACCAGTGTCCGCCTTGTCGTACTCACCGCGGGCCTCGTCGTAGCTCCATCGAAGTCGTCGAGCGCCGCGTGGACCCGCGGGCATACCCATCCCGTGTCACCGAACTGCTTGCGCTGCTGGTCTATTGGTGAGACGGCACGGCTGTCGCGCTCGGCCGGGACACGAACAAGAACATGGGATTGCGGCCGATTGACGCCAGCCCTAGCCAGGACCGGAGGAGTAAGGTCAAGGGATTGGGACCAACCAGGCCCCGATATGAAGGGCAACAATGTCAGATAAGTCTCCTCGACAGACGATGACGAAGAAAACCGGTAAGTCCCTCAAGAAAAGCGCGCCAAAGCTGAGCACTAATCTGCAACCGAGGCTCAGCTGCATTTCAAAA
>CAYNLB010000182.1:0-7090 GCA_964397935.1 uncultured Mycobacterium sp.
ATGGACAAACGACGCAAGCCCAATCCCGCCGAGCGCCGCCGCGACCTGTGCGACGCGGCGATTCAGCTATTGGCCGACGACGGCGCCAAGGGGTTGAGCCACCTGAAGGTGGACCGTAAGGCCGGCGTCCCGGACGGGACGACCTCGTTTTATTTCCGTACCCGGTCGGCGCTGTTGCGCGCGGTGGCCGAGCGACTGGCCGACCTGGATCTTGCCGAGCTTCAGGCGGTTGCGGACAACTCCGACCCGCGCGGCGACAATCCCTCGCCGTCGCGATTGTCGCAGGTCGTCATTCAAGCCGGCAGCGAGCCACAGTTGTTCCGGACGAAGGCCCGCTACGAGCTGACCATGCAGGCCACTCGCGACCCGGCGCTGGCCGCAATCCTGCAGCAGGCCACCGACGGATTCACCAAACTGCACCGGGAAATCCTCGTACAGCTAATGCCCCACGGCGCGGAGCTGGACCCGGCCGTGGTCGAGGATCTGAGCAATGTCACGCTGACGTTCATCAACGGTCTGCTGCTGCGGTGTGCGCATGGTGATCGGATCATCGACAGCCCCGAACAGCTCGATGGAATCTTGTCGGCCATCGCCACCGGCATTCTCAGAAGTCCGCAGCAGGGCCGGCTGACCGAACTCGGTGGCCCGCGTCCGGCGCCGCGGCGCCCGGCTACGGCGTCCGGCTGAGCGACCGAACGTGTACAAATCAGCGACGGTTCGCGGCCCGGGGTCTTGCCAGGCTCTTTGCCATATGGTTCTCTACGAGAATAGAGTAGGCCGACGTTCACGGGTCATTTTTCAGCTGGGGCCGTGCGCCTGTCAGAGCAACAGTTAAGCGGAGTGTATAAATTGCCCGAACCGAATCCAGCGCTGTCCCAATCGAAGCGCCAGCGCGGGTGCTTGCGGTGCGGCTATCCGGGAATGCCAGCGGCAGGAGGGATTTCGTGACGGCCAGCACCGATAGCGACGTGCGTTTTGATCCATACGATGTCGGGCTGATCGCCGACCCGTATCCCATGTTCGCGCGTCTCCGCGACGAAGCGCCGCTCTACTACAACGCCGAATACGACTTCTTCGCGGTAAGCCGATATGCCGACGTGAACAAGGCACTGGTCGATCACGCCACATTCAGCTCCGCTCGCGGTGCGATCCTGGAGTTGATCAAAGCCAACCTCGACATCCCGTCGGGGATGCTGATCTTCGAGGACCCCCCGATTCACGATGTGCACCGCAAGCTGCTGTCCCGCATGTTCACCCCTCGCAGGATCGCCGCCCTGGAGCCGATGATCCGCGACTACTGCGCGCAACTCCTGGATCCGCTGGTGGGATCGGGTCGATTCGACTTCGTCACCGACCTGGGTGCAATGATGCCGATGAAGGTGATCAGCTCGCTGCTTGGCATCCCCGAAGACGACCAGGTGTACATCCGCGACCGGGGCAACGCCCAGCTGCGCACCGAGGCCGGCAAGCCCATGGACGCTGCCAAACACGGTTTGTCCGTGGGCGAGCAGTTCGAGGCCTACATCGAGTGGCGTGCCGACCATCCGTCCGACGACATCATGACCGAGTTGCTCAACGTCGAGTTCGTCGATGAAACCGGGACCAAGCGACAGCTGACGCGCGAAGAGATCCTGGTGTACCTCAACGTCGTCGCCGGAGCGGGGAACGAAACCACGACACGGCTGATCGGTTGGGCCGGAAAAGTTCTCGCTGAACACCCCGACCAGCGACACGACCTGGTCCAGCAGCCTGAGCTCATTCCGCAGGCAATCGAGGAGCTGCTGCGCTACGAACCGCCCGCACCGCACGTCTCGCGGTATGTCACTCGCGACGCCCACTTGTACGACCAGACCGTGCCCGAAGGCAGCGTGATGATGATGCTCATCGGCGCCGCATGCCGCGATGAGCGTCAATTCGGCCCGGACGCCGGCGAATTCAATATCCATCGGTCCGTCCGCCCACACCTCACCTTCAGTGTGGGCACACACTTCTGTCTCGGCTCGGCGCTGGCGCGCCTCGAGGGCCGCGTCGCGTGCGAGGAAATTCTGAAGCGGTTCCCCGAGTGGGAGGTCGATCTGGCCAGCGCCAAGCTGAGCCCGACGTCGACGGTGCGGGGCTGGGAATGCATGCCGGCTCTGGTGCCATGACGGGCCGGGTGGAGGGCAAGGTCGCGTTTGTCAGCGGCGCCGCGCGGGGCCAGGGCCGCAGTCACGCGGTGCGCCTGGCGCAAGAAGGTGCCGACATCATCGCGGTCGACATCTGCGGACCGATCGAGAACCTGGCTTATCCCCACTCGACACCGGAAGATCTGGCCGAGACGGCCGACTTGGTGAAAGCCCGGGACCGTCGCATCGTCACCGCACAAATAGACGTCCGCGACTACGAGTCGCTGAAATCCGCGGTGAACAGCGGTGTCGAACAACTCGGGCGGCTCGACATCATCGTCGCGAACGCGGGCGTGGGTACCGATGGCCGGAAACTGCACAAGATTCGGGAGGACGTCTGGCAGGACATGATCGACATCAACCTGAGTGGAGTGTGGCATACCGTCAAAGCGGGCGTGCCACATATACTTTCGGGTGGCCGCGGCGGATCGATCGTGCTCACCAGCTCGGTCGGCGGGCGTAAGGCCTACCCGAACACCGGCCACTACGTCGCGGCCAAGCATGGCGTCATCGGCCTGATGCGTGCCTTCGCGGTGGAGCTGGGCCAGCACATGATCCGCGTCAATTCGGTGTTGCCCAGCCAGGTCAGCACCACGATGGTGATGAACGACCAGACCTTCCGACTGTTTCGCCCGGACTTGCCCAATCCGGGTCCCGACGACTTCGCCCCCATCTCGCAGATGATGCACACGCTGCCGGTGCCCTGGGTGGAAGCCGGCGACATCAGCAACGCCGTCCTGTTTCTCGCCTCTGACGAATCTCGTTATGTCACCGGCGTTTCACTGCCCGTCGACGCGGGTGCTTTGCTCAAGTAGTCACAACAAACTGGAGAAGACCATGCCTGAATACGACTACGAAAAAATGAAGAAGGAAGCCGAGCAGTACATCAAATTCGAGAAGGACAAGAAGAACAGGATCGCCTACATCACGTTCGACCGTCCTGAGGCGCAGAACTCCACCACGTTGGGAATGCGGCAGAACTATGCCGATCTGATCCACAAGTGCAACGTGGACGACGACGTCAAGGTCGTGGTGATCCGCGGGGAGGGTGAGGATTTCGGTAGCGGCGGAGACCTGCCCGAACAGCGGGGAATGCTGGAGAACCCCGGCATGCCGCTGCTGCACGAGCTCGCCATCAACGACGAGGACGTCAAGTACCCGCCGGGAGGATCGTACCGTTACCTGTCCACCGTCACCGACTTCTACGCCAAGGCCCGCGCCGGAAACCGGCCGCTGCAAGAGCTACGGAAGATCAGCATCATCGAGGCCAAGGGCTACTGCTATGGGTGGCACTTCTACCAGGCCGGTGACGCCGACCTGGTGGTCGCCTCCGACGACACCCTGTTTGGGCATCCGGCTTTCCGCTACGTGGGCTGGGGACCGCGGCTGTGGTGGTGGGCCGAGACGATGGGTCTGCGGAAGTTCTCTGAAATGCTTTTCACGGGAAGGCCATTCAGCGCGAAAGAAATGTACGAGTGTGGCTTTGTCAACAGCGTGGTGCCCCGCGAAAAGCTTGAAGATGAGACGCTGAAGTATGCGATGGCCTGCTCGCGCTCCCGGCCCACCGACACCGTCGCGGTGCAGAAGACCTTCCTGGAGCTCTACAAGCAGCACAAGGGCGAATACTTCGGCAGCCTGCTCACCGGCATGGTGGAGGGAATGCTGCCCATGATCACCAACGATCAGGACAACGAGGTCGACCTCACCGAGGGTACCTTCAGCAAGGGCCTCAACAACGTGGTCAAAGACAACGACATGAACTTCCCGCCGGAGTGGCGACTGAGCCGCTCGGGACGCAAGAAGCCCTGACCAATTTGCGAGTCCAGACATGTCGGCACTGAGCGGATTCAGGGTCGTTGAGTTAGCCGAATCTGTCGCGGGGGAGTACTGCGGGAAGCTGCTCGCCGACTTCGGCGCCGAGGTCATCAAGCTCGAGGCGCCCGGATGCGGTAGTCCGACTCGGTCAATGTCGCCCATCGTCGGCGACGGTGCCGAAGGCAGTGGGCTGTTTGCCTATCTCAACACCAACAAGCAGTCCGTCGTGCTGGACGCCGCCTCGGCGTCGGACCTCGAGCGCATGCACCGGCTCATCGCCGGTGCGGACGCGGTGATCGAAGACCGTGCCACGGGCTGGTCAGAGCGACACCCGAACGTGGTGTTCTGCTCGATCACTCCCTTCGGGCACGGCGTGGCCGCCGAGTTCGAAAACCTGAGAAGCATCAACGTGTTCCACGCCAGTGGCTGGGGGTATCACACTCCGAGCCATGCCGACCCCGCCAGGCCGCCGTTGCAGGGACCGGGCCGATTTCTCGCCGATTACGAAGCGGGGGTCGACGCGGCGCTGTGCGTCGCATCATCGCTGTTCGGTCGTCTGCATACCGGGCAGGGTGAGTTTATCGACGTTTCGCAGCATGCCGTGCTGGCATCACGTGCGGACTGCATCTTGGGCCGCTTCATCACCGGCGAGGTGACGGCTGAGGGCGACCGGAGTGATTACGACCAAGCCGGGCCGGCAGCCTTTTTCGGCTGCGCCGATGGTTTCGTCTACCTGTACATGACCAGCCGTGCCCACTGGCTCGGACTGAAAACTCTCATGGACCATCCAGATTGGCTGGAGGCTTTCGAGGACGACTGGCTGGAGTTCTCCGTGACCGCGGAGAAGGTCGCGGCGTTTCAGCGGGGATTCGCGACATGGGTCCGGGACTTACCCAAGGAGGATGCCGCCGATCAAGCGCAGCGTCTTGGTGTGCCCCTGGTTCCCGTCAACGGTGCCGTGGATCTGCACCGCTCGCCGCAGTATCGCCACCGCGGCTTTTTCCAGCAGGTGCGCCATCCCGTGCTGGGCACTGCGGCGTATCCGACCGTGCCGTACGCATTCAGTGTGTCACCGGCGGAAATCATCACTGGTGCACCTACTCTCGGCCAGCACACCGCCATGGTCCTGCACCGGCCGGATGCATCGCGCGTACCGCCGGCGGCCAAGTCAGCGCAGCTCAAGCCACCCAAGAATCCGCGCGGCGGTCCGTTGGAGGGGGTGCGCGTCATCGAGCTCACCAAAGTCTGGGCGGGCCCGTACGCGGGGAAGCTGCTGGCGATGCTGGGCGCTGAGGTCATCAAGATCGAAACCGCCGGTAACCCCGAGGAGATGCGTGCGTACGGCGGCACCGATGTCAACCACGCGCCGTATTTTTTGAGCATCAATCCCGAGATCCTCAGCGTGGACCTCGACATCAAGTCGGCCGAGGGCCTGGACCAGTTGCGTGAGCTGATCGCCCGGAGCGACATCGTTCTCAACAACCTGCGCCCCGGCGCAATGGAACGCCAGGGTTTGGGCTACCAGCAGCTCAAGGAGATCAAGCCGGACATCATCTCGGTGTCGATCAAGATGTGGGGCAACGACGGACCGCTGGGCCATCAAACCGGCTATGCGCCGTGCTTCGCCGCGCTGGCCGGACTTGCGGCGCTGGTCGGCTACCCCGGTGGACCTCCGCTGGGGACGAGCATGCGCTACGGGGATTCTACGGTGGGTGCTGTCGCAGCCTATGCCGCGGTGGTGGCGTTGCTACACCGTGAACTCGCCGGCGCAGGGCAATTCGTCGACATATCGGCGGTGGAAACGCTCTCATCGATGATCGGCGACTGCCTGGTCGAACAAGCACTCACCGGACAACACCCCGGTCCACGCGGCAATCACCATCCCGACATGTGCCCGCATGGCTGTTACCCGTGCTCGGACGGCGCCTGGGTTACGCTGGCCGTCGCCAGCGACGCGGAATGGCGCCGACTGTGCGCCGTGCTCGGCGCCGACTCACTGGCCGGAGAAAGCCGTTACGCCACAATGGATGCGCGACACCGCCACGCCGACGCGCTGGACACCGACCTCGCGCAACTCACTCGCGACCACGACGCCGAGCACCTCGCGCATCGCCTGCGGACGGCCGGAGTGCCGGCCACCAGGAGCGCCACGGCGATCGATGTGATCGGCGATCAACAGCTTTGGGATCGCGAGCTGTATCGCTTTGTCACGGATCACCGCGAAGGCCAGCGTCCGATACTGGGACCACCCTGGCGGATGTCGCGCGGCTCTGTGGAGATTGCGCGCGGCGCACCCGACCTGGGTGAGGACACCGACTACGTGCTACACGAGATATTGGGTGTCGGCTCGCAGACGGGAGGCAGAGCATGACGCCGACCCTGGCGGGTACTACCGCGTTGGTAACCGGCGCCAGCAGTGGCATCGGCGCGGCGACAGCGAAAGCGCTTGCTGCACAGGGGGCTGCGGTGGCCCTGCTGGCGCGCCGCGCCGACCGGCTGGCCGAGCTGAAGGCCGACATCGAATCCGCCGGCGGCGCAGCGCTGGCGGTGCCCGCGGACGTCACCGACGCCGAGCAGGTTTCGACTGTGGTGCAGCGCGCCGTGGGAGAGCTTGGACGCCTCGATGTCGTGGTCAACAATGCCGGTTTGATGCAGTCGGCGCCCGCGGCCGAGGCGCCGCTGCAGGACTGGGATGACATGGTCGCCGTTAACGTCCGGGGCGTCCTCTACGTCACTCGGGCGGTGCTTCCCCACCTGATCGATGCGGCCGCCGACTCGCCGCGCGGGGTGACCGACCTGGTCACCATCAGTTCCACCGCCGGCTGGGTGGCCCGGCCTAACACCGCCGTGTATTCGCTGACCAAATTCGGTGTCAACGCGTTCAGCGAAGGGATTCGCCAAGAGTTGATCGGCAAGCGGGTTCGTGTCGGCGTGGTCGGCCCCGGAACGGTCGACACCGAGATCTTCAGTCATTTGCCCGCGCCGTCGCGCGAAGCCTTCGAACGCCAGACGAGCGGCATGGTCAAATTGCGGCCGGAGGACATCGCCGACGCGGTGCTGTTCATGGTGACGCGCGATCGCCGCGTGGCGGTCAATCACATGCTGGTGCG
>CAYNLB010000183.1:0-7014 GCA_964397935.1 uncultured Mycobacterium sp.
TGGCTTCCTTCCAGATCTCCACCAGCGCCTCGTTGCGCTCGTCGTGGTTCAAAGCACCACGCTGGAACTGCTTCTCGACCTTTTCGGCCCGTTCTTCGTACTGGTCGAGGATCTCCTTCTTACGCGGCGGGACCAGCACGTCGGCCATCGACACGGTCACACCACTGCGGGTCGCCCAGTAGAAGCCGGCATCCTTCAGCTTGTCGACGGTCTGCGCCACCACGATCATCGGGTAACGCTCGGCCAGGTCGTTGATGATGGCGGCCTGCACCTTCTTGTGCATCTGCTTGTTCACGAACGGATAGCCCAGCGGCATCAGCTCGTTGAACATCACCCGGCCCAGCGTGGTCTCGGCCATCCATCCGTCCCCGGGCTGCCAGCCGTTGGTGCCGAACAGTTCGGCCTCGATCTCGGCGGGCGGCCGCAGCTGGGTCAGCCGCACCTTGATCTTCGCCCGCACCGACACCAGACCGCGATCGAACGCCATGATCGCCTCGGCCGGCGAGGCGTACACGCCCGACTCCGCGCTGTCTTTGCCGGCCGGCACATATTCGCCCTTGTCACCGTCGACCTCGGTGGTCAGGTAGTACAACCCGGTCACCATGTCGAGGCGCGGCATGGCCAGCGGGCGACCGGACGCGGGCGACAGGATGTTGTTGCTCGACAGCATCAGGATGCGTGCCTCGGCCTGCGCCTCTGCGCTCAAAGGCAGGTGTACGGCCATCTGGTCACCGTCGAAGTCGGCGTTGAACGCCTCACACACCAATGGGTGCAGCTGGATCGCCTTACCTTCCACCAGCATCGGCTCGAAGGCCTGGATACCGAGCCGGTGCAGGGTGGGCGCACGGTTCAGCAGCACCGGGTGTTCGGCGATCACCTCTTCGAGCACATCCCACACCTGCGGACGCTGTCGCTCCACCATCCGCTTGGCGCTCTTGATGTTCTGCGCGTGGTTGAGGTCCACGAGCCGCTTCATCACGAACGGTTTGAACAACTCCAGCGCCATCAGCTTGGGCAGACCGCACTGATGCAGCTTGAGTTGCGGGCCGACCACGATGACCGAACGGCCCGAGTAGTCGACGCGCTTACCGAGCAGGTTCTGCCGGAACCGGCCCTGCTTGCCCTTGAGCAGATCCGACAGCGACTTCAGCGGACGGTTGCCCGGCCCGGTGACCGGACGGCCGCGACGGCCGTTGTCGAACAACGCATCCACCGATTCCTGCAGCATCCGCTTCTCGTTGTTGACGATGATCTCGGGAGCACCGAGGTCGATCAGCCTCTTGAGCCGGTTGTTGCGGTTGATCACGCGGCGGTACAGGTCGTTGAGGTCGCTGGTGGCGAACCGGCCACCGTCGAGCTGCACCATCGGACGCAACTCCGGCGGGATCACCGGGACCGCGTCGAGCACCATGCCCATCGGTGAGTTGCCCGACTGCTGGAACGCGGCCACCACCTTGAGCCGCTTGAGGGCCCGAAGCTTCTTCTGTCCCTTACCGCTTCGGATGACCTCACGAAGCGTGTCGGCCTCGGCGTCGATGTCGAAGTTCTCGATCAGCTTCTGGATCGACTCCGCGCCCATGGCGCCGGTGAAGTACTCGCCGTAGCGGTCGACGAGTTCGCGGTAGAGGTTCTCGTCGACGATCAGCTGCTTGGGGGCCAGCTTGGTGAAGGTGTTCCAGATGTCCTCCAGCCGGTCCAGCTCGCGCTGCGCCCGGTCACGCATCTGGCGCATCTCCCGCTCGCCACCGTCGCGAACCTTGCGCTTGGCATCGGCTTTCGCACCCTCGGCCTCCAACTCGGCGAGGTCGGCCTCGAGCTTCTGGGCACGAGCCTCCAACTCGGCGTCGCGTTGATCCTCAACGCCCTTGCGCTCCACCGTCATCTCGGCCTCGAGCGTCGAGAGCTCGTTGTGCCGCATCTCGTCGTCGACCGAGGTGATCACGTATGCGGCAAAGTAGATGATCTTCTCGAGGTCCTTCGGGGCCAAGTCGAGCAGGTAACCAAGCCGGCTCGGCACACCCTTGAAGTACCAGATGTGCGTGACGGGAGCGGCCAACTCGATGTGTCCCATCCGCTCGCGACGTACCTTGGCGCGGGTCACCTCGACGCCGCAACGCTCACAGATGATGCCTTTGAAGCGGACACGCTTGTACTTGCCGCAGTAGCACTCCCAGTCGCGGGTCGGTCCGAAGATCTTCTCGCAGAACAGGCCGTCCTTCTCCGGCTTGAGCGTGCGGTAGTTGATCGTCTCCGGCTTCTTGACCTCGCCGAAAGACCATTGCCTGATGTCCTCCGCGGTAGCCAGGCCGATGCGGAGTTCATCGAAGAAGTTGACGTCGAGCACGTAACTCCCTTTCCCCTTGCGGGTTTAGTTACTTATAAAACGCTTGCGTGGAGTCACGCTAAGCCAAATCCTCAACAGACGCGGATTCGTTGCGGGACAGGTTGATTCCCAGATTGGCCGCAGCCCGCTCCAAGTCCTCGTCCTCGCCTTCGCGCAGCTCGATCGCCGCACCGTCGGAGGAGAGCACCTCTACGTTGAGGCAGAGCGACTGCAACTCCTTGAGCAACACCTTGAAGGACTCGGGAATACCCGGCTCCGGGATGTTCTCGCCCTTGACGATCGCCTCGTACACCTTGACCCGGCCGACGGTGTCGTCGGATTTGATGGTCAGTAGCTCCTGCAGCGTGTACGCGGCACCGTAGGCCTGCATGGCCCAGCACTCCATCTCACCGAATCGCTGGCCACCGAACTGTGCCTTACCACCCAACGGCTGCTGGGTGATCATCGAGTACGGGCCGGTGGACCGGGCGTGGATCTTGTCGTCCACCAGGTGGTGCAGCTTCATGATGTACATGAAGCCAACGGTCACCGGGTACGGGAAAGGCTCACCGCTGCGGCCATCGAACAGCACCGCCTTGCCGTCGCCGTTGACCAGTACGTCACCGTCCCGGCTGGGCAGCGTGGCCGACAGCAGCCCCTGCAGCTCCGCCTCCCGGGCGCCGTCGAAGACCGGCGTCGACACGATGGCGTTGGGCTCCGCGTGCAGCAACTCTTCCGGCAGGTTGGCAGCCCAGTCCGGGACGCCCTTGCCGGTGTCGATCTTCCAACCGCTGTGGGCGCACCAACCGAGGTGGGTCTCCAGGATCTGGCCGATGTTCATCCGTCGCGGCACACCGTGGGTGTTCAGGATGATGTCCACCGGGGTGCCGTCCGGCAGGAACGGCATGTCCTCTTGCGCCAGGATCTTGCCGATCACGCCCTTGTTGCCGTGCCGCCCGGCCAGCTTGTCGCCGTCGGAGATCTTCCGCTTCTGGGCCACGTAAACGCGCACCAGCTCGTTGACACCGGCCGGCAGCTCGTCGTCGTCCTCGCGGGAGAACACCCGGATGCCGATGACCTTGCCGGACTCGCCGTGCGGCACCTTCAGCGAGGTGTCGCGGACCTCACGCGCCTTCTCACCGAAGATCGCTCGCAGCAGCCGCTCCTCCGGCGTCAACTCGGTCTCCCCCTTCGGGGTGACCTTGCCGACCAGGATGTCGCCGTCACGGACCTCGGCACCGATGCGCACGATGCCGCGCTCGTCCAGGTCGGCCAGCACCTCGTCGGAGACGTTCGGGATGTCCCGGGTGATCTCCTCGGCGCCCAGCTTGGTGTCGCGGGCATCGATCTCATGCTCCTCGATGTGGATCGAGGTGAGCACGTCCTCCTCGACGAGGCGGTTGGAGAGGATGATCGCGTCCTCGTAGTTGTGGCCCTCCCACGGCATGATCGCCACCAGCAGGTTCTTGCCCAGCGCCATCTCGCCGTTCTCGGTGCACGGACCGTCGGCGATGACCTGGCCGGCCTCGACGCGGTCTCCGGCGTTCACAATCGGCGACTGGTTGGCGCACGTGCCGTGGTTGGAGCGTTCGAACTTGCGCATCCGGTAGGTGTGCCGGGTGCCGTCGTCGGCCATCACGGTGATGTAGTCGGCGGAGACCTCCTCGATCACCCCGGCCTTGTCGGCGACGACGACGTCGCCGGCGTCGATCGCGGCGCGCAACTCCATGCCGGTGCCCACCAGCGGCGCCTCGCTGCGCACCAGCGGAACCGCCTGGCGCTGCATGTTGGCACCCATCAGGGCACGGTTGGCGTCGTCGTGCTCGAGGAAGGGGATCATCGCGGTGGCCACCGACACCATCTGGCGTGGCGAGACGTCCATGTAGTCCACCTCGGACGAGGACACGTACTCCACCTCACCCGCTTTGCGGCGAACCAGGACACGCGGCTCGGCGAATCGGCCGTCGTCGTCGATCGGCGAATTGGCCTGCGCCACGACGTGACGGTCCTCCTCGTCGGCGGTCAGGTAGTGGATCTCGTCGGATACCACACCGTCGATGACCTTGCGGTACGGCGTCTCGATGAACCCGAACGGGTTGACCCTGGCGTACACCGACAGCGAGCCGATCAGACCGATGTTGGGACCCTCCGGGGTCTCGATCGGGCACATCCGGCCGTAATGCGACGGGTGGACGTCGCGGACCTCCAGCCCGGCACGCTCACGCGACAGACCGCCGGGGCCCAGCGCGGACAGGCGACGCTTGTGGGTAAGCCCCGACAGCGGGTTGTTCTGGTCCATGAACTGGGACAGCTGGCTGGTGCCGAAGAACTCCTTGATCGCGGCGACCACCGGCCGGATGTTGATCAGCGTCTGCGGCGTGATCGCCTCGACGTCCTGGGTGGTCATCCGCTCGCGGACCACCCGCTCCATCCGCGACATGCCGACCCGGATCTGGTTCTGGATCAGCTCGCCGACGGTACGCAGCCGGCGGTTACCGAAGTGGTCGATGTCGTCGGTCTCCACCGGCACCTCGACACCGCCCGGGACGGTCATCGTGTCCTGTCCCTCGTGCAGGCGCACCAGGTATTCGATGGTGGCGACGACGTCTTCCTCGGTCAGCGTCGAGGACGTGATCGGCTCACCCGCGTGCAGCCCCAGCTTCTTGTTGACCTTGTAGCGGCCGACACGGGCCAGGTCGTAGCGCTTCTCCTTGAAGAACAGGTTCTCCAGCAGGGTCTGCGCCGACTCCTTGGTCGGCGGCTCGCCCGGACGCAGCTTGCGATAGATGTCCAGCAGCGCCTCGTCGGTGCCGGCGGTGTTGTCCTTCTCCAGGGTCGACATCATGATCTCGGAGAAACCGAACCGCTCGGTGATCCGCTCGTTGGTCCAGCCCAGCGCCTTGAGCAGCACGGTAACGGGCTGCCGCCGTTTGCGGTCGATACGCACTCCGACGGTGTCGCGCTTGTCCACGTCGAACTCCAGCCAGGCACCGCGGCTCGGGATCACCTTCACGCTGTGCAGCAACTTCTCGGTGGACTTGTCGATGCTCTCGTCGAAGTACACCCCGGGTGAGCGCACCAGCTGGCTGACCACCACGCGCTCGGTCCCGTTGATGATGAACGTGCCCTTCTCGGTCATCATCGGGAAGTCGCCCATGAACACCGTCTGGCTCTTGATCTCGCCGGTGTTGTTGTTGATGAACTCGGCCGTGACGAACAGCGGAGCCGCGTACGTCATGTCCTTGTCTTTGCACTCGTCGACGGGTGCCTTGACCTCGTCGAACCGGGGATCGGAGAACGACAGCGACATCGAGCCGGAGAAGTCCTCGATCGGCGAGAGCTCCAAAAGCACCTCTTCGAGGCCACCCACCGGGGTGCCTTCACCGCGGCCGGCGGCCTCACGCCAACGCGGCGAGCCGATCAACCACTCGAAGGAGTCGATCTGCACATCAAGCAGGCCCGGAACCTCGAGCGGCTCGCGGAGCTTGGCGAAGGAAACTCGGTTGGGCGCTCCGGGCACGGAGCTATTCGAGGAACTTCCACTAGAGGAACTTTGTGGGCGATCCGTCTTGCTCTGGCGGAAATCTGCCAAGATGCATCCTTCCAGCACCTCGTGCGGCTCACGAGGACCGGGCCCACCGGTCTGCTCGCCGCGAATTGTGTCGGTTTGGCCGGCGAACGAACTGTCCGGATCTCACGCGCACAACTAGATAGCTAAGCCGCAGGAAGGGGCTCAGGCTAAGACCACAGTGTCAAGTGGCGGGTGAGGTGGGCAGGAGGTAGCCAGCGCAACGTCCAACGATAGCGCAGGACGGCGCATTCCTCAACTGCCCGGCATTGTCCTTCCAGAAATATCGGCGCTGGCTGGCATCTCGACTTTCCACTGGACACATGCTGCCCAACAGATTGACCTGTTTACGCCCCGCCGTCAAGAGGACGGGGCGGCAAGTCGCGCTAGGTGCCGATCTCGTGCGCGCGGTACTTGTGGGTGCCCTCCAGGTCGTCGAGAATCGCGGCCTGGGCCTGCTGCGGCAGCGTGTGCAACATGTCGCGCACCCGCGCCTGGCGCCGCGCCACGGCTTTGCGCTCCGGCATGCCGGGCGACGCGACGATCTGCGGCGGCACGCCCTCGACCTCCTCCACACCGCCCGCGTGCTGACCGGCATCCAGCGCGGCCTGCTCTTCGGCCATGGTCGCCTCGTCCTTCTCCTCGGACATGCCGATCGGCCCGATGCGCCGGCCGTTGAGGAACTGTCGCACCACCGGTTCGTCGCTGGTCAGCAGCACTTCCCGCGGCCCGAACATGACGAGCTTGCGGCGGAACAACATGCCCATGTTGTCCGGCACGGTGCGGGCGATGTTGATGTTGTGCGTCACGATCAGGATGGTCGCGTCGATCTGGGCGTTGATGTCGAGGATCAGCTGGCTCAGGTAGGCGGTGCGGACCGGGTCCAGACCGGAGTCCGGCTCGTCACAGAGGATGATCTGCGGGTCGAGGACCAACGAGCGGGCCAGGCCGGCGCGCTTGCGCATACCACCGGAGATCTCACCGGGGAACTTCTTCTCGTCACCGCCCAGGCCCACCAAGCCCAGCTTCTCCATGACGATGTCACGGATCTCGCCTTCCTTCTTCTTCGTGTGCTCGCGCAACGGGAAGGCGGTGTTGTCGAAGAGGTTCATCGAACCGAACA
>CAYNLB010000184.1:0-6981 GCA_964397935.1 uncultured Mycobacterium sp.
CGACCAAGGTCGGCTTCCTGCCGCCGCCCTACTTCGAGGCCACGACGATCGAGGAATTCATGGACCTCGGTCACATCATGACGGCGATGCCCGCCATCAACGCGATCCCGGGCGTCGTCGCTGCGGCGCCGGGCATCGCCACCTACGGCGATCTGCCGCTGACACTGCCCAAGGGAAACGCGTACGTCGCCTCGCGGTCGCAATGACCCCGGCGATGCCCCGACACCCGATTGGTGCCCGGCGGGTTCTCGCGACGTCCGGTCCGGATAAAAGTTCGAGCCGCGCCGCCGATCGCCGCTCGACTACAGAGCCACCTGCCGCTTAGCGGGTTTGACGTATCCGGCGCCGAGCGGCGGCACCGCGCGCGGACCCTGGTCCCGGACGGCTTCGATGGCGTTACGCAGCGGACGGGCCAGTCCCGCAAACGATCCCATGTCGAACAGCAACGGCGTCAGCAGCCGGTTGTGGACGAAACCGAAAGCGCTGCCGGCTTCTGGGTCCGCCCACCCGAGGGTTCCGCCCAGACCGACATGGCCGAAACCGCGAAGCAAGCCGGGAACCGGCGACTCGTGAAAGCCCAGATGAAAAGGCATGGGCACCACCATGTTCGCGTCGGGCCACTTGCGCCCCGGCTGGCCTGCCAGACCGCGCGCCAACTCCGCGGACAGGTACTTCTTGCCGTCGATGCGGCCGTCATTGGCCAACACGGCATACATCTTGGCCAGGCCGCGGCCGGTCACCACGCCGTTGGCGCCGGGCACCTCGCCGTCCAGGAACGGGGTATCCCCCTTGATCAGGGATATGACGCCGGGAAAGTACATCGCGCCCAGGGCGCCGGAGAACGGCAGGCCGGCCACCTTCGGTGCCACGAAGTTGAACACCGGGGTACGCAATCGTCCCTGCGGGATCAAGATCTGCGCCGGCTTGGTCGGCGACCCTTCCGGGGGGCGGCCGAGATGCAATCCGTCGGTGTTGAGCGGGCGCGCGACCTCCTGACGGATCAGCTCACGCATGCCTTTGCCCGTCACCGCCCTGGCCAGACCCGACAGTAACCAGCCATAGGTCAAAGCGTGATACGCCTGCACGCCCCGCAGGTGGTCGACCGGCGCAGCGGCCAGGCGCTCCTCCATTTGCAGGTGATCCATCAGCTGCGTCTTGGTGACGCCCCGCAGATGCGACAACCCGGACCGGTGCCGCAGGACGTCGCGAACCGTGATCTCAGCCTTCCCGTTGGCCGCGAACTCGGGCCAGTATTCGGCCACGGGCTCGTCATAGGACAACAGGCCCCGGTCAGCCAGCCGGTGTATCACCGTTGACGCCACGCCCTTGGTCGCCGAGAAAACCATCGCACCGGTGTCGGCGGTCCAGCGCTCGGAGCCGTCCCGGTCCGACCATCCCGTCCAGACGTCGACGACGGGCACGCCGCCGACGTAGACGCTCAGAGCCCCACCACCGAACCGGCGACCGGGAAACAGCTGCGAGAACAGCTTGATCACGTTCGCGAAATGGGGATCGGCAGCACCGGAGACACCGCGAGGCAAGCCATCGCCGGTGACCAGGAGGGTCGACGGTGTCACTTCGCCGTTAGCGCCTTTGCCCGGCCCAGCCATCACGAGATTGAAGCTATCAGTCTCGCAACTTGGGGCCAATCAGCAATCAGTGCGAGACTTCGTTGAGAATCACGTGTCGTTACTGGTGCGAATGCACTCACCCGATGAGAGGATCCCCTCGGTGAGCACGCTGCCGTTGTCCGTGCCCCGGAGCTGGGACGAGATCACGCCGGCCTGGATGTCGGCGGCCCTGGCCGAGCGTCATCCGGATGCCACCGTCGGCGATGTGGCCGTCGAACTTCGTGACGACGGCACCAACCGGCGTGCCCGGTTGGCGCTGCGCTATTCGGCCGGGAGCGGTCCCGCCACCGTGTTCGTCAAGGCCGCGGATCCGGCACACAAAGAGATGATCCGAATGACCAGCGGGATGTTCCACGAGCCGCGACTCTTCATGTCGCGCGTAGAGCTGCCGCTCGAACACCCGACCGTCTATACCGCCCTGATCGATGAAGACGCCTACGACTTCGTCATGGTCATGGAGGACCTCACCGCGAGGGCGGCGGACCCGCGTGATTCGCTGCGGCCGCTGACCGTCGAACAGGCCGCCTCCGGTGTGCGTGCACTTGGCCGACTACACGGCCGATACTGGGGCGAGCGCGTCCTGGAGCATCCCGATCTCGCATGGCTGGAACCGTTCGTTCCCTTCGACGGCCTGCAATACGCACCCCTGCCCTCAGCCCTGGAACGCCTGGACGCCGACACCCCCGACGAAGTGCTGTCGCTGACCATCGACGATCTCGTCGAGTCGATCTGGAAGCCCTACATCCGGACGCTCACCACGGCGCCGCAGACGTTGTTGCACGGCGATCCCCACATCGGCAATACCTACGTCACGACCGACGACGAAGTCGGGTTCCTGGACTGGCAAATGACGCGCCGGGGAAACTGGTCACTTGACCTCGGCTACTTCCTGCAGGGTGCCCTGACAGTCGACGCTCGCCGTCGGCACGAACGTGCCCTGCTCGAGGAATACCGCGACGCGCTGGCGCTTCCGAGCACCGAGATCCCTTCCATCGAAGAA
Source organism: uncultured Mycobacterium sp. (assembly GCA_964397935.1). Lineage (GTDB taxonomy): Bacteria > Actinomycetota > Actinomycetes > Mycobacteriales > Mycobacteriaceae > Mycobacterium. The sequence continues at coordinate 2,632 of CAYNLB010000184.1, forward strand.
ATCTGGCTGCGCTATCGCGCATCGGTCGCACACGGGCTGACCTTGTGGCTGTGCACGGCCAGCGCCGGCGGAGGGCTGTGGCAGCGCGTCGAAGTTGCCGTTGCCCTGGCTCAGCGGTACGCGGTCGCGTTCGGCGACTTGGAGAGCTCGGCCGCGATAACCGCGATCGCGGCGTGAATCTGGGCACTGTGTCAGGAGGTGGCCGACCCCGGCGGCTCGGGGGGCTGGTCGCCGGGCGCTTCACCGGTCGGCGAGTCCTTCAAATATCTCCTCAGCCGAAGCAGCTGACTGAGCACCATGCCGATACCCAGGAGCATCAGGCCCGCCACTATCGCCACCACGATTGCGGTGTTCACGATCTCTATGATGGCAGCCCGAGGGTTTCGATACCGGCCGCTGCCGGGTAGGAGTGGATGATGCGCGCGCTCAAAACGATGGTTCTGGCGGTGGCCATGGCCGGTTCGGCGCTGTCCGGTGCCCCCGCCTCGGTGGCGTCTGCCGATCCATGTCCCGACGTCGAGGTGGTGTTCGCCCGCGGATCCGGCGAACCTCCCGGTATCGGCGGCGTCGGAACGTCATTCGTCGACGCGTTACGCTCACAGCTCGGCTCCCGGTCGCTCGGGGTGTATCCGGTGAATTACCTTGCCAGCACCGACTTTTCCAATAGCAACTTTCCGTCGACCGTCATCGACGGCATCCGCGACGCCGCGGCTCATGTCCAGTCCACGGCGGCGAACTGCCCCAAGACCCGGGAAGTTCTCGGCGGCTACTCCCAGGGCGCCGCGGTAGCGGGGTACGTCACCTCCGCTGCCGTGCCGCCGGGAGTTTCCGCAGCGGCCGTTCCCAGGCCTATGCCGCCGGAGGTGGCGAACCACGTTGCCGCGGTCACCCTGTTCGGAACGCCCTCGGGAGATTTCCTGAGTAAATACCACGCGCCCCCGCTCGTCATCGGCCCCCTCTACCAGCCCAAAACCATCGAGTTGTGCGCGCAGGGGGACGCGGTCTGCGGCGACGGCAGCGACCCGGCCGCACATATCTCGTATCCGGTGAACGGCATGACCGGTCAAGCCGCCGACTTCACTTCCAGCCACCTGTAGGCCGAGCGGTCGTGCAGAATCGCACCATGCGCGTTCTGATCACAGGCGGTACGGGATTCGTGGGCGGGTGGACCGCCAAGGCCATTTCCGACGCGGGGCATTCCGTCCGGTTTCTGGTGCGCAATCCCGCGCGGTTGCAGACGTCCGTCGCCAAGCTGGGCGTCGACGCCTCAGACTTCGCCGTCGGCGACATCAGGGACCGGGTCTCGGTACGCGACGCACTGCACGGATGCGACGCCGTCGTGCACAGCGCCGCCCTGGTGGCCACCGACCCGCGCCAGACCTCCGAGATGCTCACCACCAATATGCGGGGCGCCCAGAACGTCCTCGGCCAGTCCGTGGAGCTCGGTTTGGATCCGATCATCCACGTGTCGAGCTTCACCGCGCTGTTCCATCCGGGCCTGGACACGCTGACGGCGGACCTGCCGGTGGTCGGTGGAGCGGACGGGTACGGCACCTCGAAGGCCCAGGTCGAGATCTATGCCCGCGGCCTGCAGGACGCCGGCGCGCCGGTGAACATCACCTATCCCGGCATGGTTCTCGGCCCGCCGGTCGGCGACCAATTCGGTGAGGCCGGCGAGGGCGTCAAAGCGGCGGTGCAGATGCACGCCATTCCCGGGCGGAGCGCGGCCTGGTTGATCGTTGACGTCCGCGACTTGGCCGCGTTGCACGCGGCACTATTGGAGCCCGGGCGTGGGCCGCGCCGTTACACCGCGGGTGGTCATCGCGTTCCGGTGCACGAGCTCGCGAATTTGCTCGGCGACGTCGCCGGGACTCCGATGGTCGCCGTTCCCATTCCTGACACCGCATTGCGCGTTGCCGGGGCCGTCCTGGACCGGGCGGGGCGATTTCTGCCGTTCGCGACCCCGTTCACATCCGCAGGGATGCAGTACTACACCCAGATGCCGGCATCCGACGATTCGCCGAGCGAGCGAGAGCTCGGCGTCACCTACCGGGATGCGCGGGTAACCGTGGCCGACACGTTCGCGGCCCTTCGCAGCTCCGGCGGCTGAGCGGTCGCTAGCCGGCGGGGGTGATTTCCAGGCCGATGTGTACCTTGTCGATGCCGCCGCGCACGATCGAGTGCGCATAGAACCACCAGGCGTGATACCAGTATCGCTTGAGCACGGCGTTGTACACCCGCCGCGTCTCCGACTTCGGCAGCACCCGGGCGACAGCCTCGACCTCTTCGCTCTTGCGCTTGCCCAACAATCCACATTTGGCAATTGTCACCCGGGGTGTGTTGTTGATCCGCTTGACTTTCCATGACCCGTCGTCGGTGATCACCAGCAGCTTGTCGCCATCGGGGACGCCCCAAATCGGTGTCGGTTTGGGGCGGCCATCCTTGGTGAACGTCGTCAACAGCAGGTACTTGGACTCGATGACGTCGGTGAAGCTCAGAGCCACGTCGTTCTTCCTTCCGGTGGATCGATCAGGAAGTCAATTCCCCTCCAACCCCTTCGCTACACTCTTGGGCGATCGCCCAAGTGCTGGCTCAACGCGTTCGCCGGATGGGAGAGACCACACCATGATCGCATCGCAACGCTCCAAGGCACGCGACTCCAAAACTCGCGACATGCTGATAGACGCAACGATTCGAATCATGGTCGATGAAGGGTACGCGGCGGCCACATCGCGCCGGGTGGCGACCGCGGCCGGCGTCAAGCCGGCCTTGGTGCACTACTACTTCCCCACCATGGACGAGTTGTATCTGGACGTCTTCCGCCGCGGCGCCGCCGCCTACCTGGAGCGCCAGCAGCGGGCGCTGGCGTCCGACCTTCCGCTGCATGCCTTCTGGGAAACGCTCACCGAGCCGAAGGACACCCGGCTTCTGTTGGAGTTCATGGGGCTTGCCAACCACCGCAAAGACATCCGGGCCGAGATCGCGGCATGGTCGGACCGGTGGCGGGAGAGGCAAATCACCGCACTGGACTTCATCGTGCGCCGGCATGACCTCGACACAAGCGATTTCCCGCCCGGGGCGATCGCGGTCATCATCGCAGCGATTGGCCGCGGTCTCATACTGGAGCAGGCGCTTGGGGCGACGGTAGGTCACGACGAGGCCATCGCGCTGGTCAACCGATTCATCGACCGACTCGAGCCGCCCGATTAGCCCCTTTCAGGGCACCACCATGCGCAACCGCTCCCAGCCGCGCACCGTCGAGGTCGACGCCAATTGCGCTGTGTGGTAGTCGATGTCCCATTCGGGCCAGCGGTTGAGCATCTCGTCCAGCGCGACGCGACCCTCCAGGCGCGCCAGGTTTGCGCCGAGGCAATAATGCACGCCTTTACCAAAGGTGATGTGCGAGATGTTGTCCCGGTGGATGTTGAACGTGTCCGGATCGGCGTAGCGGCGATGATCGCGATTGGCTGCGCCAAACAGCAGCAGCATGGCGCTGCCGGCGGGAACCGTGGTGCCATAACACTCGAAGTCGGAAGCCATCCAACGGGCGACATGAGGCCCGGTGGGCTCGAACCGCAACGTCTCGTCGACCGTGCGGTTCAGCAGTGACCGGTCTTGGTGGACCTCGCGGCGCTGCTCGGGATGTTCGGCAAGCACCTTGGCCAGCCAGCCGATCAACCGACCGGTCGTCTCGTTGCCCGCGCCCGCGACCACCTGGGTGTAATGCAACACTTCCTTGCGTGTCAGCTTCCGGTGCACCCCCCGCTCGTCGTCGAACTCGACATTGAGCAGTGTCGTCATCAAGTCGTCGGACGGATTCTTGGATCGCCATTCGACGTAGTCGGCGTAAATCCGGCCATCGGCGATCGAATCGGCGTCGGCGACCCGCAGTGGTGCGCCCGGCTTGGTGCGCAGATTGGCATCGTTGGCGTCGCGTACCGGGATCTGTTCGGACTCAGGGATCCCCAGCAGCATGCCGATCACTCGCATCGGCATCATCGAGGCGAGCTCGGCGATGATGTCGAATCCGCCCGACCCGACGAGCGGGTCCAGACACCGGATGCAGTACTGCCGGATCTGGTCCTCGAGCGCGGCCATGCGACGCGGTGTGAACACCCGTGACATCAGCCCGCGCAGGATCGAATGCTCGGGTGGGTCCTGGAACATCATGACACCGCCTGGCATGTCGAATTTCGACTGGATCAACTCGAGGATGTCACTGCGGCGGTTGGAGAAGACCTGCCAGTTCGCCAATGCCTGCTCGACGTCGGAATACCGTGATATGGCCCAGAAGTCGTATCGTTCGTTGTAATAGATCGGAGCTTCCTCGCGCAGCCGCGCGTAGGTCGG
>CAYNLB010000185.1:0-6930 GCA_964397935.1 uncultured Mycobacterium sp.
AAGACTCGCGTTGTACAGTCAAGGGCACTGTGGCTCTTCGAGGCGATGGTAGAACTCGACGATGGCAGTCGGCCATCGCAATCACCGCCGCGGTCAGTTTATTCGTTGCCCTCATTGCGGGTTCGGCGTTACGCCCGAAATTTGCCGCGGCCACACTGCCGGAGCCGGCGATGTGGTCGGCGGGCCCCCTGGTCGACGGCGCGCACGCCGCCCCGCTGCAAATTCATGGCGGCTTCCAACCCGCGAGCTATGCTGTGCGTGGCTCCGAGTTGGGCTCGTCACCGACGAACAAGAAGCCGTTTCACAGCATGTGGATGACGCACGACCGCCCGTCAATATGGACCCGCTTGGCGCCACAGCGGCCTGTTTCGCTGGTGTCGGTTGCATTCAGTTCGTCAGAGATTCTTCGGCCGCGTGGCGCACGCCGTAGTTCACTCTCGGTTCGCTTCTCCGGCCAAGACATTTTGACGCAACTCTGTGTTGCGCGTTGCTGATTGGTCAGCCGATGCGCGCCTCAGCCAGCTGCACCACAGGCAATAAAGCGCACAGCGACGACTCCGCCAAATCGGCCTGAGCGGCTTGCGCCGAGCATCGGGCAGCTTCCAGTAGACGCCTCACTTTTGCCCAACCCATCGGACCTCAAGTGAGATACCAATGCACTTCGCGACCCTACCGCCGGAAATCAACTCCGCACGAATGTATTCGGGCCCCGGTTCGGGACCGATGATCTCGGCCGCCGCAGCCTGGGACCGGCTCGCCGCCAAATTGTTGGACATGGCGGCAGACTACCGTTCGGCGACCTCAAGCCTGGCGCAGCGATGCCAGGGCCCAACAGCCAGGGCGATGAGTCAGGCCATAGCACCCCATATTGACTGGCTCGACGCGACTGCCACGCGAGCCGAAGAGGCGGCCACCCACGCCAGAGCGGCCGCAAGCACCTATGAGGCGGCGCGCGCCGCGACGGTGTCCCCCGCGATGATCGAAGCCAACCGCAACCGGCGCAGGTCGTTGGTATCGACGAATTACCTGGGCCAAACGGCCTCCGCAATCGCCGACACTGAAGCCGCATACGAACGGATGTGGGCCAAGGACATCCACGCCCTATACGCCTATGCCGGCGCCTTGGCCAACGCTTCGAAGGTCACCTTGTTCACCTCACCGCCAACCCAAGCGGAGGCGGCGCGCCCGAACGCGTTCGGCACCCGACCCTGCCGAATCTGGGCACTGACGGCGGCGCCGCAAGTCATATCGGCCGGCTACCAAGTGATGTCGGCCATCCCGCAAATACTCGAAGAGTTGTCCTCGACGACGCTGACAACATTCGATGTGTTGCTCGCCCCGGTCACCTCGTCCCTGTCCAGACTCGCAGCACTGTCCGCGCCGTCGGGCCTGGCGCTTAGCCGCCTGAATTCCCGCAACAAGGCCGCGGCATTGCGATCACTCTTCCCAAAGCCGGGCGGTCTCACCCGTCCGATGCCTACCGCTGGCTTTGGCCGGGGAACGTCGATCGGGTTGCTGTCGGTGCCGCGGACCTGGACAAGGGCGACCGCGCCAGACCCCGTGGCCGCGGAGCCGAAGCGCGGCTGGGTGTACGAGCCGGTCGGTCTGATGGGGCCCGGCGAACCGCCGGTCTCGCCCTCATACAGCTAGCGAGTGCGGCGGTCAGAGCGGTGTGACATAAGCGGAGCTGATACCGCCGTCGACCAAGAACGTCGAGGCGGTGATGAAAGAGGCGTCGTCGCTGGCCAAAAACGCTACCGCCGAGGCGATTTCCTCGGGCTCGGCGAAACGGCCCACCGGCACGTGCACCAGCCGGCGCGCGGCCCGTTCGGGATCCTTCGCGAAAAGCTCTCGCAACAGCGGAGTGTTGACCGGACCCGGGCACAGCGCGTTGACCCGGATGCCTTGACGGGCGAATTGCACCCCCAGCTCCCGCGACATGGCCAGGACTCCGCCTTTGGAGGCAGTGTAGGAAATCTGTGACGTCGCCGACCCCAGCACCGCCACGAACGACGCCGTGTTGATGATCGAGCCCTTCTGCGCGGGCACCATGTGCCGCAACGCCGCCCGGCAGCAGAGGTACACCGATGTGAGGTTGACGTCTTGAACTCGCTGCCACGCCCGGAGTTCGGTGTTCTCGATCAGATCATCTTCCGGCGGTGAGATGCCGGCGTTGTTGAAGGCGATGTCGACCGAGCCGCAGGAACGCGCCGCGGTATCGAATAGCGCGTCGACCGCGTCTTCGTCGGAAACATCGGTCAGCACGAACAATCCGGACAGCTCTTCGGCCGCCCGGGCGCCGGCGTCGACGTCGATGTCACCTACGACAATCGTCGCTCCTTCGGCATGCATCCGCCGTCCCGCTGCCAATCCGATGCCACTGCCACCGCCGGTGATCACTGCCACCCGGCCCGCCAGACGTCGGGAGAGATCGAACGGAACCACTAGCCCTCTTCTCTGATCGCGATGAACACATTCTTGGTCTCCGTGAACTGCAGCGGCGCGTCCGGGCCCAGCTCACGTCCCAGTCCCGACTGCTTGAAACCGCCAAAGGGCGTGTTGTAGCGGACCGAAGAATGCGAATTCACCGACAGGTTACCGGCCTCGACCGCCCGCGACACCCGCAGCGCGCGGGACAGGTCGTCGGTCCAGATCGATCCCGACAGGCCGTAGGTGGTGTCGTTGGCCAGCGCGATGGCGTCGTGCTCGTCATCGAACGCCAGCACGGTTACGACCGGACCGAAGATCTCTTCGGCGACGGCGCGGTCGGCGCGCTGAGGGGTCAGAACGGTTGGCGGAAACCAGAATCCGCGTCCGGAGGGCGCGGCGCCGCGAAACGCGACGGGTGCACCTTCGGGCACATAGGACGCCACCTTGTCGCGGTGCGCTGCCGACACCAGCGGACCCATCTCCGTGTCACGTTCTCGCGGGTCTCCGACGACGACGCCGCGCACCGCCGGCTCCAGCAGCTCCATGAACCGGTCGTAGACGTTGCGCTGAACCAGGATCCGGCTGCGGGCGCAGCAGTCCTGCCCGGCATTGTCGAATACCCCGGCCGGAGCGGTCGCCGCGGCACGCTCCAGGTCGCAGTCGGAGAAGACGATATTCGCGCTCTTACCACCCAGTTCCAGCGTCACTCGTTTCACGTGCGCGGCCGCGCCGGTCATCACCTTTTTGCCGACTGCGGTGGACCCGGTGAACACGATCTTGCGAATCTCGGGGTGAGTGACCAACCGCTCCCCGACCACCGCGCCCGTTCCCGGCAACACCTGCAGCAGATCCTCGTCGAGCCCGGCTGCCACCGCCAACTCGCCGAGCCGCATCGTGGTCAGCGGCGTCCACTCGGCGGGTTTGACCAGCACGGCGTTGCCGGCGGCCAGGGCCGGTGCGATGCCCCACGACGCGATCATCATCGGGAAGTTCCACGGCGTGATCACGCCGACCACGCCCAGCGGTTCGTTGAAGGTGACGTCGAGCCCCCCGGCGACGGGAATCTGCTTGCCCGACAGTCGTTCCGGGCTGCCGGCATAGAACGTCAGCACGTCACGCACGTGGCCGGCTTCCCATTCCGCCGACGCGATCGGATGCCCGGAGTTGGCCACTTCCAGCGCGGCCAGTTCGTCGGTGTGGGCGTCGACGGCGGCGGCGAATGCCCGCAGGCCCGCCGCACGCCCCGCCGGCGACAGGGCCGCCCAGCGCCGCTGGGCCGCACGCGCGCGCTGCACCGCGTCGTCGACCGCGGCGGCATCGAGGTGCTCGACCGATCCCAGCACGTCTTCGGTCGCGGGATTGACCAGTGCGACGGCGCTCATCGGGCGCTCGCATACGACCGCGCCGCGTCGACGATCGCCGAGAACAGCCGCAGGTCGGCCAGATCTTCCTCCGGGTGCCACTGCACGGCAAGCACGAACCTCTCCCCCGGCGCCTCCAGCGCCTCGATCACCCCGTCGGCGTCCCACGCGCTGACCACCAGTCCCTCACCAACATCGGCGACCGCCTGGTGGTGGTAGCACCGCACCTCGACCGATTCCCCGAGCAACGCGGCCAGCCGCGTCCCGGCTACCGCACGCACCGGCAGAGAGGCGAACACCGCGTTGCCGGCCCGATGGCCGCTGTGACCGATGGCGTCGGGCAGATGCTGATGCAGCGTCCCACCGAACGCGACATTGACCATCTGCGCGCCCCGGCAGATGCCCAGCACCGGTAGCCCCCGCCGCAGCGCGCCCCGCAGCAGCGCGAACTCCCAGGCGTCACGCACCGGGCCCGGCTCGTCGGTGTCCGGGTGCGGTTGCTGACCGTAGGCGGCGGGGTCGACGTCCTTGCCGCCGGTGATCACCAGACCGTCCAGGCTGTCGAGCACCCGGCTGGCAATGTCTGAATCGACCGGCTGCGGCGGCAGCAGCATAGCGATACCGCCGGCCATGGTGATGCCCTGGAAGTAGTTGGCCGGCAAGAAACCGGCCAGGACGTCCCACACGCCCGTCTGCGCCTGATCCAGGTAGGTGGTCAAGCCCACCACCGGCCCCGGCCTAGAGGCGTTCAAAACCACGCATCCTCTCCCAATCGGTGACCGCCGCGTTGAACGCCGCCAACTCCACGCGAGCGTTGTTCAAGTAGTGCGTGACGACCTCGTCGCCGAACGCACGCCGCGCGAGCGCCGACTCGCCGAACAACGCGGCCGCCTCGGCGAGCGTGGCGGGCAACCGCTCAACGCCGGTTGCCTCATAGGCATTACCCGCGCACGGCCGGGGCAACGCCAGCCCCTTTTCGATACCGTACAGCCCTCCGGCGATCAGCGCCGCCACCGCCAAGTAGGGGTTGACGTCGCCTCCGGGAACCCTGCACTCGACTCGGGTGTTGCGCTTGTGGCCGACCACCCGCAGGGCGCAGGTGCGATTGTCCAGCCCCCAGGCCACCGCCGTGGGCGCGAAACTGCCGTCAGCGAATCGCTTGTAAGAGTTGATATTTGGCGCATAGAACAGCGTGAAATCGCGTAGCGTGGCCAGTAACCCCGCAACGAAATCGCAAAAAATCGGCGACATGGCATGCGAGCCGTCGTCGTCGGCGAACACCGCGGAACCGTCCTGGTCGCGCAGCGAGAGGTGGATATGGCAGCTGTTACCTTCCCGCTCATCGTATTTCGCCATGAACGTCAGGCTTTTGCCGTGCTGGTCGGCGATCTCTTTGGCGCCGTTCTTGTAGATGACATGGTTGTCGCAGGTGACCAGCGCCTCGTCGTAGCGGAAGCCGATCTCTTGCTGGCCCATGTTGCATTCGCCTTTGACAGCCTCGAATTGCAGTCCCGCACCTTGCATGCCATGCCGGATGTCGCGCAGCAGCGGCTCCATCCGCGACGACGCCGAGATCGCATAGTCGATGTTGTAGTCGCTGGCCGGAGTAAGCCCGCGGTACCCGGTGGCCCACGCCTGGCGGTACGGCTGGTCGAACACGATGAACTCCAACTCGGTAGCGACATCGGCGACCAGGCCGCGCTCACCGAGGCGGTCGAGCTGGCGGCGCAGAATGGCCCGGGGTGACACTGCAACCGCGTCGCCGTCAACCGCGGCGAGGTCGGCTATCACCAGAGCCGTGTTGGGCAGCCAGGGAATGAGCCGGAGGGTGCACAGGTCGGGCCTCATCACCATGTCGCCGTACCCGGTATCCCAACTCGACATCGCATAGCCGCGCACCGTGTTCATCTCGACGTCGACGGCCAGCAGGTAACCGCAGCACTCGGCACCGTGGGCGGCCACCTCCTCGACAAACAGCCTCGCGGCGACCCGTTTGCCCACGAGCCGGCCCTGCATGTCGGCGAACGCCACAATGACGGTGTCGACTGCGCCGACGCCCACCAGTTGCTCCAGCGCGGCCAACGACAACATCGGAGAATTCGGGGCGGTCACAGCACTCTCCTCGTGAGCCATGACCGTTAGTCAACCAGGCCCTACCAGGTACTGGTGCGCAATACGATTTCGGAGGCCAACTGTGCGGTCGACTCCTGCACCGTGCGCCGTCCCAGGTGCACCACGCGGGATTCGGCATAAACGAACCGCTGGCTGGCCCGGGCCACCGCCCCCGCTGCCGGGGAACCGAACAGCATGGTCGTGCCGATCTCCACCGGCGGGCAGTGTTCATCGCCCACCAGACCGTCGCGATCGGCCACCCGCGGATGTCCGCTATCGATCACCACCAGACCCACGAACCGTCCCAGCTTGGTTGCCGCCAGCTGCCAGGCGAGTGGGCCACCGGCACGGTCGCCGACCACCACGGCCCATCCGATTCCCAGCGCGTCGAGAATGCCAACTACCGACTTGGATGTCAGGCGCGGATCAAAGCCCATAACGACCGTCTTCAACGATGCCGTGTGCAAACGCTCGCAGACCGCGTTGTAGGCGGTGGGTGCACGCTCTTCGTCACCCAGCATGACGACGACGACGCCTTTGTCCGGACCCGCCACGCTCACCGCGACGGGAAACCCGTCCAGCGTGGTCATCATCGAAGGCACCTACGCACGCTACAGCCGATGGGCGTGCACGCGGGACGATTCCTCCAGATTCCGTGCGCCCACCCCCATTCCGGTCGCACCGTTCGAGAGATCTGTGCGCCGCGGTTCACACGAGCTTCGCGTCGTCATGCCCGCAACCGGGTTGCCGGCCGCGGTCGCCACGGCGGTGGACGGGCCGAGCAAACCGAAGACGGCGTCGACGTCGAGACGGGAAGCCGACAGATCGGCGACCAGATCCAGTTCGACATCGCGTCGCGCGGCGACGGCAACGCCCCGCTGACCGCTTGCCGGCGATCGCCCGGTGCGTCATGGCAGCGTGAGAATTTCGACGCCGGCGTCGGTGACGAGCAGTGTGTGCTCGAACTGGGCAGTCCACTTGCGGTCCTTGGTGACCACCGTCCAGCCGTCGTCCCAGATCTCGTAGT
>CAYNLB010000186.1:0-3350 GCA_964397935.1 uncultured Mycobacterium sp.
CGCCGACCCGGAGATCGAACTCGACTCGACGGTCGCGATGGGGCAGCTCTACGAGTACTTCCAGAAACTGATCGCGGCCAGGCGCACCGAGCCCCGCGACGACCTGCTGTCGGTCCTGGCCGGCGCCGAGATCGACGGGCACCGGCTCACCGACGAAGACCTGCTCAACTTCGCGTTCCTGCTGCTGGTGGCCGGCAACGAGACGACCCGCAACCTGATCGCGCTGGGCACGCTGGCGCTGATCGCCCATCCCGACCAATGCCGCCTGCTGGTCGACGATCCCGGCCTGATCCCGGGCGCCGTCGAGGAGATGCTGCGCTTCAACAGCCCGGTGGTCCACATGGCGCGGACCGCGACGACCGACGTCGAGATCCGCGGCCGGCGCATCGCCGCGGGCGACGTCGTGGTCATGCTCTACGGATCGGCCAACCGCGACGAGGACATCTTCGGCCCCGACTCCGAGGAGTTCAAGGTGACCCGCCACCCCAACCCGCACATCGCGTTCGGGTGCGGCGAACACTCCTGCGTGGGTGCGCAATTGGCGCGACTGGAGGCCTGCGTGATGTTCGACGAGCTGCTGCGCCGCTTCCCACGGCTCGAGTTGGTGGGCGAGGTGGACCGGATGCGGGCCACCATGGTGCCCGGGGTCAAGCGCATGCCGGTACGGCTCGGGGCCTGACGGTGCACCTCGAGTACACGCCCGAGCAGGAGCGGCTGCGCGCGGAGATCCGCGCCGCCCTGGAACGGGTGATGACGCCCGAGCGGACCGCCGCGGTCCGCGAGCGCATGGAGGGCGGACCGGAGGTGCGGGAGTGCGTCCGCGCCCTGGCCGCGGCCGACCTGCTCGGCGTCGGCTGGCCCAAAGAGTATGGCGGGCGCGGCTTCTCGGCGATCGAGCAGTTCATCTTCTCCGAGGAGGCCCGGCGGGTCGACGCCCCGATCCCGCTGGTGACGCTCAACACGGTCGGGCCGACCCTGATGCAGTGCGGCACCGAGGAGCAGAAGCAGAAGTTTCTGCCGGCGATCCTGGACGGCAGCGTCGAGTTCGCGATCGGCTACTCCGAGCCCGGCGCCGGCAGCGACCTCGCCTCGATACGCACCACCGCGGTGCGCGACGGCGACGATTACGTGATCAACGGGCAGAAGATGTTCACCAGCGGCGCCGCCTACGCCGACTACGTCTGGCTGGCCGCGCGCACCGATCCGGATGCCAAGAAGCACAAGGGCATTTCCATCCTCATCGTGCCCACCTCCTCGCCCGGGTTCTCCTGGCAACCGCTGCACACCATGCCGGGTGTCTCAACTTTCTACACGTTCTACGACGACGTGCGGGTGCCGGCGAGCGCGCTGGTGGGCGGCGAAAACGAGGGGTGGCAGCTGATCACCACCCAGTTGAATTTCGAGCGCGCGGCCCTGGGCAACCTCGGCGCCCTCGAGCCGCTGTTCGAGAAGACCCTGGAGTGGGCCACCACCACCGAGCTCGACGGCGGCCGCGTCATCGACCGGCCGTGGGTGCAGCTCGCGCTCGCCCGCGTCGAAGCCCAGGTCGCCGCGTACAAGCTGGTCAACACGCGGGTCAACGCGGCGATGACCAAGGGCGTGCTGAGCATGGGGGAAGCGTCCGCGGCCAAGGTGTTCGGCACCGAGCTGACCCAGCAGGTCGCCCGCCAGCTGCTGGAAGTCCTCGACCACAACGGGTTACGCCGCGGCACCGACGCGCCGGTGCGCGGGGCCCTGGAAGCCGCGTACCGGTTCGCGGTCATCAACACCTTCGGCGGCGGCGCCAACGAGATTCAGCGTGACATCATTGCCATGGCCGGGCTGGGCATGCCCCGCGCGCCCCGCGACCTTCGAGCCCCCGACAAAGGAGGACAGAGTCAGTGACCGACTCAGAAGCCGTCAGCGCCAAGGTGCGGGCCCTCGTCGGCCAGCCCACCGGCGGCACCGGGAAGCCCTCGGTGGCACCCGATCCGGTCAACCAGCCGATGATCCGGCACTGGGCGCACGCGCTCGACGACATGAACCCGGTCTACCTCGACCCGGAGTTCGCGGCGTCGTCGCGGTTCGGCGGCATCGTGTCACCGCCGGTCATGCTGCAGACCTGGACGATGCCGTCCCCCAAACTGGAAGGCATCGGGGAACGGGGCGGGGCCCCGGTCGAGATCACCAGCAATCCAACGGCGTTCCTCGACGAGGCCGGATACACCAGCACCGTCGCCACCAACTCGGAGTTCGAGATCGAGCGCTACCCCCGGCTGGGCGACGTCATCAGCGCCACGGCGGTCTACGAATCGGTCTCCGAGGAGAAGAAGACGGCGTTGGGCACCGGCTTCTTTTTGACCTGGCTGACCACATACACCGACCAGAACGGCGAGGTGCTGGGGCGCCAGCGATTCCGGGTGCTGCGATTCAGGCCGGAACGCTGATGGCGTCCCGGTTGGCCCCGGCGATCAGCCGGGACACCGAGTTCTTCTGGAACGGCCTGCGCGAGCACAAGTTGCTGATCCAGCGCTGCGGTGGCTGCGGGGCCCTGCGACACCCGCCCCGGCCCATGTGCCCGGCGTGCCGGTCGCTGGACTGGGCGGCGATCGAGTCGTCGGGCCACGGCACCGTCTACAGCTACGTGATGCCGCACGAACCGAAATTCCCCTTCTTCGAATACCCCTACATCGTCGTGCTGGTCGAGCTCGCCGAGGGGGTGCGGCTGGTGTCGAACCTGTGCGACATCGACCCGGCCGACGTCACGGTCGGCATGGACGTCGAGGTCTTCTATCGGGAATTCGACGGGGGCCTGGTGCTGCACCAGTTCCGTCCGGTGGGCTGACTTCCATGGATTTCACGTTCACCGAAGAGCAGGAGACGATCGCCAAGCTCGGCCGGGACATTCTCGAGCGCCGGGCCACCCCCGAGCGCCTCACCGAACTCGAAGCCGGCGAGACCCGCCACGACGCCACGCTCTGGCGCGAACTCGCGTCCGCCGACCTGCTGGGCACCGCGCTGCCCGAGCAGTTCGGCGGGAACGGCGGCGGCCTCGTGGAACTCGGCGTCTTGCTCGCCGAGGTGGGCTCCGCCGTCGCGCCGGTGCCCGCCTACGCGACCCTGGTGCTGGGCGCCGACCCGATCGCCCGGCACGGCACCGACGAGCAACGGCGCCGCTACCTGCCCGACGTCATCGCGGGCACCCGCATCCTGACCGCCGGTTTGACCGAACCCGGCCGCTCCGATCCGGAGAATCCCGGCACCACCGCGCGCCGCGACGACCCGAACTGGCGCCTCGACGGCGTCAAGGAACTGGTCCCCGCCGCCCAGATCGCCGACACCGTACTGGTTCCCGCCGGCACCGACGACGG
>CAYNLB010000186.1:3450-6765 GCA_964397935.1 uncultured Mycobacterium sp.
GTGCAGCAGCGGATGGCCGACGCGTTCATCGACGTCGAGGCGATCCGCTGGACCACCTGGCACGCGGCCTGGCTGATCGCGCACGACCGGCCCGCAAAAGAGGCCCGCCGGGCCGCCCGCATCGCGAAATTCTGGGCCGCCGAGGCCGGCGCCCGGGTCGCCGCCACCGCCCAACAGGTGCACGGCGGCATCGGAATCGACCTCACCTATCCCCTGCACCGCTACTTCCTGTGGGCCAAGCACAACGAGCTCGCGCTCGGCCCGGCCTCCGCCCAGCTCGCCGCCATGGGCAGCACCTATGCCGAAGGGAACCGATGACGACCACGCACTCGCGCACCACCACCCTGAAGTGGGCCGACATCAACGTCGGCGACGAGGTGACCCCGCTCGAAATCCCGATCACCACAACGATGATCGTCGCCGGCGCGATCGCGTCGCGCGACTTCATGCCGGTGCACCACGACCGCGACTACGCCAACAAGCAGGGCTCGCCCAACCTGTTCATGAACATCCTGACCAGCAACGGCTACTGCGTGCGCTTCCTGACCGACTGGGCCGGGCCCGAGGCGATGGTCAAGAACCTGTCGATTCGCCTCGGGGTGCCGTGCTTTCCCGACGATCCGCTGCGGTTCACCGGCAGCGTGACCGGCAAGACCCGAGGATCGGGCGGCGAGAACTTCGTCGAGGTGACCTTCAAGGCCTCCAACAGCCTCGGCGATCACGTCTCGGGCACCGCCGTGCTCAGCCTGCTCGACGGGGAGCGCGCGTGAGCCGCACGCTGCCCGGCGCCACCGCCATCGTCGGGATCGGCCAGACCGAGTTCTCCAAGGACTCCGGGCGCAGCGAGCTGCAATTGGCCTGCGAGGCGGTCAGTTCCGCCCTCGACGACGCCGGCCTGGCACCGGCCGACGTCGACGGCATGGTCACCTTCACCATGGACTCCAGCGACGAGATCGACATCGCCCGCAATGTCGGCATCGGCGACCTGAGCTTCTTCTCCCGCGTCCATCACGGCGGCGGCGCGGCGGCCGGCACCGTGGTGCACGCGGCGATGGCCGTCGCCACCGGCGTCGCCGACGTGGTGGTGTGCTGGCGCGCGTTCAACGAACGCTCCGGCATGCGCTTCGGCGGCAGCGGCCGCACCGACCTGGGGACTCCGCTGTTCATGGCGCACTACGCGCCCTTCGGGCTGCTCACTCCCGCGGCGTGGGTTGCGATGCACGCCCAGCGTTACATGTCGACGTACGGGGTGACCAACGAGGACTTCGGCCGCATCGCCGTGGTGGACCGCAAGCACGCGGCCACGAACCCCGACGCCTGGTTCTACGAGCGCCCGATCACGTTGGAGGACCACCAGAATTCGCGGTGGATCATCGAACCCGTGCTGCGCCTGCTGGATTGCTGCCAGGAAAGCGACGGCGGGGTCGCGCTGGTGGTGACCAGCGCCGAACGCGCCCGCGACCTGCGGCAGCCGCCGGCCGTCATCACCGCGGCCGCCCAGGGCGCGGCCTCCGACGGCGAGATGATGACCAGCTACTACCGCGACGACATCACCGGGCTGCCCGAGATGGGGGTGGTGGCCCGCCAGCTGTGGCGCGACTCCGGCCTCGAGCCGCAAGACATCCAAACCGCGTTCATCTACGACCATTTCACGCCGTTCGTGTTCACCCAGCTCGAAGAGCTCGGGTTCTGCGGGCGCGGCGAAGCCAAGGACTTCGCCACCGTCGAACGACTGTCGCTGGGCGGGGAGTTCCCGATCAACACCAACGGCGGGCTGCTCGGCGAGGCCTACATCCACGGAATGAACGGCATCACCGAGGGGGTGCGCCAGGTGCGCGGCACATCGCACAACCAGGTTGGCAACGTCGAGCACGTGCTGGTTACCTCCGGCACCGGCGTGCCCACCAGCGGCCTGATCCTGGCGCCGGCCTGCTAGGGAGGATCCTATGCCCAAGCTCGCACTGCTGACCGCGCCCGGCGGCCCGATCGAGCTGGCCGAATTCCCGTTGTCGGATCCGGCGCCGGGCACCGCTGCGCTGAAACTGCGGATGGCCGGGATCTGCGGATCCGACCTGCACATCTTCCGCGGCGAGCTGCCGTTGCCGTGCCCGTTCGCCATGGGCCACGAGATGGTCGGTGAGATAGCCGAACTCGGTGAGGGCCTGACCACCGACGCGACCGGCCAACCGCTGGCGGTCGGCGATCGCGTCGTCACGCCCTACTTCTGGTTCTGCGGCCGATGCCACGCCTGCTCGCGGGGCCGCTCTTATGCGTGCCAGAACCTGATGGCCGGTGAGTACCGCACCCACGACCAGGCGCCGCACTTCATCGGCGCGCACGGCGAGTACTACTACACCAGCGCGCGCCAGCCGCTGTACAAGGTTCCCGAGGACCTCGTCGACGAGGCCGTCGCGCCGCTCAATTGCGCACTGGCCCAAGTGTTGTTCGCCCTGCGCGACGTCCGGCTAGGCGACACCGTCGTCATCCAGGGCGCGGGTGGGCTGGGCATCAACGCCGCCGCCGTGGCGCGGACCGCGGGCGCCGCGGCGGTGATCGTCATCGACAAGATCGCCGAACGGCTCGACGTCGCGGCCGACTTCGGCGCCACCGGGTGCATCGACGCCGGCGGCCTGTCGACCGCCGAGCTCACCGAGCGGGTCCACGGCCACACCGACGGCATCGGGGCCGACTGGGTACTCGAGGTCGTCGGCGTGCCCGGCGTCATTCCCGACGGCATCGGCTTCCTCAACAACGGCGGCACGCTGCTCGAGGTCGGCAACGTCGGGATGGGACGGACCTTCGAGCTCGACCCCAGCGTGCTGGTCTACGGCAACAAGTCGGTGCGCGGCGTGATGTTCTACGAGCCCGCCACGCTGGCGATCGGGCTGTCCTTCCTGCGGCACACCAGTTTCCCGTTTCACCGGTTGCTGCCCACGCCCTTCCACCTCGCCGACATCAACGCCGCCTTCGCTGCTGCCGACGCGGGGTCGGTGCCCAGGGGCGCGCTGGTGCCATGACGACCCAGGCTCAGACGACCGACACCCGCGAGCTCATCGTCGAATCCGCGTTCGCCTGCTTCGGCAAGCAGGGATTGCAGAAGGCGACCATCGTCGACATCGCCAAGACGGCCGGCGTCTCGCGCAGCACGATCTATGAGTACTTCGCCGACAAGGGCGCCATCGTCGAGGCGTGCGCCGAACACGCCTCCGAGCGGTTCTATCGCGAGATGACCAGGGAGATGGAACGGGGCGGCTCGCTCGAGGACAAGCTCAGCCGCGCAGCGGTATTCGTCACCCAGGCGCGGCGGGTCATCTC
>CAYNLB010000187.1:0-5261 GCA_964397935.1 uncultured Mycobacterium sp.
GGACGGGTTGGTCAGCGCGATCCGGGTACTCAGTTCCGGAATCTCCCCGGCCTAGTCAGCCGCCGTCCGCGCGCGTCGAATCTGCGGCCGTGGCGTCGAAACTGCGACCACAGTGCCGATGCGCTCGGTTCCCGTCGCTGACCGCAGACTCGCTCAGGCCGCGGAGCTCAGGCCCCGGAGCCGGTCGCGTCGAACTTGCGGGCCCTGAGCGCCCGCTTGACCCCGGCCTGGCCCTCCAGCACCAGCCTTCGCAAGGCCGGTGGCACCTCCGACTCCGGGGCGTTCAGGAACGTGTCGGCGGCAGCGATACCGGCCTCGCTGATGTCCCAGTGGGGATAGAGGCCGACGACGGTCGTTTGGGCGACTTCGCTGGATCGCCGTGCCCACACGCCGGGTATCGATTCGAAATAGCGCTCGGTGAACGGCTTGAGCAGTTCACCTTGCCCGGGCGCCGCGATGCCCGCGATGATGGCGCGGCCGGTGATGTTGGGCAGCGTGTCGTCCTCGATAACCGTGGTGAACGCCTTCTCCTTGACGTCGAACTGTGGCCGTGCCGCGGCGGCCTGGGCACCGTGCCGCTTGCCGGCGGCCGTCGGGTCGCGTTTCACCTCGGCGTCGATCCACGGCGTCGCGAGCCCGTCGGCGTCAATGGCGCCGGCGATCGCCAGCGCGGTGACGATGCGCCAGCGTAGGTCGGTATCGACGTCGAGGCCCGCCAAACCCAGCTGGCCGGGATCACCGTCGAGCAGGGCCGTCAGCGTCTCCACATGCCGGTCGGACAACACCGACGAGCACAGCGCGTTGACGAAGGCGAGCTGGTGATCCGAACCGGGCTTCGCGGCGCGCGCCAATTCCAGCAGCCGGTCAGCGAACTGCGGCCAACCGTGCTGGCGCGCCCAACCGGGCTCGGCATAGGATGCCAGCGCCGTCTGGGTCTGCAGCAGTAGCCGTTGCAACACCCCGACCTCGGTTTCGCGGTGCACCCCGCCCGATACCAATGAGACGAAGTCGCGCGCACGCAGCTCGGCCTCGCGGGTCATCTCCCACGCCGCCGACCACACCAGCGTGCGTGGCAGTGGCTCGGCGATGTCGGCGATCCGCCGCAGCGCGGTCTGTAGCGACTCGGGATCCAGCCGCAATGAGCAGTACGTCAGGTCGTCATCGTTGACCAAGATCAGCTTGCCTCGCGAAATACCAACCAGCGCAGGTACTTCCGTGACAGAACCCGCAACGTCGATTTCCTCGCGGTGCACCCGCACCAGCTTGCCCGGCTCACTGGAAACGCAGTCGTCGTAGATGCCGATCGCCAGCCGGTGCACCCGAGTCTCGCCGGCGCCGGGTGCGGCCCCGCCTTGGGTTACTGCGAACCGGGTGAACCGCCCGTCAGCGTCGACGTCGAAATCCGCGCGCAGCGTGTTCAGCCCGGTGGTCTTCAGCCACTGCCGACCCCAGTCGGACAAGTCGCGGCCCGACGCCTTCTCCAGTGCGTTGACCAGATCGTCGAACGTGGCATTGCCGAAAGCGTGAGCGCGGAAGTAATCCCGCACCCCAGCCAGGAACTCATTTCGTCCGACGTAGGCGACCAACTGCTTGAGCACGGAAGCGCCTTTGGCGTAGGTGATGCCGTCGAAGTTGACCTCGACCGCAGCCAGATCAGGGATCTCGGCGGCAATCGGGTGCGTCGACGGCAATTGATCCTGCCGGTATGCCCACGACTTCTCCGCATTGGCGAACGTCGTCCACGCCTCGGTGAACTCGGTCGCTTCGCTCTGACACAGCACCGAGGCGAACGTCGCGAACGACTCGTTCAGCCACAAGTCGTCCCACCATTTCATGGTGACCAGGTCCCCGAACCACATGTGCGCCATCTCGTGCAGCACCGTCTCGGCGCGTCGTTCGTAGGAGGCCCGGGTTACCTTGCTGCGGAATACGTAGTCCTCGAGGAACGTGATCGCGCCGGCGTTCTCCATCGCACCGGCATTGAATTCCGGGACGAACAGCTGGTCGTACTTCCCGAATGCATATGGCAGGCCAAAACTCTCGTGGTAGAAGCCGAACCCCTGCTTGGTCTGGGTGAACAAGCGCTCGGCGTCCATGTACTGCGACAGCGATGTCCGGCAGTAGATGCCCAGCGGGATCTCGCCGTTTTCGTCCCTGTAGGTGTCCTTCCATTCGGCGTAGGGGCCTGCGATCAAGGCCACCAGGTAGGTGCTCATCCGCGGAGTGGTGGCGAAGCTGTGTACGCCGGCCCCGTCCGTCTCCGAGACGGACTCGGTCGCTCCGTTGGAGATCACCTTCCAGTGCTTGGGCGCGGTCACTTTGATGTCGAACGTGGCCTTCAGGTCGGGTTGATCGAAGCAGGCGAACATCCGCTTGGCGTCGGCGGTTTCGAACTGCGAGTACAGATACACCTCGTTGTCGACCGGGTCGACGAAACGATGAAGCCCCTCACCGGTGTTGGAGTATCGGCAGTCGGCGTCGATGACGACGACGTTGTGTTCCTCGAGCCCGCGAAGCGGGATACCGATCGATTCGTCGTATCCGGAAACGTCCAGATCGCGGCCGTTGAGGCTGGCTCCGCGGACGCTATCGGCGACGATGTCGATGAACGTGTCCGCGCCGGGAAGTGCGTCGAAGGCCACGGTGGTGGTGGACCGGAACGTTCGTTCCCCGGGCGCACCCTTGCCATCGGTGATGTCGAGGTCGATCCGGTAGCTGCCGACGGTGATCAGCGCCGCACGTTCGACAGCCTGGTCCTGAGTGAGATTGGGAACGCCCATGCGTCCAACCTAGCCGCGCCGGGTCACTTCAAGCACCCGTGGACGGGGGCGGGGAACAGGCCGGTCGCGACTACGGTTGTGCTGAACGGTGTCATGACCGTCTCGAACTCTCCGGAGAGGATCGCTGCGATGCCCGAGAACGCCCCCGCGAAAAACCGAGCCGATTTCTGGTTCGATCCGCTGTGCCCGTGGTGCTGGATCACCTCACGCTGGATCCTCGAAGTGGAGAAGGTTCGCGAGATCGAGGTGCACTTGCACGTCATGAGCCTGGCCATCCTCAACGAAAACCGCGAGGGCCTGCCCGACAAATATCGCGAGATGATGAAGCATGCCTGGGGGCCGGTGCGGGTGGCGATGGCCGCCGAGCAGGCCCACGGCCCCGGTGTCCTGGACCCGCTCTATACCGCGATGGGCACCCGCATTCACAACGAGGACAACAAAGACCTCGCCGAGGTCATCAAGCTGTCGCTCGCCGACGCCGGTCTACCGGCGGAGTTGGCCGAGGCTGCGGAAAGCGATGCCTACGACGATGCGTTGCGCAAGAGCCACCACGCCGGGATGGACGCGGTCGGTGACGACGTCGGCACGCCGACGATCCATGTCAACGGTGTGGCCTTCTTCGGGCCGGTGCTCTCGAAAATTCCGCGCGGCGAGGAAGCGGGCAAGCTGTGGGACGCCTCGGTGACCTTCGCGTCCTACCCGCACTTCTTCGAACTCAAGCGGACTCGCACGGAGAAGCCCGAATTCGACTGACCCCCGGCAGAGGGCGTGCCGGTGTCGGGCACAATGTCGGGCATGCGCGTCTACCTGGGTTCTGACCACGCCGGATTCGAGCTCAAGCAGCAGATCATCGAGCACCTCGAGCGGTCCGAGCACGAGCCGATCGACTGCGGTGCCTTCAGCTATGACGCCGAGGACGATTACCCGGCATTTTGCATTGCGGCCGCGACCCGCACGGTCGCCGACCCCGACAGCCTGGGCATCGTGCTGGGTGGATCCGGCAACGGTGAGCAGATCGCCGCGAACAAGGTCCCGGGGGCCCGCTGCGCGCTGGCGTGGAATGTCGAAGTCGCGAAGCTGGCCCGCGAACACAACAACGCGCAGCTGATCGGCATCGGTGGGCGCATGCATACCGTGGATGAGGCGCTGGCCATGGTGGACGCCTTCCTGACCACCCCATGGTCGAAAGCGCAACGCCATCAACGCCGTATCGATATTCTCGCCGAGTACGAACGCACCCACCAAGCGCCGCCGGTGCCCGGCGCTCCGGCGTAAGCGGCGTCCGTGCCCGAAGGGCATACCCTGCACCGGTTGGCACGGCTGCACCAACGCCGGTTCGGCGGGTCGCCGGTTGCGGTGTCCAGCCCGCAGGGCCGATTCGCTGGTCCGGCCGCCGCGGTGGACGGCCGGGTGTTGCGGCGTGCCGGCGCGTGGGGCAAGCACCTGTTCCACCACTATGCGGGCGGCCCGATCGTGCACGTGCACCTCGGCCTGTACGGCAGCTTTACCGAGTGGCACGTTCCCTCAGGCCCGGTCGATGCCTTGCTTCCGGAACCGGTCGGACAGGTGCGGATGCGCATGGTCGGAGCCGAATACGGCACGGATCTGCGTGGCCCGACGGTATGCGAGTTGATCGACGAAGCTCAGGTCAGCGCCGTGGTGGCCAAGCTCGGTCCCGACCCCTTGCGCAATGACGCCGATCCGTCCTGGGCGTGGGCACGGATCGCCAAGTCCCGCCGGCCTATTGGCGCGCTACTGATGGATCAGACCGTCCTCGCGGGGGTGGGCAATGTGTACCGCAGCGAATTGCTCTTCCGTAACGGCATCGACCCGTTTCGGCCCGGTCGGCAAGTCGGCGACGCGGAGTTCGGCGCGGCGTGGACCGATCTGGTGGCGTTGATGAAGGTCGGTCTGCGCGGCGGCAAGATCATCGTGGTACGGCCCGAACACGACCATGGCCCGCCGTCGTATCTGCCCGGGCGACCACGGACATATGCGTACCGACGCGCCGGCGAGGCTTGCCGGGTATGCGGAGGACCAATCCGTACCGCAGTGCTGGAGGGCCGAAACGTGTTCTGGTGTCCCACCTGCCAGAAGTGAGGTAGCTCAGCACTGCCCAATGGGGCCGGAAGTTGCAGGTATAAGTAGGGGCCCGCATCGGCCGCCAAAGCGCGCCGGCGTTTGCATACGTTGCTTCAGCTTCGCTTCAGATTCTCGGGAAAAACTCGGATCCATGAAAACACGCTTAGCTGTAGCTGGTTTCGCCATCATCATGGGCTTGGGGATCGCTGGTGTGGGTGCCGCGGCAGCCGTGGAAGCCCAGCCTGGGCCCTTCTCCAAGTGGTGTCCGGGTGATTTCTGGGACCCCGGCTGGGGTAACAACCCGGACATGTTTCATTGCCACGGCGGGCCGGGTGGACCCGGTGGACCGGGTGGGCCCGGCGGACCTGGGGGACCCGGACCGGGCGGACCTGGGGGACC
>CAYNLB010000187.1:5361-6747 GCA_964397935.1 uncultured Mycobacterium sp.
GGACCGGGCGGACCCGGCGGACCCGGACCGGGAGGTCCAGGCGGACCTGGCGGGCCGCACTGACTTCGGCATCGGTGAACCGACGCGCGTTCGGCGGGGGCGCGGTTATTTCTGGCTCGGCAGCGGAACCCCCAGCGCGGCATAAACCTCGTTGCTGAGTGCGACGCTGCGCGGGTCCGCGTTGGCCTTGGTGGCATCGAAGCGATTCATCACATAGCCGTAGCCGATACGGTGCTCCAGATCGACGAAACCGAACGAGCCACCCAAACCGCCGTGGCCGAAGATCCGCGGGTTGGGTCCGTTGACACACCGCTGGTTGAGCATGTAGCCCAAACCCCACCCGTGGTCGGCGACCCGGGGGCCGAGCACCAAATCGGTTTCGAACCCGCCCTGGCACGTCCTGGCCAAGTCCATCTGCTCGCGGCTCAGCAACTTCTCCTGGGCGAGCGCGTTGTAAAACGTCGCCAGGCCCAGCGCCGACACCTGACCGTTGGTGCCGGGGAACTCGAGCTGGCGCCACAGGTGCAGGTCGTGCGAGCCCAGTTCGTCGTCGGGTGCGAACCCCATCGAAATAGCAAGTCCCGCCTTTGGATGATCGGACAGGCGGGTCGGATAGCCGGGGGCGTGCGCATCGGCCAGCAGGTCTCGCGCGTGCGGCTTGTTCACCCGATCGGCGCAGCGGCGTTGTTCGGCCGGCGACAGGCCGACGTGGACGTCGGCGCCGAGCGGTTCGGCGATCTCGGTGCGCAGATACTGACCGATCGTGCGTCCGGTGACACGGCGGAACACCTCGCCGACGATGAAACCGAAGGTCGTCATGTGGTAGCCCTGGGCGGTGCCCGGCTCCCACCACGGTTCCGCGGCGGCCAGCTGTTCACAGACGTAATCCCAGTCGGCGACTTGTTCCCACCTCATCCGGGTGCGGGGCCCGATCACCCCGGATCGGTGGCTCATCACCATGGCCAGCGTGATGTCCTGTTTGCCCGCTTGCCCGAACTCCGGCCAGTAGTGGGCCACCGGAGCGTGCAGGTCCAGCTCCCCGCGATCGGCCAGTTGGTGGACACAGGTTGACGACAGGCCCTTGGTGCCGGACAACACGGTCGTCAGGGTGTTCTGCTGCCAGGGCCGGGTTCCGGCGGCATCGGCCCGGCCTCCCCACAGGTTGACGACCAGAGCTCCGTCGACCCACACGGCGAC
This sequence comes from uncultured Mycobacterium sp., assembly GCA_964397935.1. Classification (GTDB taxonomy): domain Bacteria; phylum Actinomycetota; class Actinomycetes; order Mycobacteriales; family Mycobacteriaceae; genus Mycobacterium. The sequence continues at coordinate 6,559 of CAYNLB010000187.1, forward strand.
GGCGGCGCCGACCTCTCCGCGCAGCGCAAAGTTGCGCTCGAACGCGTCGCGAACTCCGACATAGTCCGACGCGCATGAGCCATGGATTTCCGCGTCCGTTTTCAGGTCGCTCATGGCGCCTCTCTGTCGAGCAAATATCAGCCCGAGCGGGCGACGGGAATCGAACCCGCGTCGCTAGTTTGGAAGACT
>CAYNLB010000188.1:0-6632 GCA_964397935.1 uncultured Mycobacterium sp.
CGATGTCGTCCTTGGTCAGCCCGTGCGTGGCCAGGAACGCGTTCACGTCGTCGGCCAGGTACCGGTCGATCAAGTTCGTCAGCTCCGGGTGCAGCACGGGCTGCAGTCCGGCCGAACTGACGTTCCACCCCATGATGTGCAGCGATTCGGGGTACAGACGGCTGCGCGAATCCACGATGTCGGGTCCGCCAGGGCACACTTGCTGGGCGCGGTGTTCGCCGACGGCCACCACCGCGGCGGCCCCGTCGCCGAACATCGCCGTTCCGACCAAGCCCGACACCGTCGGTTTGACCGTAGGGAAGGTCAGCGAGCAAAGCTCGACCGAGACCAGGACCGCGACGCCGTCGGGCGCGCCGCGCAGGTAGTCGTGCAACCGCGCCACCCCCGCCACGCCGGCCGCACAACCCAACCCGAACAGCGGCATCCTGCGCACGTCCCGGCGCAGGCCGAGGCGCCCGGCAATCCGGGCATCCAGCGATGGCACCGCGACGCCGGTGACCGTTGTGGTGGCAATCATGTCGATGTCTTGCGGCTGCAGGCCTGCCTCGTCGAGCGCGCCCAACAGCGCTTCGCAGCCGAGATCAACAGCGTTTTCGATGAAGATTTCGTTGGCCTCGCCGAAGTCGGTCAGCGACGCGTACCGCTCCAGTGGCAGCACGAAGTGGCGGCTGTTCACCTTGGCGGCAGCGTGCAGGCGGCGGACGACATCCGCGTGCTCGTGCAACGCGGGGAACTCGACGAACCGGTCGGTGATCTCGCTCTGGCTATAACGATGCGGTGGCAACACGCCGAACACACCCGCGATGACGCTCATGCTCTACTCTCTCGAGACTCTCTCGAGTCTTGCCGGGTCAGATGAAAGTTCCCCTGATACCGAAAGTTTAGGCGGCCCGCTGTGGCCGCGCAAAAATACGGCTTATTCGACATGTGTGGTATTGCCCGCGTGGATCACTCGCGTAATCAAGCCCGCCAGCGCCGTTTTCGTCATTCGACGTCGTCGTCATCGGTTGAGTTGAGCGCCATCGCGATCAACGCCTCGGGGCTCAAGGAATCGATGGCGTCCCCGCTGACGCCCGGTTCGGGCGGGATCGCCGCCTGCTCACCTGCGAGGAACAACAGCTTGTCGAGCAATCCAGTTCGCCGAAGTTCGCGCAGTGGAATCTTTCTCAGCAACGACCAGATCTGGTCCTCGTTCGCTACGCCGTGGTCGTCATGGAGCAACCGACAAACATGATCGGCCAGCGCCATCGGGTTGGGATAGTCGAAGATCAACGTCCGCGGCAAGGCCAACCCGGTAGCCGCTGTCAGACGGTTGCGCAGCTCGACGCCCGTCAGCGAGTCAAACCCGAGGTCGCCGAAGGCGCGCTCGCGATCGATGGCGTGGCCGCCCGGATGGCCCAGAATGGCCGCAGCGTGCTCACACACCAACTCGACCAGCCGACGATGCTGTTCTTCGACGGGCAGCCCGCGCAACTCTTCGGCGCGGTCCATCGGCTGACTTACGTTGGCTGGTACTGTATCTCCCCGCCCGCCCAACCAAAACGGTTGGCGAACAAAGCCGTAGGTCGGCAGCTCGACTCGATGCGTCACCAAGCCGGCGAAGACCGCCGGCCAATTCACGCCCACCCCCGAGGCGAACAGCTGCCCGGCTGCACCCAACAGCGAATCGATTTCGGGCCGGTCCTTCGGCATCGTGACCACTGAGGCCGGCCTCTCGGTGGTCAGTGATTGATCCACCGCCGCGCTCAACCCACCGCCGGGACCCACCTCCAAAAACACTCCCGCACCCAACTCCTCGGCGGCGTGCACGGCGTCGAGGAACCGCACCGGTTGACGAACATGCGAGACCCAGTACTGCGCCGACCCGTAGCCGGCTTCAGCCGGCCGCCCAGAAACGTTGGACAGCAGAATGATCCGGGGCGTCCGGGCCTCGACATCGGCTGCCACGCGGCCAAATGGTTCCAGCATCGGCTCCATCAGCACCGAATGGAAGGCATGGGAAACCGCCAGACGATGCACGCGGCGGCCCATCCTCACCAGCCGGTCCGCGACCGCATCCACCGCGGCTTGCGCACCGGAAAGCACCACCGAACGGGGGCCGTTGACCCCGGCGATGCTGACCCCCTCGCTCAGCAATGGCGCCACCTCGTCGTCTCCCGCGCTCACCGCCACCATCACCCCACCGGCCGGCAACTGAGACATCAGCCGGCCCCGGGCCGCAACCACCTTTGCGGCATCCTCGAGCGACAACACCCCGGCCACATACGCCGCGGTGATCTCACCGACCGAATGACCCAGCACCAGATCAGGCCGCACCCCCCAGGACTGCCAGAGCGCGGCCAGCCCCACCTCGATGGCAAACAGGGCGGGTTGCGCAAATTCGGTGTTCTCCAAGGCTTCCGGGTCAGCACCCCAGATCACCTGGCGGAGCGGAATCCGCAACCGGGCGTCCAGCGCCGCGGCGGCCTCGTCGAAAGCTTGCGCGAACACCGGAAAGCGGCCATGCAGTTGTCGTCCCATTCCCAGCCACTGCGCACCCTGGCCGGGAAACACGAAGACCGTCTTGCCCGCCGGCTTCGCGTGGCCCACCACCACACCCGGGTCCGGCTCGCCGACCGTCAAGTTCACCAAACCGTCCATCAGAGCGGCGCGGTCACCGCCCACCAGCACCGCCCGGTACTCAAAAACCGAGCGCGTCGCTACCAACGACCACCCGACGTCGGGCACCCTCAGTTTCGGATCGTTGGTCACATGGGCCAACAACCGCTGCGCCTGGTTGGCCAAAGCCCGCTCCGAGCGACCCGACAAGACCCACGCCACCACCGGCGTATCACGGTCGGCGACGGCGGTTTCCGGTCGCAGCGCCGGGGATTCCTCCACAATGACATGCGCGTTCGTGCCGCCCATGCCGAACGACGACACCCCCGCCCGCCGCGGGCGGTCCGACACCGCCCACGGAACTAACGTCGTATTGACCTGCACACCGGAGCTTTCCAGGTCCATATCGGGATTCGAGCTCGCATAGTTGAGGCTTGGCGGGATCATCGAGTTTTCCACCGCCAGCACGGCCTTCAGCAGGCCCGCGATTCCCGCGGCGCCGCCGGCGTGGCCGATATTGGTCTTCACCGATCCCACACGCACCGGATGATCTTGGCGCCCAGCGAAGATCTCCCCCAGCGCCCTCGCCTCCACCGGATCACCGATCCTGGTCCCGGTACCGTGGGCCTCGACGTAGTCGATGTCCTGACTTTGCAGGCCGGCGTCGGCGAGCGCCCGTCGGATCACGTCGGCCTCACCGGCGGCGGACGGCACCGTCTGACCGCCGGCGCTGTGCCCGGTATTGCCGACCGCGCTTCCCCGGATGACGGCGTGAATGCGATCCCCATCCGCGACGGCGGCGGCCAACGGCTTCAGCAGCACCAGTGCACCGCCTTCGCCGCGCACGTAACCGTCGGCGCGGCGATCGAACGCATAGGTATGCCCCGAGGCGGACACCGCGCCGAATTTTCTTTCCAGCATTGCCGTTTCGTCGGCCAGGTTGAGGTGGATTCCCCCGGCGACCGCCAACGGCGACTGGCCGGTGCGCAGGCTTTCGCACGCAAGGTGAACCGCCGCCAGGGAAGACGATTGACCGGAATCGACGGTCATGCTGGGTCCGTGCAACCCGAAGGCGTACGAGATCCTGTTGGCGATCATGCCCCGGCTGATGCCGGCAAACGAATGGTGATTCAGGTTTTCCGCGGCCTCGCGGAACGTCAGGACGGCGTAATCATCGGTGACCGCTCCGAGGTACACCGAAACCGGCTGTCCGCGCACCGCTTCCGGTACAACGAAAGCGTCTTCGAACAGTTCCCAGGTCAGTTCGAGCGCCAATCGCTGGCGCGGGTCCATCGCGGCGGCCTCGCGTGGCGACAGGTTGAAGAAGTCGGCGTCGAACTCCGCAACGCCATCTGCAAACTGTGTTGCTTCCGCTCCTTCGCATATGAGACGCCAGAATTCGCCGGGGTTTGCGGCGGCGGGAAACCTGCACGCAAGCCCGATGATTGCCACGTCGGTCATGCTAAGGGCCGAGTTCCTCGTCGAGGATGGCAAAAAGCTGGCTTTCGGTTGCGGTGCTGATGTCGTCGTCGAAGGCGTCTTCGGGGTATTCGGGGTGGCTGTTCGGCGGCGGGCTCGTCAGGGTGCCCAGCATGTTTTGCAGGCGGGCGACGAGCTGCGCCTTGTCGTCGGCTTTCCACTCGGGCTGGTCGATCAGTGCCTGCAGTTCACGGGCGATGTCGTCGAAGCGAGCCAGAGGATCGGGCGGGCCGCCGGTGGTTGCGGTGGCCAACTGGGTGCCGAGGTGCCCGGCCAGGGCCGAGGGTGTGGGGTGATCGAAGATCAGGGTGGGCGAAAGAGTCAGTCCGGTAGCGATTTTGAGCCTGTTGCGGAGTTCTACGGCGGTCAGCGAATCGAAACCCAGTTCTTGAAAAGCATGCTCGGCGCTGACGTCCGCGGCGGCGTGACCCAGCACCGCGGCGGCGTTGCTGCAGACCAGCTCCACCAGCTCGCGCTGCCGCTGCTCGGCGGTCAAGCCCTGCAGCCGCGCCCGCAGGCCCGTCATCGACACCATGTCGGTGTGGTCGAGAACCCGTCGGGCCGGGCGAGTGGCCAACTTGCTCAACAGCGGCGGTAACGCGGCGCTGTTGCGCGTGAGTGCGGCCGTGTCCAGGCGGGTCGCCACCACCACAGCCTGCTCACCCACGAGCGCGGTGTCGAACAGCTCGAGCGCCTGCCGGGTGGGCAGCGCGGCCAGTCCGACTCGGCTCATCCGGGCTTTGTCGCGGTCACCGAGGTGTTGGGTCATCGACGACACTTCTTCCCACATCCCCCAGGCCACCGACAAGCCGGGCAGTCCGCGCGCACGGCGATACGCCGCCAACGCGTCGAGGTAACTGTTGGCCGCCGCGTAATTGCCTTGACCCGGGGCGCCCACGATTCCCGCCATCGACGAAAACATCACAAACGCCGACAAATCCAGGTCCTGGGTCAGTTCGTGCAAATTCCAGGCCCCGTCGACTTTGGAGCGCAGCACCGCATCGATGCGCTCGGGCGTCAAGGAACCGATCACCGCGTCGTCAAGCACTCCCGCGGCATGAAACACCCCGCGCAACGGGTAGCGCGCCGGTACTTGCGCCAGCACCCCCGCCAGAGCATCCCGATCTCCGACATCGCAGGCCAGCACCGACACCGAAGCGCCCGCGTCGCGCAACTCAGCCGCCAGTTCCGCCGCCCCGTCGGTCCGCTCACCGCTGCGACTGACCAGCATCACGTGGGGCACCCCATGCCGGTCGACGAGGTGGCGAGCCAGCGCCGAACCCGCCATGCCGGTCCCACCGGTGATCAACACCGTCCCGCCGGCCAGCCCGGCGGGCCCGTTGGGCATGGTCAGCACAACCTTACCGATGTGGCGGGCCTGGCTCACGAACCGGTAGGCGTCTGCGGCACAACGTATATCGAAAGCCTTGACCGGCAGCGGTGCCAACGCCCCGTCGGAAAACAGCGCTATCAGTTCGCCGAACATCTCCGCGATGCGGTCCGGTCCGGCCTCCATCAGATCGAATGCCCGGTAGCCCACCCCCGGATGAGTCTGGGCGACGGCGTCCGGATCACGAAGATCGGTCTTACCCATCTCGATGAAGCACCCGCCGGGACCCAGCAGCCGCAGAGACGCATCGGTGAAGTCGCCCGCCAGGGAGTTGAGCACCACGTCGATCCCCCGGCCTTCGGTGGCGGACGAGAACTTCTCCTCGAAGTCCAACGTCCGCGAATCGGCGATATGCCGATCGTCGATCCCCAGGGCGCGCAGAGTGTCCCACTTGCCGCGACTGGCCGTGGCGAAAACCTCCGCGCCCCAGCGCCGGGCCAGCTGCACCGCGGCCATGCCGACCCCACCGGCGGCCGCGTGCACCAGCACCCGCTGCCCGGCCCGCACCCCGGCCAGCACCGACAACCCGTAATACGCGGTCAAGAACACCACCGGCACGCCCGCGGCCTCCGCCCACGACCAACCCCGCGGCACGCGAACAACCAGCCGCTGGTCCACCACCGCTTCCGAACCCGTCAGTCCGAATATGCCCATGACCGCATCGCCGACCGCCAACCCGGTTACGCCGGGGGCGGTTTCGGTCACTGTCCCGGCGCCCTCGGCGCCCAACTCCGCGGCGCCCGGGTACATGCCCAATGCCACCAACACGTCACGGAAGTTCACCCCGGCCGCGGCCACCGCGACCCGCACCTGACCGGCGGCCAGTTCCACCGGCGGGCACGACCGCACCGCCAGATTCTCCAGCGTTCCCCCCTCGCCGGCGGCCAGCCGCCACACCGCGGGGGGATCCGGCAACCGCAACAACGGTCGCGCGCTCACCGGTTTCAGCCGGGCCTGATAGGCCACACCCCCGCGCACCACCACTTGTGGTTCACCGCAACCAATTACCGCTTCCAGGTCCAGTGAGCCGTCGGAGTCGATCAACACGATGCGGCCCGGGTGCTCGGCCTGCGCGGATCGCACCAGGCCCCACACCGCCGCGCCGGCCAGCGCGGGGGCGTCCTCGCCGGCCAACCCGACCGCCCCGCGGGTCAACACCGCCAAC
>CAYNLB010000189.1:0-6483 GCA_964397935.1 uncultured Mycobacterium sp.
GTTGATCTCATCGATGACGTCGGAGGCATCCAGCGCGCCGGCGATGTCGTTGACGACGACCGTGGCGCCGGATCGGGCCAAGCCGAGCGCCTCGGCCCGTCCCAGCCCCGCGGCCGCACCGGTCACCACCGCGACCTTTCCGGACAGATCGGTCGCGTTCGTGCTGCTAGTCAATTTATGAATACCTCTAGTTTCGGGCCACGCACTTCAGTCTTCGCGTAGCAATGCTGCGCGCGGGCATTCGGCGATCGCCTGCTCGGCCAGCTGCTCCTGCTCGGGCGGAATCGGGTCAAGCTTCACGACGGCATAATCCTCGTCGTCCAGGTCGAAGATATCCGGCGCGATTCCCAAGCACACCGCGTTACCTTCGCACCGGTCACGATCCACGATCACCCGCACAGCACCCTCCTTGAACCTGGTTTTCAATCCGAGGACATGCCCCATCAGTCATGTAGCTCCACCATAGAGCCCCGATACGGCCGGGGAAACGGTCGCTGGATTCCCAGACTAGAACGTGTTACAACCGGGAATACGAACGGGTAGTCGTCGGCCGGGTAACGTCGGCTGATCGAGGCGTGTCACGTTAGCTAAAGGACGGCTGGAATGCGCATCAGTTACACCCCTGAACAGGAGGAGCTGCGTCGCGAGCTGCGGTCGTACTTCACCAACCTCATGACCCCGGAGCGCCGCGAGGCACTGAGCTCGACGCAGGGCGAGGTCGGGACCGGCAACGCGTACCGCGATACCGTCGCGCAGATGGGTAAAGACGGCTGGCTCACCCTGAACTGGCCCAAGGAGTACGGCGGCCAGGATCGCTCCCCGATGGACTCGCTGATCTTCACCGACGAGGCGGCGATCGCCGGTGTGCCGGTGCCGTTCCTGACGATCAACAGCGTGGCGCCGACGATCATGGCCTTCGGCACCGACGAGCAGAAGAAGTTCTTCCTCCCCAAGATCGCGGCCGGGGAGCTGCACTTCTCGATCGGCTACTCCGAGCCCGGCGCCGGCACCGACCTGGCGAACCTGCGCACCAGCGCGGTCCGCGACGGCGACGACTACGTGATCAACGGCCAGAAGATGTGGACGAGCCTGATCGCCTACGCGGACTGGGTCTGGCTGGCGGTGCGGACCAATCCCGAAGCCAAGAAGCACCGCGGCATCTCGATGCTGGTGGTGCCGACGACCGCGGAGGGCTTCTCCTGGACGCCGGTGCACACCATGGCAGGGGTGGACACCAGCGCCACCTATTACTCCGACGTGCGGGTACCGGTGACCAACCTTGTCGGCGAGGAGAACGGCGGCTGGAAGCTGGTGACCAACCAGCTCAACCACGAGCGGGTCGCGCTGGTGTCGCCGCAACCGATCTTCCTGGCCCTGCGCGAGGTCCGCGAATGGGCGCAGAACACCAAGGACGCCGGCGGTGCCCGCCTCATCGACTCCGAGTGGGTGCAGCTCAACCTGGCCCGGGTGCACGCCAAGGCCGAGGTGCTCAAGCTGATCAACTGGGAACTGGCCTCCGGACAAGGGGGGTCCGAAAGCCAGTCCCTGTCGCCGGCCGACGCGTCGGCGGCCAAGGTGTTCGGTACCGAGCTGGCCACCGAGGCCTACCGGCTGCTGATGGAGGTTTTGGGTACCGCGGCCACCGTGCGCCAGGATTCACCGGGCGCGTTGCTGCGCGGCCGGGTTGAGCGAATGCACCGGGCGTGCCTGATCCTGACCTTCGGCGGCGGCACCAACGAAGTGCAGCGCGACATCATCGGGATGGTCGCACTGGGCCTGCCCCGAGCCAACCGCTGAGGAAAAGGAAGCACCTCCATGGATTTCACGACGACCGAAGCCGCACAGGACCTCGGCGGTTTGGTCGACACCATCGTCGACGCGGTGTGCACGCCCGAGCATCAGCGTGAGCTCGACGGGCTCGAGCAACGATTCGACCGGGAGCTGTGGCGCAAGCTGATCGACGCCGACATTCTGTCCAGCGCCTCGGCCACGTCGGTGGGTGGCGACGGTTTCGGGGTGCTAGAACAAGTGGCCGTGCTGGTGGCGCTGGGTCATCAGCTGGCAGCCGTCCCGTACTTGGAGTCGGTGATGCTGGGTGCGGGCGCGCTGGCCCGCTTCGGTTCGGCGGATTTGCAGGAGGAGTGGGGCGCGGCGGCGGTCAGTGGTGAGAAGATCCTCAGCGTCGCGCTCATGGGCGAGATGGGCGAGGGGCCGGTGCAGGCCACTCGCGCTGGGGACGGCTACCGTCTCACCGGCACCCGTACCCAGGTCGGCTTCGGCCCGGTGGCCGACGCTTTCCTGGTTCCAGCCGAAACCGATTCCGGCACTGCGGTTTTCCTGGTCGCGGCCGATGACCCCGGAGTTTCGATGACCGCGATCCAGACCACCGGCCTGGGCAGCGTGGGTCACCTCGCGCTGGACGGCACCGGAGTGAACGGCACCCGGATGGTTGGCGGCCCCGAGGCCGCGGTCTGGCTCGAGGCGCTTGCAACTTTGGGCCGCAGCGCATTTCAGCTCGGAGTGCTCGAGCGTGGATTGCAGATGACCGCCGAATACGCTCGCACCCGTGAGCAGTTCGACCGCCCGATCGGCAGCTTCCAGGCGGTGGCACAGCGGCTGGCCGACGGTTACATCGACGTCAAGGGACTGCGGCTGACGCTCACCCAGGCGGCCTGGCGCGTGTCGGAGGACGTCACCGCCGACATCGATGTGGCCAGCGCGGCGTTTTGGGCCGCCGACGCCGGGCACCGGGTGGCGCACACCATCGTGCACGTACACGGCGGCGTGGGCGTCGACACCGACCACCCGGTGCACCGTTACTTTTTGGCCGCCAAAGAAGCCGAGTTCGCGTTGGGCGGTGCCACCGGGCAGCTGCGCCGGATCGGCCGTGAACTGGCGGAGACCCCGGCCTGAGCCGGTCGTCGCTCGCAGCTGTGATCCCGTCCGACCTGACAGTCACCCGGCTACTGGTGCCGCTGGCCGAGATCGACGATCGCGGCGTCCTGTTCGAGGACTCGTTCACCAGCTGGCATGATCATGTGCGGCACGCCGCCGCGATCGCGGCGGCGCTGCGGGAGCGCCTCGACCCGACCCGACCGCCGCACATCGGTGTGCTGCTGGAGAACACCCCGTTCTTCTCGGCGATGCTGGTGGCGGCGGGAATGTCGGGGATTGTGCCTGTAGGGCTCAACCCGGTGCGGCGCGGCGAGGCGCTGGCCCGTGACATCGCCCGGGCCGACTGCCAGGTGGTGCTGGCCGATTCGAATTCGGCAGAGCCGCTGCACGGTATCGAGCATCTGAACGTCGACTCCGAGGAATGGGCCCACGAGGTGGCCGCACATCGAGACGCCGAGCCGTCTTTCCAATCCGCGGCGCCCGCGGACCTGTTCATGCTGATCTTCACCTCGGGTACCAGTGGCGAGCCCAAGGCGGTCAAGTGCAGCCACGGCAAGGTCGCGATCGCCGGTGTGACGATGACACAGCGATTCGATCTCGGCCGCGACGATGTCTGCTACGTGTCGATGCCGTTGTTTCACTCCAACGCCGTGCTGGTGGGCTGGGCGGTGGCGGCGGCATGCCAGGGATCGTTGGCGTTGCGGCGCAAGTTCTCTGCGTCGAACTTCCTGGTTGATATTCGCCGCTACGGCGCCACCTACGCCAACTACGTGGGCAAGCCGTTGTCGTATGTGCTCGCCACGCCAGAGCAGCCCGACGACGCGGACAACCCGCTACGAGCGGTATACGGCAACGAGGGCGTACCCGCCGACATCGAGCGCTTCGGCGCCAGGTTCGGGTGTGTCGTGCAGGACGGGTTCGGCTCCACCGAAGGCGGCGTGGCGATTGCCCGCACCCCCGACACCCCGCCGGGTGCATTGGGTCCGCTACCCGAGGGTATCGAGATCGTCGATCCCGATACCGGCCAACCATGTCCGGCCGGAGTGGTCGGCGAGCTGGTGAACACCGCTGGGGCGGGCCGTTTCGAGGGCTATTACAACGACGAGGCCGCCGAGTCCGAGCGGATGGCGGGCGGGGTGTACCACAGTGGCGATCTCGCCTATCGTGATGACGCCGGCTACGCCTACTTCGCCGGGCGCCTCGGTGATTGGATGCGCGTCGACGGCGAAAACCTTGGCGCGGCCCCGATCGAGCGGGTGTTGTTGCGCCATCCCGACGTGACCGAGGTGGCGGTGTATGCGGTGCCCGATCCGGTTGTCGGCGACCAGGTGATGGCGGCGTTGGTGATGGCACCGGACAGCGGCTTCGACGCCGAAAAGTTCCGCGCCTTCCTCGCCGAGCAGCCCGACCTCGGGCCCAAACAATGGCCCTCGTACGTCCGGATCAGCGCCGAACTCCCGCGGACGGTGACCTTCAAGGTCCTCAAGCGTCAGTTGTCGGCCCAGGGTGTCGACTGTGGTGATCCGGTGTGGCCGATTCACCGTTAGCGCCATGACTTCCCGGCCTCTCGAGCTTGCGCTGGAAGCGAGCTTCGAACAGCTTGCCGCCGCGTTGCCGGCCAACATCGGTATCGCCGTCGCCCGTCCCGACCGAACCTATTCGCTGGGCCGGTGGTGGTCCGGGGTCGCCTGGTCGACGATCAAAGTGCCGTTGGCCATCGCGGCGTTGCGCGGCGATTCGTTACGCGCCAAGGACCTGGCCGTCAAAGCCATCACGGAATCCGACAATCGCGCGTCCGAGCAGTTGTGGTCGCTATTGGGCGACCCGGTCCGGGCGGCTCGGCAGGTGCAGGGCGTCATCGCAGAGGGCGGCGACACCGCCACCGTGGTCGAATCACGCCGGCTGCGGCGTGGTTACACCGCATTCGGCCAGACGCAGTGGACGCTGCAGCGGCAGGCACGGTTCGCGGCGGAGCTGTCCGCAATCCCCGATTCGGCCGACGTCATCGACCTGATGCAGCACCTCACCGCCGGCCAGCGATGGGGGCTGGCCGCCAAAGGCCTGGCGGCAAAGGGTGGTTGGGGACCGGGAACACATGGCGAATACCTGGTTCGGCAGTTCGGAATCGTTCCCACGCCATCGGGACAGCTGGGCGTGGCGATGGCGGCCGAAGTCGACGATCCAGCGTTCGAGACGGGCGTCGAGGTCCTCAATGCACTGTCGGAGTGGCTCCTGGGCCGACTGCCCGGGCTAGCGCGTTATTGACGGCACCACGGCGTCGATCAGGTGCGGCCCGGGCTCGGCGAAGGCCGCTCGCAGGGCATCGGCGAATTCCTCTGCGGTGGTGACGCGGCGGGCGGGAACTCCCATGCCTTCGCTGATCTTCACGAAATCCATTGTCGGACGCGATAAGTCGAGCAGATCCAGCGCTCTGGGGCCGGGCGCGGATCCCGCGCCCACACGCGCCAGCTCGATCCGAAGAATGTCGTAGGCGCTGTTGTCGTAGACCACCGTGGTCACATCGAGGTTCTCCCGCGCCTGGGTCCACAATCCCGAAATCGTGTACATGGCCGACCCGTCGGATTCCAGACAGAGCACCCGGCGGTCCGGGGCGGCTACCGCGGCACCCACCGCGGCCGGAATGCCGTAGCCGATGGCCCCGCCGGTCAGCGTCAGCCAGTCATGGGCCGGCGCCCCGGCGGTGGCCTGGGCGAGCAACAGGCCGGAGGTGTTCGACTCGTCGACCACTATCGCCCGGTCCGGCATCAGCGCACCGATCACGTCAGCCGCCGACGCGGACGTCAGAGCGCCGGTCGGCAGCTCCGGCCGCGAGGCGGCCGCCACCGGCGCAACCGTCCCGGGCGCCACCTGGTCGGCCAACGCGACCAGCGCGTCGGCCGCGCCGCTGTATTCGGCGAGCGCGTGTACCTCGCAGCCGGCCGGAACCAAATCGCTCGGCATGCCGGGGTAGGCGAAGAACGACACCGGCGACTTGGCGCCCGCCAGCACCAAATGCTTGACGCCATCGAGCTGGGCCGTGGCGGCCTCGGCGAAGTAGGCGAGCCGATCGACCGCGGGGACACCCGCGCCGCGCTCCAGCCGCGTCGGGAACGTCTCGCATAACCAGCGCGCCCCGGTGGCCTCAGCGATCCGCGCCGCCGCAGCCAACCCGGCCCGCCGGGTGGCGTCCCCGCCCACCAGGATCACGGTCGGCTCGCCGGAGCGCAGTACCTCGACCACGTCAGACCCCAGCCGGGCGTCAGCACCCGCCGGTTGCGCGGGCGCCGCCGGAACCGGCTGGGCGCCGTCGGACCAGGACACATCGGCGGGCAGGATCAGCGTGGAAATCTGCGCGCCCGACCGGCTGGTGGCGATGGCCTCGGCGGCGTCGGCCGCGACCTCGGCGCTGTCTGTCGTCCGGCGCACCCAGCCCGAGACCGTCCCGGCGACTGCGTCGATGTCGGATTCCAGCGGGGCGTCGTACTTCTTGTGATAGGTGGCGTGGTCGCCGACGACGACCACCATCGGCACCCGGGCGCGGCGCGCGTTGTGCAGATTGGCCAGGCCGTTGCCGAGGCCGGGACCCAG
>CAYNLB010000190.1:0-6363 GCA_964397935.1 uncultured Mycobacterium sp.
GTGGCGTCGGGCAGCTTCTACGGCGGGGCCTGGATACCGCCGGCGGGTTCCGACGGCCCACCGCCGCCGGACTACACGCCACCGAAGCCCCCGGAGGTCTACCGGAACGTCTCGGCCTATGTCCCCGCCGCTGGCCAGGCCGTGGAAGTCGGTCAGGTCGAGGTGGTGAGCCACGACGGTAGTCAACCCGCGGGTAGCCGGGACATCTTCCTGCTCGATGACTCCACCTTGGCCTGGGGCGAAATCAACGATTCCAACAGTGGCGCCCAGATCAGGATCACCAAGACTCAGTCGCTGCCGGGCGTCGGCCCAACCGACAATGGCAGCTACTTGGTGGTTCTGACCGCTCACAATGAGCCCGCCAAACCCGGCCAGCCCTGGTGGCCCATGGTGCTGCGTTATGGGGTGTTGGGGATAGTAGTCAGCCTCGCCGCCTGGATGCTGGGCCGTCGGAAACGGAACGCGGACGAGACCGCTGACTCGCGAGTCTAGCTAGAAGTCCCAGTCCTCGTCCTCGGTGACGACGGCCTTGCCGATCACGTACGACGAGCCGGAGCCGGAGAAGAAGTCGTGGTTCTCGTCGGCGTTGGGTGAGAGCGCCGACAGGATCGCCGGGTTCACATCGGTCTCATCACGCGGGAACAGCGCCTCGTAGCCGAGGTTCATCAGCGCCTTGTTGGCGTTGTAGCGCAAGAACTTCTTGACGTCCTCGGTCAGCCCGACCGAGTCGTAGAGATCCTGGGTGTATTCCACCTCGTTGTCGTAGAGCTCGAAGAGCAACTCGTAGGTGTAGTCCTTGATGTCGGCGCGCTTGGCGTCGTCGACCAGGGCCAGGCCGCGCTGGAACTTGTAGCCGATGTAGTAGCCGTGCACGGCCTCGTCGCGGATGATCAGCCGGATCAGGTCGGCGGTGTTGGTCAGCTTGGCCCGGCTCGACCAGTACATCGGCAGGTAGAACCCGGAGTAGAACAGGAAGCTTTCCAGCAACGTGGAGGCCACCTTGCGCTTCAGCGGTTCGTCGCCCCGGTAGTAGTCGATCACGATCTGGGCCTTGCGCTGCAGGTTGACGTTCTCCTCCGACCAGCGGAAGGCGTCGTCGATCTCGGCGGTCGAGCACAGCGTGGAGAAGATGGAGCTGTAGCTCTTGGCGTGCACCGACTCCATGAACGCGAAGTTGGTGAGGACGGCCTCCTCGTGCGGGGTCAGGGCATCCGGAATCATGCTGACCGCGCCGACCGTGCTCTGAACGGTGTCCAGCAGCGTCAGCCCGGTGAACACGCGCATGGTCAGTTGCTTCTCGGCGGGCGTCAGCGTTCCCCACGACGGGAGGTCGTTGGACACCGGCACCTTCTCGGGCAGCCAGAAATTTCCGGTCACCCGATCCCAAACCTCGGCGTCCTTGTCGTCTTGCAGCCGGTTCCAGTTGATCGCCGAGGTGCGCTCGATCAGCTTCATGTTTTCGGTCACCAGAACCCCACTTCACCTGCCGGTTTGCCTACAGTCATCTACGCCACAAACACTACCCCTGGTGTCCGACAAGCCCGTGTAACACAAGGGCTTGTGTTCGCGTGTCGCGAAGCCCCTACGGCTTGTGTCGGTCCGGTCCCGGCTGCCGGAGGGTGTGGGTGCGACCGCCTTCCGCGGTGGTCAGGCTTTGAACGCCCGCGTTCACAAGGGCGTAGGCAAAGTAGGTCAGTTGATGTACCATTTGGTACATGATTACCGAAGACAGTGTCGAGATAGCAGCGCCGCCGCAACTGGTATGGGACGTCTTCACCGACGTCGAGCGCTGGCCCGAGTGGACCGCCTCGGTGACGTCACTGGCCGCGCTCGATGGGCCCGGCCTCGACATCGGCAAACGGTTCGCGATCAAGCAACCCGGCATGACGAAGCTGGTCTGGGAGGTCACCGAGATCGACCCCGGCTCGTCCTGGACGTGGGTGCAGCGCTCGCCCGGCGGGCTGGTGAGTGCTCGCCACGATGTCATCGCGCAGCCCGGCGGTCGCACCATGGTGCGCCAGCAACTCGACCAGCGCGGTGTGCTCGGTGCGCTCGTCGGACGGCTGATGAGCAAGAAGACCAAGCGCTTCCTCGCCCTCGAGGCTCAAGGCCTCAAGACCCGGTCTGAGCAGCTCAGCCAAGCCGATGGTTCGCACTCCTGACCTGACACGGCGCCGGCAACTGCTCGATGCGCTCGTCGAGGAGTTCGGGGCGGGCGGCGTCGGCGACCGATCGTTGCGCGAGATAGCCGCCGCGGTCGGGACAAGCCATCGGATGCTGCTGCACCACTTCGGATCTCGAGAGGATCTGCTCCTGTCGGTCGTCGAGCAGGTCGAGCGCCGCCAGATGGGGCTCCTGCCTGACTTGCCCACAAATCCGGCCGACAGCTTTGCCGCCATGTGGGCCGACCTGCGTCGACCCGAACTGCGCCACCTGGAGCGCCTCTTCTTCGAGTGCTACGCCCGCGCCGCTCAGGGCGAGAAGCCCTTTGACCGGATGGTTCCCGGCGCCGTCACCGGCTGGCTCGCCGAGGCCGAGTGCATCGCCGGCGATTCAATCGACCGTGCCATGGTGCGGCTTGGGCTGGCCGTCGTCCGTGGCCTCCTGCTGGACCTCGTGGCCACCGACGACGACGCCGGCGTGGATGCGGCCGCGGCCGCTTTCGTCGACCTTCTCAGCCGCTGACCACGGCCTTGCGCCGAGTTCCCAACGCGCGAGCCCCGCTACCCACCCCGTAGAACTGGTACTCGGAGGGCTTCACCGAGCGGGTTGCCCGCCAGTACTGCCAGGTGTAGCCCCCCCACAGCACGGTGTTCTTGCCATGCTCGTCGAGATACCAGCTGCTGCAGCCGCCGCTGTTCCACACCGAGTGGGCCAGCTGGTGTTGCAACTCGTCGTTGAACCTGTCCTGTGCGGCGCGGGTCGGGGCCAACGCCTGGGCACCGAACTTTTCGCAGGTGGCAATCGCGTCCGCAACGTAGTGGATCTGCGATTCGATCATGAAAACCACCGAGTTGTGCCCCAACCCGGTGTTGGGTCCGAGCAGGAAGAACAGGTTGGGTACGTCGGCGACGGTGATCCCACGGTGCGCGCCGATGCCCTCCCGGTTCCAGCGATCCACCAGGTCCTCCCCGTGCAGTCCCTTGATCTGGACGTAGGTGTAGGAGTCGGTGACATGGAAGCCGGTGCCGTAGACGATCACGTCGGCTTTTCGGACGACCTCCCGGCCATTGCCATCGGCGGTGACGATCCCGTCGGCCGTGATCCGGGTGATGTGGTCGGTGATCAGTTCGGTCTTCGGGTCGGCAACCGCGGGATAATAGGTGGAGGAGTTCAGGATTCGCTTGCAACCGATGCGGTAGTGCGGGGTCAGCTTGCGGCGCAGCTCACGATCCTTCACCGAGCGGCGGATGTTGTATTTCGCGTAGGCCTCGATGACCTTCAGCGCGTTCGGCCGCTTGGTCATGCCGAAGGCCAGCGCCTCTTGTCCCCAGTAGATCGCCAGCCGCACGAGCGCGCGCAGCCCCGGGACATTCTCCATGGCCCGACGCAGCGCCGGTGGAAGATCGGGGTTGGAGCGCGGCACCACCCACGGTGGAGTGCGTTGGTAGAGCTGAAGTTCGGCGACCTGCCCGACGATTTCCGGCACGATCTGGATCGCGCTGGCGCCGGTCCCGATCACCGCCACCCGCTTGCCCGTCAGGTCGACGCTGTGGTCCCACTCCGCGGAATGAAAAGCGGGGCCGCGGAATTGGTCGCGACCTTCGATGTCGGGGAACGACGGGATGTGCAGCGCGCCCGCGCCAGAGATCAGGAACTGAGCGACGTACTCGCGCCCGTCGGTGGTGAATACGTGCCACCGGTATTCGTCGTCGTCCCAATGGCCGCGGTCGACCAGCGAATTGAAATCGATGTAGCGGCGCAGACCGTATTTCTCGGTGACGCCCTGGAGGTAATCCCAGATCTCGGGCTGATAGGAGAACGGGTTCTTCCAGTCCGGCTTGGGCTCGAAGGAGAACGAGTACAGGTGTGATGGGATGTCGCAGGCGCAGCCGGGGTAACTGTTGTCCCGCCAGGTGCCGCCGATGTCGTCGGCCTTTTCCAAGATGACGAAGTCGACACCCTGTTGTTGCAGTTTGATGGCCATGCCAAGGCCGGAGAACCCGGTCCCGATGATGAGGGCGCGAGTATGCACGGGCCGCTGGTCCTGTGTTGTCGGTTCGGCTTGTGTCACGACGTCGGTCACGGTCGATCGGTCTTCCTGTCAAGGCCGGTATCAGGTCGGCGTTGGGTTCGTCTGCGGTAGGCACACAGCTGGCGCATATACCCGGTACCCAGGGTATCGGCTGGGACGAGTGTTATCGATGCCCGCGGCGATGTCAACGCCGCCTGTTGCTCAGCTCACAGCGGGCTTGCTGGGCACCGCGTCGTGGATTGGCCGGTCAGGATCCATCGCGATGCCGAGCGTCTCCGCGGTACCGGAGATGACCGCCATCATGATGGTCGTCAGGTGGGCGACGAACTGCTCGCGCGGCATACGGCGCGGGCTGTCGGGTTGGGGACCCAACCACCACTCGGTGGCCGACGCCGCCGAGCCGAAGGCCGCATGCGCGGCGAGTTCCACTGCCGCGTGATCCAGCTCCATTTCGCGCAGCTCGCTGTCGAAAAGGTCGGCCATCGCCAGGGTGATCTCGCGACCTTCGTTGAGGATCCGGACGGTCGATTGCGGGGTGGCGGCGGAGCGGCCCTGAATGAAGACCCGCAGCACGTTGGGGTGCTTGTCGACGAGGGTGACGTACTCCTCGACGCTGCGCCTGATCACCTCGCGAGCGGAATCGGTTTTCAGGTCGATCGAGGGGAAGATCGCCGCCCACAACATGTCGCGCAAGCGTTCCCCGATCGCCTGGAACAGATCGGACTTGTCGTGGAAATGGCGGTAGATCTTCGGCTTGGCGGTGCCGGCCTCTTCGGCGATTTCCCGCACGCTCAACTCGGGCCCGAGCCGGTCGATGGCGCGGAAGGCTGCCTCGACGATTTCGCCGCGCACCTTCTTGCGGTGTTCGCGCCATCGCTCGCTGCGCGCGTCCACCTTCGCCCCGGGCTTCGCGCTGGGGTGGGGCCGGGCAATTCTCACCACGTCAAGCACCATACCCCGTGGTAGCTGCTGACCTGGGCAGACTGGCTACGGGGCGGCTCAGAGCATGCAGGACACGCAGCCCTCGACCTCGGTGCCTTCCAGCGCCATCTGCCGCAGCCGGATGTAGTAGAGCGTCTTGATTCCCTTGCGCCAGGCGTAGATCTGCGCCTTGTTCACTTCGCGGGTGGTGGCCGTGTCCTTGAAGAACAAGGTCAGCGAAAGCCCTTGGTCCACATGCTGGGTGGCCGCGGCATAGGTGTCGATGATCTTCTCGTAGCCGATGTCGTAGGCGTCCTGGTAGTACTCCAGGTTGTCGTTGGTCATATACGGCGCCGGGTAGTAGACCCGCCCGATCTTGCCTTCCTTGCGAATCTCGACTTTCGACACGATCGGGTGGATCGACGATGTCGAATGGTTGATGTAGGAGATCGACCCGGTGGGCGGCACCGCCTGCAGGTTCTGGTTGTAGATGCCGTGCGCCTGCACCGACTCCTTCAGCCGCTGCCAGTCGTCCTGCGTCGGGATGCGGATCCCGGCCCCGGCGAAAATCTGACGCACCTTGTCGGTCTTGGGCTCCCACGCCTGCTCGGTGTACTTGTCGAAGAACTCCCCCGACTTGTACTTCGACCGCTCGAAACCGCCGAACGCCCTACCCCGTTCGATCGCAATGCGATTCGACGCCCGCAGCGCGTGATACAGCACGCAGTAGAAGTAGATGTTGGTGAAGTCCACACCCTCTTCGGACCCGTAGAAGATGTGCTCACGCGCCAGGTATCCGTGCAGGTTCATCTGCCCGAGGCCGATCGCGTGGGACTCGTTGTTACCCTGCTCGATCGAGGGCACCGACGTGATCGAGGTCTGGTCACTCACCGCGGTCAGCGCCCGGATCGCCACCTCGATCGTCTGGGCGAAGTCCGGCGAGTCCATCGCCTTGGCGATGTTCAGCGACCCGAGGTTGCACGAAATGTCCTTGCCCACCTTGGCATACGACAGGTCGTCGTTGAACTCCGACGGCGTGGACACCTGCAGGATCTCCGAGCACAAATTCGAGTGCGTGATCTTGCCCTCGATGGGATTGGCCCGGTTCACCGTGTCTTCGAACATGATGTACGGGTAGCCGGACTCGAACTGCAACTCGGCCAACGTCTGGAAGAACTCGCGCGCCTTGACTTTGGTCTTGCGGATGCGCGCGTCGTCGACCATCTCGTAGTACTTCTCGGTCACCG
>CAYNLB010000191.1:0-6326 GCA_964397935.1 uncultured Mycobacterium sp.
GAGGCGGAGACCGAGGATTCGTCGGAATCCGAGGATGCAGCCGGCGATGGCGATGAGGTTGTCGAGCGCCGCCCGTCGCGAATGGGTCGCGGCTGGCTAGTCGGTATTGCTGCGGCGCTTGTCATTTTCGCCGGCGCCGTCGCGGCCGGTGGCTATTTCGCGCTGCGATTCCACGAGGAGAGCCAGGCTATAGCGCGCAGAGATGCTGCAGCGCTCAAGGCAGCGGTGGACTGCGTTTCGGCGACCCAGGCTCCGGACACCGAGGCGATGGCCGCCAGTGAACAGAAGATCATCGACTGCGGTACGGACGCGTTCCGGTCCCAGGCGGTGCTCTATACCAGCATGCTGGTGCAGGCTTATCAGGCTGCGAACGCCCACGTTCAGGTGTCCGATGTGCGGGCTGCGGTCGAGCGCAACAACAACGACGGTTCCGTCGACGTGCTCGTCGCAATGCGCGTCAAGGTGGCCAGCGATCAGACGCAAAAAGAAACCGGTTACCGGCTGCGGGTGAAAATGGCACCGGCCGAGGGTCAGTACAAGATCGCCAAACTCGACCAGGTGACCAAGTGACGGTGGTGGTCGAGGAGACTCGGACCATGATCGTTGAAGAGTCGCCGCAGAATGCCTTGGCGCCCTGGCATCTTCGCGTCGGTGCGTTCGCGGTCGACGTCCTGGCGGGCGCCGCGGTGATCGCGACCATGGCGTTGGTCTCGAGGACCGTGCCGGTCCGCGGCGTGTGGTCCTGGGTGTGCCTCTCGGTCATCGGGGTCGTCATCCTGCTGATCTTGGTCAACCGGTTGCTGCTGCCGGCCATCACCGGTTGGAGCATGGGACGCGCTCTTTTCGGTATTGCGGTGATGCGGGGCAATGGCGCAGGCGCCGGACCATGGCGCCTGCTGCTCAGGGACTTGGCCCACCTGCTCGACACCGCATCGGTGGTGGGATGGCTGTGGCCACTGTGGGATGCACGACGCCGCACTTTTGCCGACATGCTGCTGCGCACGGAAGTGCGATACCGTCCACCGGACGAGCCGCCGCCCAACATGCGCCGGTGGAGCGCGGTGGCGGTGTTGACCGCGGCGGGTGTGTGCCTGGCCGGTGCGGCCGTGAGCTTTGTGGTGGTGTACTCCCGGGAACGGGCGACCGATCAGACTCGGGCAGAAATCGCGACGACAGGACCGAAGATCGTCGCCCAAATGTTGAGCTACGACCCCAGAACGTTGGACGGGGATTTCGCGCGCGCCCGATCACTGGCCACCGACAAATACCGGGGCCAGCTGGCTCGTCAGCAAGACGTGGTGCAGAAGGGGCAGCCAGTCCTCAACGAGTACTGGCCCATCGACAGCGCGATCCGATCGGCGACACCGGATCGGGCGACGATGCTGTTGTTTCTGCAGGGCCGGCGAGGTGTCGGGCCCGACCAGCGCTATATCAGCGCCACGGTTCGGGTGAGCTTCGCCAAGGGCGGGGACGGCGACTGGCGCGTCGACGACCTGTCCGTGGTGACCAAACCGAAACCGCCCGGGGACGGAAAATGAGTCCCCGGCGTAAGTTTCGGCCCGACGAGGCACCACTACTGGTCGCGCGGCCCGTGCCGCCGCGGCGGTGGGGCCTGCCGTTGGCCAGTGCGATAGCCGCGGTGCTGATGGCGGCGGCGATCACGTCGACCACCCTGATGCTGATATTCCATGAACGCCACGAGCGCGACGCGTCGAAGGACCGGGAGGTGCGCAGCTACGTGACCAGCTTCATGACGGAGTTCACTTCCATCGATCCCTACCACGCCAACGACTACGTATCGCGGGTATTGGCGCAGGCGACCGGGGATTTCGCCAAGCGGTACCACGAACACGCCAACGAGATCCTCTTCCAAGTCGCCCGGGCCGAGCCGGCAACCGGCACCGTGCTGGACGCGGGAGTGGAACGATGGAACGACGATGGCAGCGCCAGTGTCATAGTGGCGACCGCGGTCACCACCAAGTCGCCGGATGAGAAACAAGTTGTGGAGAAAACAAATCGCTGGGCGGCAACCGCCACACAGGAAGGGAACCAGTGGAAGATCAGCAGCCTGCAACAGGTGATCTGACCTCCGACGCGACTGAAGAATCCGAGCGCGAGGACGCTGCGGAGCGTGATGAAACCGCGGACGCGCCGACCGGGGACCCCGAAAGCGCCCCGAGCGACGTCGACGCTGACGCGGCTGAACGGGCAGATGGTGACGCTGAGGCCACCGAGGAGGATGAAGGAGCGCCCGCCGATATCGAACCGGCCTACGAAGACGGTGGCCCCCCCACCAAACGGCGGGCCGGCAAGGGGTTCGCCATCGCCGTCGTCATCGCCGCCGTGCTTTTCGTCGGTTCCGCGGCTTTCGCGGGTGCGACCGCGCAGCCCTACCTGACCGACCGCGCCACCGCCGCAACCAAACTGAATGTGGCGCGGGCCGCGGCCAATGCGATTACCACCCTGTGGACCTACACGCCAGAGAACATGGACACCCTCGCCGACCGAGCGGCGGCCTATCTCAGCGGCGATTTCGAAGCGCAGTATCGCAAATTCGTCGACGCCATCGTGGCCCCCAACAAGCAGGCCAAAATAACCAACAGCACCGAAGTCACCGGCGTAGCGGTCGAGTCACTGGATGATCCCCACGCAGTCGTGATCGTTTACACCAACACGTCTTCCACCAGTCCGCTGACCAAGAACATCCCCTCGCTGAAGTACCTGTCGTACCGGTTGTTCATGAAGCGCACCAAGGGGCGTTGGCTGGTGACCAGGATGACGACCATCACCTCGCTGGATCTGACGCCGCAGCTGTAGCGCGCTCGGCCGATCGCGCCGAAATACACTCCCACCACGTCGCCGTTACCTCGCGGGTATCCGAGCGATCGACCGGCGCCGGTGTCCACACTCACGGCGGCGGTGACAGCGAGCTTGCGGATCTGCCGGTTGCGGCCACTGGCACGAAAGATCCTGCTGCCCAGAACTAATTGAAGGCAAGCCAGCTGGGGAGCGCCCGTTCGTGCGAGTCGCAAAGGACTTGGCGGGTATCGCATGATCCCCGGGGCGAACCCGCTCCTGCCCACATGCCCCCGGTGTCACGGCGCAACACGATGGCCGATGACCCCCCGCCGTCGAGCAGCACGGCGGTGTCGCTGCCCAGGCCGCGAAACAGGTCCTGCATGTTGTCGGGCGTGTAACTACCACCCTCGAATACGTACATCTCGTCTTTTTGCCTCGCGTAGGCCAGCGCCGTGCGCGCCGCGCTGGGGCCGCCGTCGTGCAGCTGTCCGGTCTTACCGGGGGCCAGCAATCCGATCCCGGACACCGCGACGAACCTCTCGTTCTTGTTGAGCAAGTCCTGGATCACCGGGGTCGCGGCATCGTAATCCTGTTTGCTCCTCGGCCACACCACATACGGTGCACCGCCCTGCGGGAGGATCATCGTCGTCAGCGCGCTCCAGCTCTCGCCTCCGCCGGAGAGGCCTTGCTTGCCGGGGTAGGCGACGGTGCCGGTGACGGCCTGATTAGCGCGGCCCTGGCCGTGGGTGTTGTCCACAAATGCGCCCAGCGGTGAACTGCAGCCGGTCGAGCGCCAACTGCCGCCCCGCTGCGGACGCACATCAAAGAAGTTGGCGTTGATCGCGATTGTCGGTCGCCCCATCAGCTGCCACGCCTGGCGGGGCGGGTAGATCTCCGATGCTTGCCATAGCCCCTCGCGGGTGCGGGCCGCGGGATTGTTCTCACAGCGCGCCTGAATGCCGCGGTGCGAGTCCACCAGTAGGTGTGGGGCCAGCCGCCCTGCCGCGTTTTTGATGATCATCAGATGCCCGCCGTTGTTCATCTCATACCAGCCACCGCCGGCGTTGAGCATCGGTGCGGGGTGCCCGGGACCGAAGTTATAGACCAGGTAGGAACCCTTGGTGGTGTTGATGGCGCTGGCCAGCAGATCGCGGCCGTCGGCGGCGTGTGCGACGGGCTGTCCTGCAGTGCTCGCCAGGGCGGCACACGCAACTATGGCAGTGCAGGTGGCCGCCAGCCGGCGCAAGCTGGCGCGTCGGGTAAGCACGGTAGCCCTTTCGGCCCGAAACTGGATGCAACATAGACAGCATCAGTCACACAAGCCACACTGTCAACTTTGATAACGAACGGGTGACGCTTGGGCGGCGCTCGAATTACGTTTCCTCGCTTGAACTTTCACTCTCGGCCTGGCCCGTCCGCGCGCGCTTGTTTTGGCGCGCTTGGTGTTGCGTTTGATGTTCCATGGCGATCGCCAGCTCGGCTGCTCCCTGGATCCGGTGAAAGCCCATGCGGTCGTACAGGTGCGTGATGATGCCACCCAGTAACAGACCGATGATGAGGCCGACCGACGTCATGATCAGCGCCTGGGACAAGCCGGTGCCTGTACCGCCCTTCAGATACAGCAGCGACCGGGCGCCCAGGAAAACCTGGTGCATCGGTTCGAATTTGGCCAGCCAGCGGAAGAATGGCGGCACCGCCTCCAGCGGGACCGTCGCGCCCGCCGACGGTAAGCCGAGGATCACGAAGATCAACAGGCTGACCAGCAGACCCGCCGTGCCCAGCACCGAGAGCAGCGAGACGGACGTGATGCCGACAGCGGCGATCGCGAATACTCCAAACGCCCACAATTGCCAGCCAAGGTCTATGGGCATGCCGAGGCCGTCGGCAATGGCAAGGTAAACCGCGGACGTGAGCAGCCCAACCAGCACCATCATGCCCCATTTGACCAACAAGGTGCGTAACCGCGAAATCCTTACCTGCTCGGCGAAGCGATACACGGGACCGAATTCGGCCGGCACATAGCCGAGTAGCGCGTCCACCAGCGAGCTGACCACGATGCTGCCGGTAAACCCCGCCAGCAGCAGCAGGAGCGCGTAGTAGAACGCCGACAGCCCGTTACCGGTGCCGTTCGGCAGCGGGTTGTATACGGTGGTGTCGACTTCGATGGGGCTGGCAAGGCCCACCTCGGCCGCCCCGACCAGCGGCGCTCCCCCGGTCTGGGCTGCCACTTGCTCCGTAAGTCGTTCGCCCACTTCGCCCTCGACCACGGCTATCACCATGGCCAGGGTCTGGTTGGCGATGCTGGAGCCCAGCGTGCCGGCCCGCGGGTTGGTGAAGATTGTGAGCCCCGGGCGATCTACGGGGGCATCCGTCACCGCGCTCGCCCCGAAGTCCCGCAGTTTCGACGAGAAAGTCGGCGGTATCAGCACCGAGCCGTAAAGCTGGGCCTTGTCCAGTTGGCGCTTGGACTCGTCGAGGGTGAGCACGCGGACGTCGAATTTGTTCTTGTCCAAACCGTTGACCAGCCGATCGACGATCTGGGCGCCGGCTGGTCCGGCATCCTGATTGACCACGGCGATCGGAAAGTGGCGCAGGTTGGTCATCGGGTTCAAGATGCCGCCGAGGTAGAGCGCACACAACGCCGCCATCAGCGCCAACGTGATAACGAGCGGCGCCGCCCAGAACCGTACCGTCCGGATCGCCCTGATATTTCGGGTGGGATTGGGCACCGCGTGCCGCGGCTGCGATTGAGACATGCGCGCTCCTGTCTTTCGTGCCTACTTTATGTGCCGGGCCGCCCGGCTTTGCGTGCATCTCCGACATCGGCGCTTCCGGCGTCGCACTCGCCGTTTCCTGCCGGCCGTCGGCGTCGGCGAACCAGACCGCGTCGCGTCTGTGGAGATCACCGATCCCCACCACCGTGACCCGCCGCCGGGCGGGAACGGGGTGTAGGTAGGGCGCGCCGCAAAGAACTGTGGTGTCACCGGACCGGGCTAGCTCACTGCGCGATTTGCAGTGGAATGGTTCCCGTTCACGCCGGTGCAGTCAGGCCACGATCTGTATGTCCGGATATGGGTGGGCGTCGTCACGCCGCCCAGAGGTGAGCATTCCCCGGGCATGCCGCAACGCGGCGTGGAGCTAGGCCAGCGTCAGCCCGACGGGACGGCCCAGGTGGATCTCGATTTGGTACCCGGGCTGACGGTCCTGGCCGAAATGGGGCGGAGGACGAATTATGGTGGCGACAGCTCTTTTTCGAGCACGTGGATGGCCGATTGTAGTGGCACCATTGTCATGAGCGTGGCGAGTTGGGGGGATACCTGGGCGGTTGGCTCCAGCGATGCCAGTACATCGGCCAGACGGTTGTTCGGTGATTGGTGCCGGCTGCGTCCACGGTGGTCAAGTGCCGGCCGCCGATCTTCGACATGGAGCAGCCCGCGCCGGGCGCGTGGTGCAGAAATCACGATGCAGCACGCCCCGGTCCAGCTGCGGGGCATGCATCCGCAACCCGTACACCAGGCGGGGCCTTC
>CAYNLB010000192.1:0-6299 GCA_964397935.1 uncultured Mycobacterium sp.
CGCCCGCGTCGAGGCGATCCTGCGCCACGGCGGCCTCGTAACGCGCGCTGTCGGCGAGCACCACGCGGTAGCAGCGCAGCTGGTAGTCCAGGCGCGCGATTCGTTCCAGATAAATTTCGAGCAGCTCCGGTGCGGTCAGTTCACCGTCGGCCAGCATGCGCGCCTGTGCCGCCGCGCCGGCAAAGGCGACTTCCCCAGCGTCCACTGCGGCAGCGTATCCCGCTCATCGTGGCGGGCACCCGGCCGGCCCCGACCCGGGCCTGCTCAAACAACCAGTACCGTGGGCGACATGTCCTGCGTGTTCTGTGCGATCGTCGCCGGCGAAGCTCCGGCCATCCGGATCTACGAAGACGACGACTACCTGGCGATCCTGGACATCCGTCCGTTCACCCGTGGCCACACCCTGGTGCTGCCCAAACGGCACACCGCCGATCTCACCGACACTGCGCCGGAAACGCTGGCCGGGATGGTCACCATCGGCCAACGGATCGCCCGGGCTGCCCACGCGACGGAATTGGCAGACGCCACCAATGTCGCGATCAACGACGGCCGGGCCGCCTTCCAGACGGTGTTCCACATTCACCTGCACGTACTGCCGCGACGCGACGGCGACAAGCTGTCGGTCGCCAAGGGCATGTTGCTGCGCCGGGACCCCGACCGGGAAACCACCGGGCGGATCCTGCGGGAGGCGCTGGCACGGATCGACGCGAGCCGGTCAGACTGAGGCCATGAGCAACCTCAGTTCGTTCGAGAAACTTGTGGGCGTACCGATTCTGCGTCTGCACGACAGGATTTATCAGAAGAGCAATGGCTGGATCGGGCACCGGATACCGGGCGTGCCGCCCAGCCTGCTGCTCCACACGGTCGGCGCCAAAACCGGCCAGCCGCGCACCACTTCGCTGACCTATGCCCGCGACGGCGACTCGTACCTGATCGTCGCCTCCAACGGCGGTGACAACCGCTACCCGGGCTGGTATCACAACTTGCGCAAGCACCCGGATTGCGAAATCAACGTCGGACCAAAGCGATTCGCGGTGACCACCCGGAAGGCCGACCCCGGTGACGCCGACTACGCGCGGCTCTGGGAGATCGTCAACAAGAACAACGCGAACCGCTACGACGGCTACCAGAGCCGGACGTCACGGCCCATCTCCATCTTTGTATTGACGCCGAATTGACCCTGAACGAGCCGCGGGGTTTTATTCTCTTCTAGCGCGGTGGGGCGCTTTCTGTTCGCCGCGAAGCGCGGGATCGGGTGGAGCGGCTATGGAACGCTGGTGGGGAAATCCGTGGCGGCGGTTCGGGCTGCCCCCGCGCATCGGTTGGCTCGTCGTGGGCGGATACAGCCTGGCAGCAGTGCTGATCATCATGTCGTCGATTTGGGGCTGGCAGGGCGCCTACGCGACACGCCCGGTCGACAACGTTGCGTTGACGCTATGCCTTGTGTTCGCGGCGGCGTGCGCCGGCTACGCCGCTCACTTCGCGGTCGGGCGCCGCCGATTCGGATGGCTGGCGCTGGTGACGGCCCTGGTGGGTGCGGCGGTGGGTGAAGTCATCTGGACGATCTATGACGTGCGCCCGGGATCGGAGCACGCCGCCCACCCCGCCGCGGGCGAGATCGTGTCCTTCCTGTATCCGGTCGGCGCGATGGCGTCTATGGTGCTGTTGTCCCATGCATCTCGCCACAGTCCTCGGCGACTGGTGCTGGACGGCCTCATCGTGGCGACCTCGCTGTTCGTGGTCTCGTGGGTATTCGTCCTCGACAAACAGCTGCGCGAAGACAACGGCTCGCTATTCGCGACACTCGGGCAGGTTTTCATCGATATCGCGATGACCACCACGGCGATCCTCCAGTTGTCACGAAGCCGGCCCGGTCACTGGCCCAGCCGAAACCTGTTAGCGAGCGGAATCGCGACGATCGCCGTCATCGACATCGCGACGGTGTTCGAGACGGGCATCGGCAGCTACCACGTCAGCGATCTGGCCGACCTGGGACGAGTGGCCGGATTGGCAATGATGGCGCTGGCTGCCCTGTCCAGCGTCACCGAGGCCCCTCCAGCGGTGTCGCGGGATGAGGAGATGCTGTCGCATACCCGGCTCTGGTTGCCCTACCTGCCGTTGCTGCTGGCCGCCGCGGTGGGATTGAGCCGGGCGGTTGGCCTGATACCGCACAGACCCATGCTCGCCGCGCTGGGAATCCTCGTCGCCGCGGTGCTCGTCCGACAGTTCGTTGTGCTCATCGACAACCAGAACCTGTTGTCCGACGTCGCGCGGGAAGCTCTTCACGACAGCCTGACCGGTCTGGCGAATCGGACGTACTTCCTCCATCGACTCGAACAAGCCGTCGACCGTCGGCGTGGTGACAGACCGATTGCGGTGTTGTGCCTCGACCTCGACGACTTCAAATCGGTCAACGACGCCCTCGGCCATCCGGCCGGCGACGAGCTGCTGATCCGAGTCGCCGGGCGGCTGACCGCCGCGCTGCGCCAAACGGACATCATCGCACGCCTCGGCGGCGACGAATTCGCCGTGCTCATCGAAGGTGCCGTCACGGAGTCGCAAGCGACGGCGCAACGCGTCCTCGATTCATTCAGCGCACCCATCGTGATCGACGGGGTTCCTATCGACGTCCGACCGAGCATCGGCTTCGCGGTGGCCACCATCGCGTCGAATTGGACCGTCGACCAGCTCCTCCGGCACGCCGACTTGGCCATGTATACCGCCAAACGCGAAGGCGGCCAATGCGTACGCAGCTTTGCGCCCGATTTGCCCCTGTTGCGCGCGTCCCCGCAGTTCGCTGACTCAGCGGTGGCCAAGTTTGGGCCGAGCTCGGCCGCCTCCGCCTTGGCGGCGGTTGCGGGCAGCCACGGAACGGCAGGCGCCATCGGCAATGAGCTGGCGATGCCACCAGCACCCGAACCGGTCACCGACGTTGTGGCGGCGGGGCCCGAGCAACCAAATGCGGCGCCCAACAGCATTCGGTGGCCTCCCATGGCAATTCGGATTGCCCTGACGGCGTTGGCGATTGGCCTGCTCGCGTTCGCTGTGACCAGCGCCCTCAACCCGACTGCCGGTCACAGCGTGCTCTTCACCAAAATCCTGTACCCGGCGTTGAACCTGTTGGCGGCAGCGCTGATTGTCATTCGCGCATCCCTCGTGAGGGCAGACCGACTGGCATGGTCGCTGATCGCGGCCGGCATGGCATCGTCTGCGGTGGGTGACGTGGTCTACGCCCTATGGGTGCCGGAAGCTCATTCGCCATCGGCGGCTGATCCGGAGTACCTGGCATTTTATCCGTTTGTCTGTGCCGGGCTCCTGCTGCTCATGCGGTCACGGTTGATGCGGGTGCCGATTCAGACCCGGCTCGATGCCCTGGTGTGCGCATTGGCGGCGGCCGCGGTGGCCACGGCGCTGCGCGCGGGACCGTTGCACGCGGCAGCGATGCAGGCACCGGCAACCGTGCTGGTAGGGCTGGCCTATCCGTGGGGAGATCTGATCCTGCTGACGGTGGCCGCCGGCATGCTGCCAATCCTTGGCTGGCGCAATGAATTCCGCTGGGGCCTTCTCGTGGCAGGGTTTATCGGGTTTACGGTCGCAGACGCGGCGTATTTCTTCCAGACCTCTGAAGGCTCATACCGGGTTGGCACGGTACTCGATGCCCTGTGGCCGGCCTCCTCGCTACTGGTGGCGATGGCCAGCTGGGCGCCTACCTGGTCGGCGGGGTCGTCGGCTGCGCCCCTACGGAGACGGCTGATCGGCTACTACACCATCCCCGTGGCGTGCACCGCCGTGGCGCTTGGAGTCGCCGTCCTGGGTCACAACTCACGACTGGCGGTTACTCTCGCCGCGTTGAGCCTGATCGCGGTCGCCGCACGGCTTGGGGTGGCCTTCCGGGACGTCCGCATGTTGGCCGAACACCACCAGCGCGCGATGAGCGACGAGTTGACGAAGCTGCCCAACCGGCGCTCCCTGGCGATGGCCCTGACCGCGGCGTCCGACTCAGTGTCGGCCGGACGACCGCCCTTGGCCACGGCATCCCCACGTCGAGCGCTTCTCGTGCTGAATCTCGATGGATTGCAAGACATCAGCGAGTCGATCGGGCAGCACTTCGGCGATCGGCTGTTGTGCCGCATCGCGAATCGACTCACCAACAGCGTGCGTCGTGAGGATCTGCTTGCGCGCGTGAGCGATAGCGAATTCGCAATTCTGCTGGCCGACGGGTCCGGCCTCGTCGGCGCGCGCGCCCAGGCGGGTCGATTGCTTGAAGCACTGGCCGAACCGTTCGCTCTGGAATCAATCACCGCGCAGGTCGATGCCTGCATCGGTATTGCGCTGTATCCAGACCACTGTGATCATCCAGAAGAACTGCTGACTCGCGCCGAGACGGCGATCCCGCACGCCAGATCAGCCATAGGCAAGATCGCGGTGTACGAATCGCAGTTCGAGACGTATCACGAGCGCGACCCCATCCTCATCGAGGAACTACACGCCGCGCTGTCCGACGGCGACCAACTGATGGTGCACTACCAGCCCAAGATCAACGGCACCGACGGCAGCGTCCACAGCGTCGAGGCGTTGTTGCGCTGGCAGCATCCCCGCCGCGGATTGCTGCTACCGGAGGAATTCCTGCCCGCCGCGGACCGCGCCGGTCTGATGCGCAAGGTGGCCAACCGCACGATCAACCTCGCCCTCGAGCAGATCCGGTGCTGGCGCGACCGGGGAATCGAGTTGGCCATCGCGGTGAATTTGTCGACCACCAATCTGCTCGACCCCGACCTGGCGGTCATGGTCGAGCGGCTGCTGCAAACCCACGAGTTGCCTGCCGACGCCCTCACCCTCGAGATCAGCGAAAGCGCCCTCGTCGACTCGGCGCGATTGCACAACACCGTCGCCGCACTGCAGCTTCTCGGCGTTCGAATCTCGCTGGACGACTACGGAACCGGATGGTCGTCGCTGGCGCGCCTGCAGGAAGTCTCGGTCGACGAGATCAAATTGGACCGGATTTTCGTGGCGCGGCTGACCGAAGACCCGCGGTCGGTTGCCATCGTGCGGTCCACGGTGGCCCTGGCGCGCAGCCTGGGTGCCGATCTGGTCGCCGAGGGAGTCGAGGACGAGGCCACCTTGCGCGCGCTGCGCCGATACGGCTGCACCATCACCCAGGGATACGTGCACACTCCGCCATTGCCACCGGACGACCTGCGACGCTGGATCACCAGCCAGGTGCCAAATCCCGGGCAGAGTCGGCCCGAACAGCGCACGTAACCGACTGATCGGTTAGAACAACTCCTTGGCCAGCAGCTCCAAGGTCGCCACGCGCGCCGGTGCGGTGGCGGGATCGGTGCCGTGGCGAGCCGACGCGACCGGATTCACCATCACCTCGTCGACATCGAACCGTTGCGCAAGCGCCCGAAGCTGTTCGGCGGCCTCCGCGGGCGTACCGACGACGGCTCGGCGCAATCCGCTGTCCACGATGCGCCGCTGCTGCTCCGTCAGCTCCGCGACTTGCGCCTCTTCGACCATGGGCACCGGTCCGAGTGGCTGCCCGGTCCGTAGCCGCGCCATCATCTGCAGGTTAGGCAACATCAATGCCGTTGCCTCGTCGCTCTGTTCGGCCACTGCGGCGTTGACCGTCAGGAACGTCAAGGGCTCGGCGGCCAGCTTGCTGGGCACGAACCGCGAGCGGTAAAGCTCGAGCGCCTCTTCGGTTCCCCTGCCGGAGAAGTGGTGGGCGAACACGTACGGCAGCCCCTTGGCGGCAGCAAGATGCGCGGAGTACATCGACGAGCCCAGCAGCCACAGGTACGGTTCGCTGCCGGCGGCCGGGGTGGCCTTGAGGGTGTAATCGCCGGAGCGCAGCGCCACCCGCACGCCGCGCGCGCTCATCAGCGCCGCCACGTCGTCGAGGTACTCCGGGAAGTTTTCGAGGTCACGATCGTCTCGACCGCCCCGCAACGCATACGACGTCACCGGGTCCGAGCCGGGAGCCCGGCCGATGCCCAGGTCGATCCGGCCCGGAGCAGCGGCTTCCAGCAGCGCGAACTGCTCGGCCACCGCCAGCGGAGCGTGATTGGGCAGCATCACACCGCCGGAGCCGAGTCGCAGCTGCGAGGTCTGCCCAGCCAGATAGGCGATCAAGACCGGCGGACTGGTGGCACCTACGGATGGCATGTTGTGGTGTTCGGCCAGCCAGTAGCGAGTGAAACCCAACCGATCCGCGGTCTGCGCCAGCTGCACCGTGGCCGCTAGCGCGTCGCTGGTCGTCTGGTCGGTGCGCACCGGTACGAGATCAAGGACGGAAA
>CAYNLB010000193.1:0-6268 GCA_964397935.1 uncultured Mycobacterium sp.
GAAGAGGGCCGCAAACTCGTGCACTACCCGCCTAATCCGTACCACCGCGTCGACTGCCGCCCCACGAAGCGCCGCCTGCGCGTCTCGATCAACGGCACCGTGCTCGTCGACACCGACGACACGATCATCCTGTTCGAGACCGCTCTCGAGCCGCGCCTGTACGTCGATCCCGCGTATGTGCGCACCGATGTGCTCCGGCGCACCGACACGTCGAGTTACTGCAACTACAAGGGCTTTGCCACCTATTGGGCCGTTGTCCTCGGCGACCACGTGATCGACGACATCGCCTGGAGCTATGCGGACCCGCCACCGGAAAGCCTGCCGATCAAGGGCTTCCTGAGTTTCGACGCTGATCGTTTCGACGTGGTGGCCGAGCTGCCGCTCACCCGCCGTAGCTAGGACGGCCCAGACCGAGCGCGTGCTGAGCGATCATATTGCGAAAGACCTCGAGGGTGCCGCCGTAGATGCCGAGCGGTAGCGCCAACCGGTAAAGGTGTTCCGCCGCACCGTCGCTCACGGATCCTGGCGCCCCGGTCGGCAACGCCGACGCAGCCCCCAGGAGATCCATCAGGTCAGGGGAGATGTCACGCATCGTCTGCGCGATGGCGACGCGGCCGAACATTCCGGACGTGGACAACGCCGCCTCCATCCGCGCCAAGTCCCGCCCCAGCCGGTATTTCACCGCCTCGTCATCGACCGGCCGGCGCCCATCCGGGCCCGGTCGAGCGACTATGGCCGCTACGGCATCGACCACTTCGGCCATCACGTCACCGTGACCCGCCATCGCCGCAACGTACTGTAGGCCATGGTCTTCCTGGTCGACGATGCCGTGTTCGGAGTCCAGCGCTGCGCGCATCACGGTCCAGCCCTCGTTGATCTCACCGATTCGGTACAGGTCGTCGACGCGTACGTCGCTGTAGTAGACGATGTTGGTGCGGTCGCCGTCGAGGGTGCGGATGGGCTGAAGCTCGATACCCGGCGTGTCGAGCGGCACCAGGAACATGGTCAGGTTCTTGTGTTTGGGGCCCTGCGGGTCGGTGTTGGTGAGCAGGAAAACGTACCTGGCGTTCTGCGCGTTCGAGGTGAACATCTTGGATCCGTTGATGATCCAGCTAGATCCGTTCCCGTCGCGCACCGCGCGGGTCTTGCACGTGGCGACGTCGGAACCGCCCTCGGGCTCCGTGTAACCAAGACAGAGCCGGATCTCACCGGAGAGCACCCCCGGCAACACCGAATCGGTGAGCTCGGGCGCACCGAATTGCTGCACCAAGCGCGCGACGACGGACGTGGTGCCCCAGTGATACCAGGGCGTATGGGCCCGGGCGATCTCGAGTTGGAAGATCCGCCGACGAACCGGGCTGAATCCGCCCTCGGACTCCGGCTTCCAATCCGAGGCCAGGTAGCCGGCTTCGCCAAGCGCCAAATGCACTTGCTCGTCGAAGTTTTCACCGAATTCCAGCTGACGATGGAGTACTTCGTCGGTGACATGCTTCGCGATGAACGCCCGGGTCTCGTCAAGAAAGGCCCGGTCCTCGGCGCTGAGCTCGACGTGCGAGAAGTCCATCTAGACAGCGTCGATCACGAGGGTGCGGAACCGGTCGAGGGTCTCGAGCGCATGCGCCATGCTGTCGCCGGGCAGGTGGACGCTCACCCACGTCACGCCGAGCTTCGCCAGGTTTTCCAAGCCGTCGAGGTAAGCGTCGGCGTTGAATTCGTCGTCGCCTGCGCTGCCGCCCTCGAAGTTGGTGAAGGTGATGTCGATCGCGGACCAATCCCTTCCCGCCGCATCGCATCTGCGCCGCAAATCCTCGATGCCGTCGGCCAGGCGCGCCACCGAATCGATGACGGCGGTGCCGGCCGTCTGGGCCAGCTGGGGCGGCGCGGGGAACGGGCACCAGCCGTCGCCGTACTGCGCGACCCGCTGGCGCGCGGTCGTGGTGTTGCCGCCGATCCAGATCGGCGGATGCGGGTCACTGAGCGGGCGGGGGTGCGCGGTGATCCCGCGTGCGCTGAAATGCTTTCCCTCAAAAGAGATGTCGTCGCCGGTCCAGACGGCCCGGATCACCTGCAGCGCTTCCTCGAACAGCTCGGCGCGCTCGTCGTAGCTGACCCCCAGCGCAGCGAATTCCCGCTTGAGGTAACCGACACCCACCGCGAGCGTGAAGCGGCCACCGGAGAGTAGATCGAGCGTGGCGCCGGACTTGGCCACCACGAACGGGTTTCGATAAGGCAGCACCACGATGTTGGGGATCAGCCGCAGCGTGGAAGTTGTGGCTGCCGCGAACCCCAATGCGACAAAAGGGTCTAACGCATCGTGCCCGCCGGCTTCCAGCCACCGCTGGGACGGTGCCGGGTGGTCGGTGAACCCGAAACCATGGATGCCGGCCGCCTCGGTTGCCGCCGCGACCTTGCCGATGCCGTCCCCGCTCACCAACTCCGGGTTGTACGGATGGCTGTGCATCGGGTGGGTGATGGTGAAGCGCATGGCGGTTACCGGCCGTTAGAACCGCGAGCGGGCATCGATCGAGGTGTCACTGGTGCGCAGCGGCCGGATCAGCGCTTCCTGGGCGAAGGAGGCCAGCAGCTCGCCCTCCTCGCTGTGCACGGTGCCGCGGACGTACGACATGCCCGCGCCGACCTGCGTGCTCTCGTGGCTGTAGAGCAGCCACCCACTCCAGCGCACCGGTTCGTGAAACGCGACCGAGATGCTCATCGGCGCGGTCGACACCGTGAGGTGTGCCTGGCTGGTGCCGATGCCGGGATGAGCCCGCATGGTGGTGGAAATGCCCAAATGCCCGGTGAAGTAAGCGATGAGCGCCTTGGCCAGATCGTCGCGGGTCGGAATGGGCTCGTAGTGCAGCCAGGCGTGCAGCTCCGGTGGCCCGACCTCGTCCGGGCTGTTGACGTCGATGACACCCACGAGCCGCAGTTCCCGCCCGCTCATCGGCATCTCGGAGTGATGGGCGTCGGCCGGGGCGGCCACCTGCGGCCGCGGCAGGTGGTGGCGGATCACGTCGCCGGTCGGCACGTCGGCCAGCACCGTGATGCTCAGGCAGCGCCGGCCGTTCTGGTGCACGGCGACGACCGCGGTGGCGGTGGATCGGCCTTCGGCCACGACGTCGAGCACGAGTTCGATCGGCGGGCCCACGACCACGGCACGGGAGAACACCGCGTGCGCCGAGCGCACCGACTTGTCCGGGAATCGTTTGGCCACGGCGACAATCGCCTGCGCGAGCACCTGGGTGCCTTCCACCACCTGCCGTCCGTCACCACTGTCGATCCCGGTGTCCCCGGTGAACCGGTCCTGCCCGTCGGCCTGCACGTCGAACAGATCCAGCAGGCCCTGCACCGTCCACTCGGTCTGCTCAGATTCCGTGCTCAAATCGGCTCCGTCTCTCGCGCTGGCAACTCACGGCTCAGCGTGACACTTTGAGTAGGATTTGTAAAGCTTGGCTAACAAACGCACGGGAAGGCAACGTAATTGGGCATCGTTACCAGCACGTCGGAGACCGCTTTCACCCAGTCCGCCGAGACCGTCTACGACTTCGTCACCAACCCGGACAATTGGACGAAGACCTACCCGGGCAGCGCGCACGTCGGCAATCTGCCCAAGCTTCCGCTCGAGGTCGGCGACACCTGGCAGGAAGCCGGCCCAGACGGTGACCGGATTTTCACCTGGCAGCTGGCCATCGCCAGGCGCCCGACGATGTTCGTGTTCAATTCGGTCGGGCGCCTTGGCCATGACCGCGACGGGAACGGCGGCATGGAGGGCCGCATCACGGTGACCTACCGGTTCACCCGGCCGGGCCAGAACGTCACGCTGTTCTCCCGGACCATGACGATCGAGGCGTATCAACATGCTCCGCTGCCCGACCGGCTCTTTCAGCAGGCCAACCCGGCCAGGATCGACGCCTACCACCAGGCCGTCGCCCGCGAACTCGCCCGATCGCCAGATTGACTCCAGCGCCCACGGTGCGTGACACTTTTGCGGTGATCTGTAAAGACGTGAGCGGATGATCCCGCAGCCACTGGCGAACGGATTCTGCTTCGGCGAGGGCCCTCGCTGGTTCGAGGGACTGCTGTGGTTCTCGGACATGTTGGGCGAAGCGGTACACACCGCGACGATTAGCGGCTCGTTGACCACGTTGCCGCTGCCCGGGCGCCGTCCGTCCGGCCTGGGCTTTCGTCCCGACGGGTCGTTGCTGATCACCTCGACCGAAGACCGCCAGGTGCTGCGCTACGACGGCGAGACCGTGGTCAGCATCGCCGATCTCACCGACCTGGCGCCCGCCAACCTCGGCGACATGGTCATCGACGACGTTGGCCGCGCCTACATCGGGTCCCAGGCGTTCTCCGGCGGCGTCATCGTGCGCCTCGACCCGGACGACGGCGCCACCGTCGTGGCCACCGATCTAGACTTTCCCAACGGAATGGTCATCACGCCGGCCGGGGAGTTGATCGTCGCCGAATCAATCGGCCGACGGCTCAGCGCCTTCACCATCGGTGCGGACGGCGCCCTGACCGACCGGCGGATCTTCGCCGACGGCCTGGACGGGCCGCCCGACGGCATCGCGCTCGACGCCGAAGGTGGCGTGTGGACGTCGATGACGCTGGCCCACCAGTTCGAGCGGGTCGTCGAAGGCGGTGCCGTGACGGACCGTATCGACATGGGCGACCGGATTGCCATTGCCTGCACGCTGGGCGGGCCGGAGCGGCGGACCCTGTTCTTGCTGTCGAGCACCGATGCGCATCCCCAGCGCCTGGTCGGCACCCGGCTTTCGCAGTTGGACGCAGTCACGGTCCCCACCCCCGGCGCCGGCCTGCCCTGAGACCGAGAGGTAGACGATGACGGACTCCTACTACGAGCTCATCGACGATGCTGACCCGTTGGGGGAAAAGTTTCGGGCCACCGATCTGGTGCGCAGCACCTGGACGGCGGCGATCCAGCATGCCGCGCCGGTGTCAGCGCTGTTGGTTCGGGCGCTGCAGCGGTGCGAACAGCGCGACGACACCCGACTGAGCCGAGTGGTCATCGATCTGCTGGGCCCGGTGCCGGCCGAAGGCGACCTGTGGGTGCGCGCCCAACTGCAGCGCAGCGGTAAGCAGATCGAGCTCGTCGGTGCAGACATGCTGGGAGCGGGACCCGACGGTCAACCCAGGCCGGTCGCACGCGCGAGCGGATGGCGGCTGCAACAGCTGGATACCCAATCCCTGGCCCATGCTGCGGCTCCGCTGCCCCGGCCGTTGTCCGAGGCCCGCAGCCGCAACCTGGAAAAAGATTGGGACCGCAACTACGTGCACAGCCTGGATTGGCGATGGCTCACCGCTCCACTGAACGACGGCCCCGGGGAGTCCTGGATCAGGCCGACGGTGGATCTCGTCAACGGAGAGGCCATGACGCCGCTGGAACGGCTGTTCGCGGTGGCCGACTGCGCCAACGGCATCGGCAGCAAACTGGACATCACCAAGTGGACGTTCCTGAACACCGATCTGGCCGTGCACGTGTTTCGCATCCCCGACGGGGATTGGATCGGAATCCGCGCGGAGACCAACTACGGGCCCGACGGCATCGGGACGACGGTCGGCACCTTGTTCGACGGGCAGGGCGCGGTCGGCGCCATCCAGCAGTCCGTACTGGTGCGCCGGCGCCCGGCCAAGTCTGGCCGGGAAGCGAAAACACCGTGAACTACTTCGTAGAGTTGCAGCTATGAGCCATCCGGCCCAAACGACAGAGCCTGACACCTCGACGCGTCAGCGCATCCTCGACGCGACTGCCGATGTACTCGGCCGCAACGGTAAGACCAAGCTCAGCCTGTCCGACGTCGCCACCCAGGCGGGCGTCTCGCGTCCGACGCTCTACCGCTGGTTCGCGTCCAAGGAGGAGTTGCTCTCGGCATTTTCCAGCTACGAGCGACAGATCTTCGAAAGCGGCCTGGTCCAGGCCACCGCGGGCTTGAAGGGGGTCGACAAACTCGACGCCGTGCTGCGGTTCATCGTCGAGTACCAGCATTCCTACTCGGGTGTGCGCATGGTCGATGTCGAGCCCGAGCACACCATCGCCCAGTTCTCCTGGGTCATCCCGCAGATGCGCGAAGGCCTGCAGCGCCACCTTCCCGGGCCCAACGCCGCGGTGAAAGCGGCGACGGTGATCAGAATCGCGATCTCGCACTACATCGTCCGAAGCGACGACGCCGACCAGTTCTTGGCGCAGCTGCGCCACGCGGTCGGAATCAAGGGCAGCTGAATCCTGATGGCGGCGACCCGCTTC
>CAYNLB010000194.1:0-4314 GCA_964397935.1 uncultured Mycobacterium sp.
CGGTCGACGTGTCTGGACGAACGCATCACGATCATTGCTGACCGGCCACTCTGGTGCTCTTTTCTGCAGGAACGCGGTGAATGCCTCGATCTGCTCGGCGGTGCCGATGGACGACCAGTAGCCGCTGACGTCGACGGCCGGCAGCGCGCGCGCCATCTCGCGTTTGACGGCAGCGCGGGCGGCGGGCCCCGTTTTTCGGACCCGGTCGAGCAGCGCGTCGACCTCCGAGCGCAGCGCATCGTGCGGCACAACCTTGCCGACCAGGCCGAGGCGCTCGGCCTCCTGGGCGTCGACCCAATCGTTGCCGTAGATAAGGTGATTGGCCCGCAGGGTGCCGAGTCGCTGCGGCAGCCGGGCGGCCACGAACGCCTCGTACACGCCGCGGGTCAGGTCGGGAACGCGAAATCGGGCTCGATCGGAGGCGACGACCAGATCCGCGAACAACGTCATCACCAAACCCCCGCCGAGCGCGATGCCGTTGACCGCGCAGACAACGAGTTTGGGTATCTTGCCCAGCGTTTCGAATGGGACGCCGTCGTAGGATTCGGTGAACGCGTCCCACTGCCGGTCCGGATTTCCGACGGCGTTCATGTCGCCACCGGCGCAGAAGGTTTCGCCGATCCCGGTGATCACGAGGAAGTTCAAACCGGGCTCGTCGGCCACGATCATCGCCGCCCGTTTGATGCCGTGATATCCGTCGGCGGTGACGGCGTTCTTCTTCTCGGGGCGGTTGATGGTCACGGTCAGCGTGTCGCCATCGATTTGCCCGAGCAACTCGGGGGTGCCCAGGTCGACCTCGGCCGAATCCGGTAGGGCGGTCATCGGTCCTCGATCACGGCGAGAAGCTCGCCGATTGGGTACGTGCCGCCGGCGCTGACTTTCCAGGCGACGACTCCGCTGCTCGGCGCCTCGATGTCCATTTCGACCTTGTCCGTGGCGATCTGGTAGAGCGGGTCGCCCTCGGAGACGTGGGCGCCGTCTTCGGCGTAGAACTCGGTCAGTTCGGCTTCGGTGATCGCGTCGCCGGGTTTGGGCATCCGGACTTCCGTCACGCAATCCTCCTGACCGCGTCGACGAGCGCAGCGGCGTCCGGGCGGCAGGCCGCTTCCAGGGTGGCCGCGCGCGGCACCGGTGTGTAGGTGCCGGCCACCCGTTGGATCGGGCTGCTCAGCACGCCGAACAGTTCGGTGCCCACCGCTGCGGCGAGTTCGGCGCCGGGCCCGCAGAATCCCACGGATTCATGCGCCACCACCAGGCGGCGGGTCTTGCGAACGGACTCGACGACGGTGGCCAGATCCAAGGGCACCAGCGTTCTCAGATCCACGACCTCGACCGACACGCCATCGGCGGCGAGCTGGTTGGCCGCATCCAGGGCGGCGTGGACCATGGTGCCGTAGGTGCAGATCGTGACATCGGTTCCGGGCCTTTTGATGTCGGCCTGCCCGAGGGGGATCACGAAGTCGCCGAGCGGCACGGGTCCCTTGCCGCCGCCGTAATAGAGCTTCATCGATTCGATGAACAGGCACGGATCGTCTTCCGCCAAGCAGGCGTTGAGTAGCCCGACCGCGTCGGCTGCGGTGCTGGGCCAGACGACCTTGATGCCGGGGGTATGCATCGCCCAGGCCTCGAAGGCCTGCGAGTGCTGCGGGCCGGCGGCGGTGCCCACCATGGCGCGGATCACTAGCGGTGCGCCCTGCCGACCGCCGGACATGTAGCGGATCTTGGCGGCGTGGTTGGCGATCTGGTCCATGGCCACACCGAGGAAGTCCATGAACATCAGCTCGGCGACCGGTCGTAGCCCGCCCAGCGCGGCGCCCACGGCAGCGCCGATGATCGAGGACTCGGCGATCGGGGTGTCGCGCACCCGGTCGGTGCCGTATTTGGTGGAGAGCCCGGCGGTGATCTTGAACATGCCGCCCGACGGGTCGGCGATGTCCTCCCCGAGGAGCAGGATCGATTCGTCGGCGGCCATCGCGCGATCCAGCGTGCGGTGAATCGCCTGCACGAGTCCAAGGTCCTCGGTTTCGCCGCCGGGCATCGTGGCACGCTCTGTCACGGGTGTGGCCAACGCGCCGGCGCCGGCGGCGAACACATCCCGGGTGAGTTCGTCGGCCGCGGGAGGCTCGGCGTCGCGGGCCGCGGCGAACGCCCCGTCGATCTCGGCGGTCAGGTCGGTGTCGATGCGGTCCAGTTCGGCCTCGCTGGCCAGCCCCTCGTCGATAAGCCGCTGCCGGTACCGCGCGAAGGGCGGGTCTGCGCGCCTGGCGGCAAGCTCGTCGGGGTCCGCATACGGCATCTGGTCGCCGAAGTAGTGGCCCTGCAGCCGGTAGGCGACGGCTTCGACGAAGGAGGGGCCACCGCCGGACCGGGCGCGTTCGGCGGCCTCGGCCACGGCGTGGTACACGGCCTGCGGGTCCGTGCCGTCGACGGTGACTCCGGGCATGGCGTAGCCCGCGGCGCGGTCGGACAGCCGCGCCGAACGGGTGTAGCCGGCCACCGGTGTGCACTCGGCCCACGCGTTGTTCTGGCAGAAGAACACCACCGGAAGCGACCACAAGGCCGCCATGTTCATCGCCTCGTGCACGTAGCCGATACTCGTCGCGCCGTCGCCGAAGCTCACCAGCACGACCCGCCCGGTCTTTTTCATGGCCGCGGCCAGGGCGATCCCGTTGGCGATCAACGGCCCGGCGCCGACGATGCCGGTTGTCCATGCGATGCCGTGGTCGGGGTCGAAGATGCCCATTGCACCGGCCTTGCCTTTCGACAAGCCGGTGCCGCGGCCGAGGATCTCGGCGAAGTAGCCGGGCAGGTCGATGCCCTTCGCCACGACATCGCCGAGGCCGCGATAGGTGGTGACCAGCTGGTCGTCGGCCGAAAGGGCCAGTGCCGCGCCGGCCGACATCGCTTCCTGACCGTCGACGGGCCAGTAGCTCATCGCGATCTCGCCGGACGACAGCCCTTTCCGGACGCGCTGGTCACTGTGATGCACTTTGCTCATGAGGCGATACAACTCGATCGCGCGATCGCTGCTCAGCGTCTCGGCTCCGACGTCTACCTGCGTGGCCATCACTGCTCCTTCGCGATCTCCGCTCCGTCCGCCGAGTCTACAATATGACGAACTCTGTTCATTCGTTCCATACGGCGGCCGCTCGCGGGGGTCAGCGGTAGTGTCCGACAGGACGTTGACCGTCCGACCGTGGAGCCACATGGATATCTCGACAGCGGTACCCGATGCCGAGCTCGAAGCGCTGTCCCGCAGGTACGCGGCTGCCGTCGATCACCGCGACCGCGCCGCCCTGCTCGCCGTGTTCGCGCCGGACGCGACCATGCGCGTCGATCGGCCGGGCCGCGAACCCGGCAACATGTCCGGTCACGACGAACTCGAGCGGATCATCGCCATCGTCGCGCGCTGGCCGCGGACGGTTCATCTGGTCGCCCAGGGCCTGTACGCCATCGACGGCTTGTCGGCTATCGGCGAAGTGTATTGCACCGCACACCATTTCGACGGAGCCAAGGTAGGGGAGGGCCGCGACCACATCATGCACATCCGCTACCTGGACAAGTATTCGGTTGACGCCGACGGGCGGTGGCGGATCGCGCACCGCACTGTCGCCGTCGATGCGACCGAAGACCGTCCCGTCTCGATCGGTTGACGTACCGAATGACCTCGATACAGCTCTCGATGGGAATCCCCTCGTTCTCGGCCGAGGCGCCGGCCGGCTGGGACCACCTCACCGACTGGGCGCAACTGCTGGAACGCAGCGGTTTCGACCGCGTCTTGGTCTCGGAGCACATCGCGTTCGGCCTGAACATGGACGCATACGCCAATCCCAAGACCGGCGGAACGGCAGGCGGCCGCCAGCCCACCGGACCGGACGGGCACTGGCTGGAGCCGCTGACGGTCCTGACCTATCTCGCGGCGAGGACCCAACGCATCCGGTTGGGCACCAATATCCTGCTCGCGGCGCTGCGTCCGGCCGCGGTTCTGGCGAAAACCATTGCCACCATGGACGTCCTGTCCGGCGGCCGCATCGATCTCGGGGTGGGTGTCGGCTGGCAGCGCGAAGAATACGACGTGGCCGGGGTCGACTTCGACAAACGCGGGGCCGTCCTGGATCAGACCCTGGAGGTGTGCCAGCGGCTGTGGCGCGAGAACGAGGTGAGCTATGCATCACCCGGGCTGAGCTTCGAGCGGATCCACCAGATGCCCAAGCCCGTCCAATCCGGCGGGGTGCCGGTCTGGGTGAGCGGAACGGTCAACCCGGCGGTTGCCCGTCGGCTGGCTCGCTTCGGAAAGGGCTGGATTCCTTGGGG
>CAYNLB010000194.1:4414-6265 GCA_964397935.1 uncultured Mycobacterium sp.
AGTTGTGCCGCCAACAGCATCCGGTCGAAGTAGCAGCGTTCCAGGACCAGATCGGGCCCGCGGAACCCGAATAGGTTGATGCTCAACATGTCGATGGGAGTGCCGGGCGCGGTGGTCCGCGTTTCCACGGCCAGCCCATCGTCGCCGTGGTAGATCGCGTTGGCCGAATACCGCAGCATCGGCAGGTCCGCCCACTGCTGTAACAGCATCTCGCGGACGGCCTGCTCCCCGTCGAAGACCATTCCGGTAGGGACGATCTCGTAACGGGGATGGGTGAACGTGGCCATCGCGGCTTCCAGGTCGTGGGCGTTCTCGGCGGCGACGTGGCGTGCCACCAATTCCTCGCGCATCCGCCGCAGCGCGCCGTCGGGACTCACCGCGGTTCGAACACCGCAAGGTTGCGGCCGTCCGCCAGTGGCACCCACGCCACCGCGACTCGGTCACCGACGGCGGGCGCGCGCCCGAACACGTTGGACATCAATCGAACTCCTTCGTCCAGATCGACAAGCACCACCGAGTAGGGAACTTTGTCCGCCAGCGCGGGCAGCGGCGCGCGGTGATGGACGCTGACCGCGTACACGACACCGTTGCCGCTCAGCACTTCCCACCGCAGGGATGACCCGCCACAGTGCGGACAGACGAACCGCGGGTACCACACCAGCCGGGCGCACACGTCGCAACGCTGCATCGCCAGTTCGCGCCGACGGGTGGCGTCCCAGAACGGAGCGGACACCGCGCTTGGTTCGGGAACGGGCAGCGTGTCGGTCACAAGGTGGCCTCCGTTCCCAAGATCACCGTCGACGTCGCCGACAACACTCCGCCGGTGCCGTGTGCCACCGCGGTCCGGGCGCCCTGAACCTGTCGGTCGGCGCACTCGCCGCGCAGCTGGCGAGCCGCCTCGACGAGCAGGAAGGCGCCGAACGCTCCGGGATGGGTATAGGCGAGCCCGCCACCGCTCGTCTGCCCGGGCAACGACCCGCCGGGACCGAGGGCCCCGCTGGCGACGAAGGGCCCGCCCTCGCCTTTGGCGCAAAACCCCAGGTCTTCCAGCGCGAGCAGCACCGTGATGGTGAACGAGTCGTACAGCTGCACAACGTCGATGTCGCCCGGAGTCAGCCCGGCGGCCTTGAACGCGGCCGGCCCCGACACCGCCCCGGGAGTGACGGTGAGGTCCGGCATCTGGGAGATCATCGCGTGCGAGGCCGCCGAGGCGGCGCCCAGGACAAACGCCGGCGGCTTGGCCAGATCCCGTGCGCGCTCGGCCCCGGTGATCACGACCGCGGCGGCGCCATCGGTCACCAGGCAGCACTCCAGCTTGTGCACCGGTTCGGCGATGAACCCGGACCCCAGCACGTCGTCCACGGTGATCGGCTCACGCAAGTGCGCACGCGGGTTCATCGCCGCCCAACGCCTGGTGTCGACGGCGATCTGAGCGAGTTGCTCGGCCGTGGTTCCATACGTTGCCATGTGGCGGTTGGCGGCCAGCGCGTACGCGCTGATCGGGAGCATCACCCCGAACGGGGTTTCCCATTCGAGCCGTTCGGGGGTGGCGAAGACGCCCAGGCCTTTTTCGCCGCGCTTGCGCGCGGCGCGCGGTGTCGACGCGTAGACGATCACCACCGTCTCGGCCTCGCCGGCGGCGATCGCAGCAGCGGCATGCTCGACGTACAGCCCGTAGCTGGCACCCCCGGTCTGCGTGGCATCGGTGAATCGCGGTGCTATTCCCAGGTATTCGGCCAGCTCGACCGAGTGCATGAGTGTTCCGCCGGTGCAGCTGCATAGTCCGTCGACATCGCGCAGCGACAAGCCTGCGTCGGCCAGCGCCGCG
This sequence comes from uncultured Mycobacterium sp., assembly GCA_964397935.1. GTDB lineage: Bacteria > Actinomycetota > Actinomycetes > Mycobacteriales > Mycobacteriaceae > Mycobacterium. The sequence goes on from CAYNLB010000194.1 coordinate 6,243, forward strand.
GTGACCACCTGCGCTTCGAGCTG
>CAYNLB010000195.1:0-6190 GCA_964397935.1 uncultured Mycobacterium sp.
CGTCTCGAGCTCACCGCCCGGTAGGCCGGCTTTCTCAGCCGATCGCACCGCTGTCTTTGAGCGCGGTGATGCGGTCCCAGTCCCCGCCGAGTTCGAGGATCAGCGCCTCGGTGTGTTCGGCGAACTCCGGTGACGGCCCCAGCCGCAGTGGCGTCTCGTCGAACAGCACCGGGCTGGCCACCAGATCGTAAGATTGCCCGCCGTGTTCGACGGCCACGATGCCCCCGTTGGCGCGCACTTGCGGGTCACTTGCCACCTCGGCGGTGTTGAGCACCGGCGCCCACTGTCCGTCGAAGTCGGCAAGCACCTTGCGCCAATGCTCCAGTGGCTGTGCCGCGATCGCGGCGCGCAGCGCCTCGGCGGCCTGGCCGGCGTTCTTGGCCAGCAGCTCATGGCTGGCGAACCGTTCGTCGGCGGCGAGGTCCGGAACCCCGATCCGCACGCAGAAGTCGGCGAAGTACCGAAACGCCTGCAGCATCGACAATCCCAGGAACCGGTCGTCGCTGGTCCGGTAGAAACCCGTGAGCGGGTTGTGCGGGGTCACGTTGGCACCGGCCGGGCTGGCCACCCAGGGTTCGCCGCTGACCAGGGCGGCGTTGACGGCCACGCCCATGGCCCACACTCCGACACCGAGCAGCGAGATATCCACCGTGCGTGCTACACCGGTCCGCTCCCGCTCGAACAGCGCCGCCGCGATGCCGCCGGCGATGGTCATGCCGCCGATCGAATCGCCGTACGCCGGACCCGGTTGGGCGACAACACCGTTCAGGTCGCTGGGGGTGGTGCTGGCGGCTCCGGCTGCGCGACTCCAGAACCCGGTCATGTCGTAGCCGCCCCTGGCACCGTCATCCCCGAGGGGTCCGTAAGCGCTGCCGCGCGCATAGATCATGTCGGGGTTGACCGCCCGCAGGTCGTCGACGTCGATCTTGAGTTTCTTGCGAGCATCGGGCAGAAAATTGGTGAGGAATACGTCGCTGGTTCGGGCGATGTCCATCAACAGCTCGTAGCCGTCGGGCGCCGAGATATCCAGGGCGATGGACCGCTTGCCCCGATTGGCGTGTTCCATCACGGGATTGCGGGCGCCTTCTATGGTGATCTTGCCGAGCTGGCGCAGGCCGCGCTGGGAGTCGCCGGTGCGGGGGTGTTCGATTTTGATGACGTCGGCTCCCCAGTCGGCCAACACGGCTCCGGCGGCGGGAACGAATGTCCATTGCGCGACCTCGAGGATGCGCACGCCGGCCATCGGTCCGCCCATGGATGTGCCCCTCAGCGATAGTTCAACACGACCGGCAGACGGTCGTGGGTGTGGACCAGCGCGGAGGCCCGCTGCACCCGCTGGCCGGTCACGTGGATTCCCTTGGCACGCTTCGCTATTTCCTCCAGCAACAGGCGCGCCTCGCGGCGGGCGAGCGCGGCCCCCATACAGAAGTGTTCGCCGACGCCGAAACCGAGATGGCCCGCGGCGTCGGCGCGGGTGATGTCGAACTGCTCGGCTGAGGGTCCCCAATGCTCCTGGTCGCGGTTGGCCGACGCGTAGGCGAGCAGCACGCCGTCGCCCTCCTTGACGGTGACGCCACGCAAGTCCACGTCGCGGGCGGCCTGGCGGGCCATGCTCATCACCGGCGTCCAGTAGCGCAGCACCTCCTCGACCGCGTTGCCGGCCAACCCCGGGTTGGCGAACAACTTTTCGGCCTGGTCGGGGTGCTCGTCGAAGCAGTCCGCGATTCCTGCGATCAGGCTTTGCGTCGTTTCGCTGCCCGCGGCGAGCAGCGTCAGCGCGTAGATCATGACCTGTGCCTCGTTGAAGGGCTCGCCGTCGATGGTCACGGTCGACAGCATGGTGAGTAGGTCGTCTCGGGGACTGTCTTTGCGTTCGGCGACCAGGCCGAGCAGGTAGGGTCCGATCTGGTCGAAGATCAACGTCATGTCGTCGTCACTTGCCAGGCCGCTGCCCACGTTGGCGATCGTGGTCGCCCAGCCCGCAACTTTGGGCCAGTCGGCTTCGGGGACGCCGAGCAGGTAGGCGAACACGTACACGGGAATGGGCTCGGCGATGCGCTCGATCCAGTCGAATTCGCCATCGGGCAGGTCGTCGAGGGCGTCATTGACCACCTGGCGCACCCTGGCCTCCATCTTGGCGACCGCGGCCGGCGTGAAGCGAACGCCGATGGCCTTGCGGTGCGCGCGGTGCTCGGGGGGATCCATGAACATGATGCCGCGGGTCTGGTACCCCTGCGGGTCGCGGCCCTCCCGGTGCGCGATCAGGTCCATCATGATGCCGATGCGCTCGGACTTGAACTTCTCGGGGCGGGCCGAGATTCCCTTGATATCTTCGTACTTGGTGATGACCCAGAACTTTCCCTCGTCATACCAATGCACCGGATCGGTCTCGCGCAAGTGCGCGAACGTCGCGTTCGGGTGGCCAAGATAGAACGCCGGCTCGTCGAACCGGGCGGCTGCGATCGTCACCATAGAATTGAACAATAGAACATTCCCTGTCAATCTGCGAGAACCCCATCCGCGCCTGATGGGACTCCGACCCAGGTTGGCAACGGTACAAACTATGTTTTATTGTTGCATGGTGACCGCTGGTTTGTCCCACCTTCGAGTGTGCGACCTCGGCGGCCAACTCGCCGGCGCGGGCGCGACAAAGATACTGGCGGCGTTCGGCGCTGAGGTGATCCGGATCGAAGACCCGGTCACCCACGGAATGTGGGACGCGCTGCGCGGCGTGGGCCCCTTCGTGGACGAGCGCCGGGGTGTGAACCTGGGCGCCGGCTTCAACAACCACAACGTCGGCAAGCTCGGCGTGACCATCAACCTGCGCGCCGATGCCGGCAAGCAACTGCTGCGTGAACTGATCGCCGTATCCGACATCGTCTGCGAGAACTTCGCGGCCGGCGTGCTGGCCCGGATGGGCTTCGGCTACGACGAGCTGAAACGGATCAGACCCGACATCATCTATGTCTCCAATTGCGGCTTCGGCCATTCCGGGCCGTATCGGGACTTCAAGACCTGGGGACCGATCGTGCAGGCGCTCAGCGGCCTGACCTTCACCGCCGGGCTGCCCGACCACGAACCCGCGGGATGGGGCTATTCCTACATGGACCACGTCGCCGCGTATTACATGACGGTCGCGATCCTTGCTGCCGTGCACCACCGCGAACGCACCGGCGAGGGCGGGCATGTCGATTTGGCGACGGTGCCGGCCGGTATCGCGATGCTGCCCACGGAAGTGCTCGACTGGACGGTCAACAAGCGTCCCGGGCGGCGGACCGGAAACCCGAACGGCAACCACGCCGACTTCGGCGAGATGGCTCCGCACGGGATTTACCCGTGCCTGGGCGAAGACCGTTGGATTGCCATCGCCTGCCGAGACGACCGTGACGTCGCTTTGCTGTCCAAGGTCTTGGACCAACCGGAACTGACGGCTGACAGGTTCGCCACCCTGGCGCAACGGGTGCACGGCGAAGGCGAACTCGACGAACTGATCATCGCCTGCACCCGTTCCCGCGAAGCACCAATCCTGGCAAGCGAACTGACCGCGGCCGGCGTCCCGGCCAGCGTCGTGAAATCGCCCCGCGAACGCATCGACGAAGACCCCGACCTGGCCGATTGGGGGCTATTTCCGACCGTGACGCATCCCGAGATCGGGACGGTCCGTGTCGAGGGGCTTCCGCTGCAACTGTCGGCCTCGCCGTGGAGCATGACGCGGGCCGCGCCGTGTCTGGGTGAACACAACCGAGACGTGCTGGGCCGACTCCTCGGGCACGGCGACGACGAATTGGACGAATTGACGAGGCAGGGTGTGATCTGAACGCGTTAGCGGGACTTCGCGTCGTCGAGATCAGCGACCAGTTCACCGCCATCGGTGGACGGATACTCGCCGAACTCGGCGGCGACGTCATTGTCGTCGAACCACCCGCCGGGTCCTCGCACCGGTCGCGCCCACCATTCGCACACGACACACCCGGTCCGGAGGCCAGCCTGCGGTGGTGGGCCGGCAACGTGGGCAAGCGCTCGGTGACTGTCGACTTCGACACCGCGTCCGGGGTGGACGCGCTGCGGCGATTGATTGCCAGTGCCGACATCCTTGTCTCCGGGAGGGAGCCGATTCGCGCTGGCGCACTGGATTACGACAGCTTCACCGCCGATCACCCGGGCCTGATCTGGGTGGTGGTCAGCCCGTTCGGGCGCAGCAGCGTCCGTGCCGACGAGCCGGTAACCGACCTGACCCTGCTCGCGGGCGGGGGGCCGGTATGGAACTGCGGCTACGACGACCATTCGTTGCCTCCCATTCGCGGCGCCGGCGAGCAGTCGGCCAACCTGGCCGGGCTCCAATGCGCGATAGGAGCGCTGGTCGCCCTCGCGCACCGCGACCAGACCGGTCGCGGTCAGCTCGTCGACGTCAACGTCAACGCGGTCTGCAACGTCAGCTCCGAGCAGACCACCTACCACTGGCTCGTCAACAACGAGACGTGCGTTCGGCAGACCGGCCGCCACGCGTACTTCACGCCCAGTCAACGGACCCAGGTGCAGTGCGCGGACGGGGCGTATGCCACCACGGGCGTGCTTCCCCGTAAGCCCGGCGATTACGCGAATCTGCTGGATTGGCTCACGGATCTCGGCCTCACCGAAGACTTTCCCGAGACGGTCTTCCTGGAAATGGCTGCAGCACGTGATGCGCCGGTGGACATCGCGCTGATCGGCGCCGACGACGAAACCACCGCGATCCTGACCGCCGCCCGCGAGGCGATCACAATGATCGCTTCGCAGTTGACAGCCAAGGATTACTTCTTAGAAAGCCAGCGGCGCGGATTCCCGGCCGGCGCGGTGCTGTCGCCCGACGAGGCCTTCGAGGACGAACACATCGCCGCCCGCGGATTTCATGTCCCGGTGCACCACCCGGAACTGGGGGAGACGTTCGCCTACCCGGGAACGCCGTACGTGGTCGATGGAGCTCCTTCGACCGTTTCGAGTCGCCCGCCTCTTCTCGGCGAGCACAACGACTTGCTCGACGAGCTTTTCGGTGGCGGCGGATGACGGCTGCTTTCGACGGCGCCGATCAGAGAGCGGAGCAAGGTATGGAGTTCAAGGACAAATACGGTCCGTGGGCGCTGATCGCCGGCGCATCCGAAGGGCTGGGTGCCGCCTTCGCCATGGGAGCCGCCCAACGCGGGTGCAACGTCGTCCTGGTTGCGCGGAGTGATTCCAAGCTCGCCACGGTCGCGGGCGAGATCGAGCGCACACACGGGGTTCGGGCCCGCACACTGGCAATCGACCTCGGCGCACCGGACGCGGCCTCTCGGGTGGTCGTGGGCGTCGAGGACCTGGAGATTGGGTTCTTCGTCTACAACGCCGCGGCCGAACCGCGCGGCCTGCTCCTTGACACCCCCGACGAGGCACTCATGCGCAACGTCCACATCAACTGCGCCGTGCCGACCCTTATCACCAAGGCGCTGGCCACCAAGATGGTCGAGCGTGGTCGCGGGGGCATTGGGCTGTGCTCGTCCGGCGGGGCCCTGCAGGGCTTGCGCCTCTTTGCGGCGTATGGTGCGGCCAAAGCCTATGAATTGCTTCTCGCCGAGGGGCTTTGGGACGAGCTTCGTGGCTCCGGCGTTGATGTCATGGGCTATGTCATCGGCACCACGCTGACGCCGACGTTCAGACGGGAACGGAATGTCACACCGGAGGTGGAGGCCGCGCTGCGCGCGGCGGGAGCGCAAAGCCCCGAGGAGTGCGCCGCCCGTTTTTTCGATGTGTTCGGCGGCGGTCCCCGAGGATATGCGTCCGACCGCATCGGAGAGAAGTTCGCGGCGGATGCGCAGCGCCCGCGGGCCGAGGTCGTGGCCGCGATGGGTGAGTTCATGCAGGCCGGGTTCGGTTGAACCGCCCGGCGGAGCATCCGGCGAGTCCCGCGCACCGCCTGACCCACATCGGATTGTGCGTCAGCAGCCTTGACCGGTCCGTCGAATTCTACTGCGGGGCCTTAGGGTTCGATGAGATCGGCCGCATGCACGTCGACGGGGGCGAGACGGCGCAGTTACTGGGCGTGCCCGGGCTGGTGCTCGACCTTGTCTACCTGCAGCGCGACGGATTTCGCCTCGAATTGCTGTGCTACTCGGCGCCGGGCTCGCCTGCGCACGGCCAACCCCGGGCGATGAATGCGGTCGGGTTCACCCACCTGTCG
>CAYNLB010000196.1:0-6119 GCA_964397935.1 uncultured Mycobacterium sp.
GTCGCTAAGAGGCGTGCAAGCCGCATTCCGTCTTGTCGAGCCCCTGCCAGCGTCCACTGCGCGGGTCGGCGCCGACGGCGGGCTTGGCCGTGCACGGTTCGCAACCGATTGACGAATAGCCGTCATAGATAAGCGGATTGACCAGCACACTGTGCCTGTCGATGTAGTTCTGCACGTCCTGGTCGGTCCACGTCGCCAGCGGGTTGATCTTCACCAGCTTGAATCCCTCGTCGAAGGTGACCAGCGGGGCGTTGGCGCGGGTGGAAGCCTCCGCCCTGCGCAGGCCGGTCACCCACGCCGAATATCCGCGCAGGGCTTTCCCGAGCGGGGCGACCTTGCGTAGCCGGCAGCATTCGCCGGGATCGCGGGCAAACAGGTTCTTGCCCAGTAACTCGTCTTGCTGGGCGACCGTCTGCTCAGGCGCGACGTTGAGCACACGGATGTCGTAGACGGATTCGATCGCGTCGCGGGTACCGATGGTTTCCACAAAGTGGTAACCCGTGTCGAGAAAGATCACCGGCACGCCCGGCCGGACCTTGGCGGCCAAATCAATCAATACGGCCTCCTGCATGCTGGAGGCCACCACGTAGTTGCAGGTGGCCCAGCCGCGTGGGCCGTTGACACCACCGAACGTTTCGTCGGTCCAACGCAAGACGTCGGCAGCGCTGGCACCGTCGAGTTCTGCGGCGCCATGCGCCGCGAGCTCACGCAGTTCGGCTTCGGCCAATTGTGTCGCTTGCATATTCACCGTCGTTCGTCCTCGTATGCCCTGGTGGCCCGCCGCGCGCGATGTTCACCCAAGCTGCGGTATCTGATGGAGTTGCGCGTCACGCGATCGACGTAGCCCGGGCCCGTACCCGGGATGGTTGATGTCGATGAACGCGATAGCGGTCTAGTACTTGCGCGGCAGGTCGGCGAAGTCAGGCTTGCCGATTTAGCGGTACACGATCTCGTCGATCGCCAAGGTCGGGTCGAGCAGATGTTCTCGTCGCCCGTCCACGTGCCGTTGTAGCCCTGCTCACAGTGGGGGTACAGGCCCCACCAGCGAAAGCGTCCGCGTAGGTCGCCCTTGTCGATGCTGCCGAAGCCGTTCTGGGCGTAGTTGTCCTTGATGCGTTCCCGCACTTCCAGCGGGGCGCCGGCCTGCTTCATCTCTCGGGTGGGGTTCAGCGGCTCACGAGTCCCCACGGCCCATTGACCCTCGTCGCGGACCTCGTTGGGATGGCCTGTGGTCATTGGGGGCTTTTCCTCCTTGGCGACAATCTCCAGCACGGACGGCACAGTTCACCGAAATTGGGGGGGCGGCGCAGAACCGTCGGCCAGCTGGAATGTCAGGTGGGCTGGGGTCTACGACATCAAGGCAGACAGATACAGATACAGCTGCAGACGCGCTTGAGATCAATGTGACGCCGCGCCACCAGCGCGATGCGCATGGTGGGCCGGGCGATAGTCACGACGCCATTGTGCCACGACTGACGAGTGCGCACACCACCAGGTCAAATCTTGGCTCACGATGATTGAAATTGCGGAGCAACCTGACTAGACCGGTTACCAAAGCCAACTAAGGCCCGGCATCGTTCCCGCAGCACCGCCCACCCGTCCGCCCGTACGATGATTTGGCATGGCCCTTCGACAGGAACCGGTTGACCTGCCCGACGTGCAGCCGATCCCTGGACAGCCGTTCGGCGTATACGTCCATGTTCCGTTCTGCGTAACGCGTTGCGGCTACTGCGATTTCAACACCTATACCCCTGCCGAGTTGGGCGGTGTCAATCCCGACGCCTGGCTTGAGGCACTGCGTACGGAGCTGGAACTGGCGGCCGCGCGGCTGCGCGGGCCTATGGTGCACACCGTGTTCGTCGGGGGAGGGACGCCTTCGCTGCTGGGTGGCGCGCGCCTGGCCGCGCTGCTGGACGTGATACGTGAGCACTTCGTGCTGGCGGCCGACGCCGAGATCACCACCGAGGCCAATCCGGAGTCGACATGGCCGGATTTCTTCGAGGCCATACGTGCGGCCGGTTACACGCGAGTATCGCTGGGCATGCAATCGGTGGCTCCGCGAGTACTGGCCACTCTTGACCGGGTGCATTCGCCGGGTCGTGCGCCGGCTGCGGCCCGTGAGGCGATGGCAGCCGGCTTCGAACACGTCAGCCTCGACCTGATCTACGGAACCCCCGGGGAGTCCGATGACGACCTGCTGCGCTCCGTCGACACCGCGATCGACACCGGTGTCGACCACGTGTCCGCGTACGCCCTAGTCGTCGAGAACGGCACCGCGCTGGCCCGGCGGGTTCGGCGCGGTGAGATCGTCGCTCCAGACGACGACGTGCTGGCGCACCGTTACGAGTTGGTCGATGCCCGGCTGACGGCCGCCGAAATGACCTGGTATGAGGTGTCGAACTGGTCTCGACCGGGCGGGGAGTGCCGGCACAACCTCGGCTACTGGGGCGGCGGCCAGTGGTGGGGTGCGGGACCCGGAGCGCACGGATATGTCGGCACCACGCGCTGGTGGAATGTCAAGCATCCCAACGCCTATGCGGAAAGGCTGGCCGATGCTGCGTTGCCGGTGGCGGCGTTTGAGCAACTCGGCGCTGATGCCTTGCACACCGAAGACGTCCTGTTGAGAACCCGTCTGCGCGAAGGGCTTCCGGTTGACCGACTGGATCCCGACGAGCGTGAACGCGCCGACCGCGTAGTCGCCGACGGCTTATTGGTGCTCGATGGCGACCGGCTGGTCCTTACCCCGCGCGGACGGTTGCTGGCCGACGGGGTGGTGCGGACGTTGCTGGGGTAATACCCGCTAGAACCAGTGTGAGATCAGGCGGTTGATCTCAATATAGAGCGGGATACCGATGGTGACGTTGTAGGAGAACGTCAAACCCAGTGATGCGGCCAACGGCAGGGTCGGGCTCGCCTCGGGGATCGCCAGCCGCTGAACCGCCGGAACGGCGATGTACGACGCTGCGCCGCAAAGCACTGCGAACAACACGTAGGAACCTGGGTTGAAATCGGCACCGGTGAGCGAAGAGTAGATGTGCGCCACGACCATCCCCAGCGACGCAAAGATATTGGGCGCGAGCAGACCGAAGAAAATGAAACCGGGTCCCGCCGACCGTAGGTCCTTCAGTTTGCGAGAGGCCGTCATGCCCATCTCGAGCAGGAAAAGGCAGAGCACGCCCTGGAACGCGATGACGAAGAACTTGTCATCGGCCGCAACGACTTTCTCGCCCTGCAGCCCACTGATAAGGCCGATGGTGATGCCGCCGAAGAGAAGGACAAGCCCAGGGTTGAGGAAGACTTCCTGGAAGAGCTCACGAGAGAAAACGGATGCCTTCTTGCCCGGCGCATGGGTTGGGGTTTGGCCCGATTCCCAGTCCGGATGCTCCAGCTTCTCTAGCGAGAACTCCAACTCTTGCTCGATTCCGCGCTCGGTCTCGGTCTCAAGGCTCTGGCCGTGCGGGGGCTGTGCCGCGGTACCGGGCCCGATCCCGACCTTGACCGGCGGGGTGTAGCCGGGCTCGTCGGCCATGTTCCCCGCCGCGTCCATCCCACGGTGGCGAAGTCGCGCCACCAGGTACAGCGCCACCAGGCAACCGGGAATCTCCATGACCGCCAGCATCACCGGCATGTAGGCGTTGAAGGCGATGCCAACGGTGGTCAGGACGGCCACACAGGTGGCGAAGGTTCCTGCCGAGTCCGACCCGTAAAAGCCGGCGACTGTCGCCCTGTCAATTCTTCGAAGGGAAGTCAACGCACTCAGCAGCAAGTAGGCGATGCCGCCAATCATGAAGTTCGTCACGAAGCCCAACACCATGAACCCGACGATGACCCAGATGTCGCCGGCGCTGACCTGGGCGAGTTCTTCACCGCCGTGCCAGCCGATGGCCAGCAGCAGGTACATGGTCAGGCCCTGATAGATCACATAGGGGAATTCGAACCGCACCTTCAGGATCGGGATGAGGAACCCGAAGTAGAAGAACAGCAGCAGCGGTTTGAACAGGTTGTGGGTGAAGTTTTGCCAGAACTCTTGCAGCATGGACGCCTCCGTCGATTTGTGCGGTGATCAGGGGAAGCACCGTCCGCACGCGGAGCCACCACGAACATCCCGACGACCGTGAAAAACTTAGCCCCGTCGCTGTCAAATCGCCACTTGAATCCCCAAGGCGAAGTAGGGCCGTGTCGGAGCGTTGCCGGACCGCGCGGGCATGGAGAAATCGCTGTTCACGGCCGTTTTGGTCGCGCCGTGTCCGGTGTGCGACGAGCGCTCGGCCGCCGTGAATTTGGTGGGAATGTCCTGTGTATTTACTGTGAAGTTCAACGCGGGACCAACACGCCGAAGAATTTGAGTGCCGGGCCGGATCCCGTTCGCCCGGCCGGCGGCGTTGGCGTGGTTACTCAGCGATGCTAAGAGGATACCGGGTACGGCGACCAGTCGGGTCGCGACCAGAGGTTAAACGGTGCGGAAACCTTCGGGCCCGGATGGCCACGGGCGGCTGCCGGGGTCCGCACCAGGAAATCGCTTCCGGGTCTGCCACCTGCGTAAAAGGGGGGTAGAGCTCGGCGCATAGTCCGTGCAAAGTCCGCCCCGTCGGGACAGCCGGCTGTTCGGTTCTGGGCAAGATTTAGCTGGCCTCGACAACAGATGGGTCGGCCGAGGGGGAGGAGTTGCGTAGGCTTACATAGGTTAGGCTACATTTACTAACCGTGACCGAAGTCAGCGTCGAGACAAGTCCCGTTGGCTCTGTGTCACCATCGATTCCGCTCCCTGAAAACATCGACCCGGCCGACCTGGCAGCCGAGCTGGCCACGGTGCTGCCCGAGCGACTCGGCGAGGAATACCTGCTCTACGAGCAGGACGGTCAATGGGTGCTGGCCAGCGGTGTGCGCGCCATGATCGAGCTGGACAGCGACGAACTGCGGGTCATCCACGACGGCGTGACTCACCGGCGAAAGTGGTCCGGGCGGCCCGGGCCGGTCCTCGGCGAAGCTCTTGATCTGCTGTTGCTGGAAACCGACCAAGTCTTCGGCTGGATCGCGTTTGAATTCGGCGTCTACCGCTACGGGCTGCAGCAGCGGCTGGCGCCGCAAACCCCGCTGGCCCGGGTGTTCTGGCCTCGGACCCGAATCGTAGTGACCCGGGAAGCGATCCATCTGTTCGATGTGCCGGCCGGACACCGCGACGTGTTGCTGGGCGTACTCGGCGACGGTGTGTCCGACCTGCGGAACGCTTGCGCGGTCGAGGTAATGGGTGACCCGTCCGGCTACCGCGATCGGGTAGCAGCGGCCGTCCACGAGATAGCGATGGGCCGCTACCACAAGGTGATCCTATCCCGTTGTGTCGAAGTGCCTTTCGAGATCGACTTTCCGTCCACCTACCGGCTTGGCCGGCGACATAACACCCCGGTGCGGTCGTTCTTGATGCGGCTGGGTGGAATCCGCGTCGTGGGTTACAGCCCGGAACTTGTCGCGGCCGTCCATCGCGATGGAGTGGTGGTGACCGAACCACTGGCGGGCACCCGCGCGCTGGGTCGTGGCGCGACGCGTGACCGCCAAGCTCGCGACGACTTGGAGTCGAATTCCAAAGAGATTGTCGAGCATGCTATTTCGGTCCGTAGTTCGTTACAGGAGATGACCGAGATCGCCGAGCCGGGCACCGCCGTAGTCACCGACTTCATGACGGTGCGAGAACGTGGGAGTGTGCAGCACCTCGGCTCCACGGTCAGCGCTCGTCTGGACGCATCGAGCGACCGGATGGATGCGCTGGAAGCGCTTTTTCCGGCGGTCACCGCGTCGGGTATCCCGAAGGCGGATGGTGTCGAGGCGATCCTGCGTCTCGACGAAGGTCCACGTGGGCTGTATTCCGGTGCGGTGGTGATGGTCTCAGCAGACGGCGGGCTGGATGCGGCCCTGACGCTGCGGGCAGCCTACGAGCGCGATGGCAAGACGTGGTTGCGCGCCGGCGCCGGCATCATCGAAGAGTCCGATCCCGAGCGCGAATTCGAAGAAACCTGCGAGAAGCTGTCCACGCTCGCGCCGTATCTGATCGCCCGGCGCTAGGGCCTCGCGATCTGAGCGTGGCGACCCGCGGCGCCCGGCTCCGCCGCGCTTGCGATCGCCAC
>CAYNLB010000197.1:0-2986 GCA_964397935.1 uncultured Mycobacterium sp.
CGTAGTGGGTGGCGCCCTTCTCCAGCGCCCAGTCCTTCATCGCCGCCGCGACCGAATCGGCGATGGCGGGGTCGAGTTTGGCGCCCTTGTCAATGGTCGCCGCAACCGACTTGTACACCGCCTTGGGCAGCCGCGCTTGCATCTCGGCCTTGGTGAAGACGTTGGAGCCGAAGATCCTGCCGGGTGCTTCGCCGGGGACGAAACTGATTGCCGGCGAGACGTATGCCTCGACGTTGTTGATCGCCTGCAGGCGGACTGCGTTTCCGCTCAATGGAGTTCCTATCGCTGAGGGGAGCCACCACGGTTCTCGACGGAAGGTGGACCGACTCACCCTAGGAACGTTCGATGGCAATCCTGTTACGTCAGCGTCAACGGTGGGGCCGCCACGGTTTCCAACATGAGACATCGACGTTTCGCGGCTGGGGCGCATCGGTGGCCCGCGGTCGGCTACCCGATTTCGACGTCGGACGGCGACCAGAACGCCCGCATCGAGGTGATGTTGGCGTCGTCGTCGAAGGTCATCACGGAGATGGGTGCGATGCGGGTACGGTTGCCGCCGACGTCCAGGGTGAGGCACCACAAGAACGCCGCCTCGCTGCCGGCGACCCGCAGTTCGGTGAGTTCGGTTTGCTTCTTGGCGTCTTGGAATGCCGCGTAGAACTCACGGATCGCGTCGTGGCCGCGCCGGAGGTCTGATCCGATCGGATCCTCGAGGGTGGCGTCGGCGGTGTAAAGCGTCAAGACATCGTCGGCCGTGCCCTTGGCTACGAGCTCGAGATAGCGGTTGACGATCCGTGTGATGGCTTCCGGGGACGGCATGATTGCGAACATTACTCGGCGTCGGCCGCCGTCAACGGCAAGGCCAGATCCTCCAGTGGGCGTTGTTCGGCCGCGACACCGAGCCACAGTTCGACCAGACCCGCGACGGCCATCACCGCGGCTCCGATAACGAACGACCAGACAACCAGGTCGCGCTGTCCGGAATTGATCAACTGTCCGAACAGCAACGGACCCGTGATCCCGCCGATTGCCGTTCCCATCGCGTAGAAGAAGGCGATCGCCAGTGCCCTGGTCTCCATCGGGAAAATCTCGCTGACGGTCAGGTACGCCGCGCTCGCCCCCGCCGAGGCCAGGAAGAACGCCACCGCCAGCACGACGATGAAGGTCCAGACACCGCCGGTCTCGGTTATGAACAGCACCGCGAGAACCCCGGCCACCACCGCAGATCCGGTGTAGGTCATGGTGATCATCGGTTTGCGGCCGACGGTGTCGAACAGCCGACCCAGCAACAGCGGGCCGGCGAAGTTGCTGAGGGCCCACACGATGAAGAACAGCGGCACATGTCCGGATTCGACCCCGTAAAACGCACTCAACAGCGTGCCCAGATTGAACGTCACGCCGTTGTAGAGGAACGCCTGTCCGACGAACAGCGCCAGCCCGAGGACCGCGCGGCGCGGATACAGCGTAAAGGCCACCCTGGCGATCTCGCGGAACGAAATCGTCTGGCGCTGGCGAATCTTGAGCTGACGTCCCTGTGGCTCGGGCAGCGGTTGGCCGGTCTCCTGCCGCACCGACTGTTCGATTTCGCCGACGATTCGCTCGGCTTCGTGCGCGCGACCGTGGATGAACAACCACCGCGGACTCTCCGGGACGTTGCGCCGGACGAGAAGAACGAAAATGCCGAAGATGGCTCCGATGCCGAAGGCCAACCGCCACCCGATGTTGGCCGGGAAGTTCGACGTGTCCAGCAGGACCAGGGCGCCGGCCGCGCCGGCGGCCGAACCCAGCCAGTACGTCCCGTTGATTATCAGATCCACACGACCGCGCACGCGCGCGGGGATCAACTCGTCAATGGCCGAGTTGATGGCCGCGTATTCGCCGCCTATGCCCGAGCCGGTGAAGAAGCGCGTGATGAAGAAATACCAAGGCGCGAAAGCGAATGCGGTCGCAACGGTGGCCACCAGGTACACCGCGAGGGTCAGGATGAAAAGATTGCGCCGTCCGAAGCGGTCGGTCAGGTGACCGAAGAACAAGGCGCCCAAGCAGGCACCGGTGATGTAGAACGCTGCCGCGACGCCGATCTGCGCGGCGTTGAGGTCGATGCCGCTGCCCTTTTCCGTAAGCCGGGATGAAACGTTGCCGACCATGGTGACCTCGAGCCCGTCGAGGATCCACACGCCGCCGAGGCCGATGACGACGCGCCAGTGAAACCGCGCCCACGGCAGTCGGTCCAACCGTGCCGGTACATGCGTCGTGATGGTCCCCGTCTGCACCGTGTCGCCCATGCGGTCTCCGTTCTCGTTGGACACAGATTTACCCACCACGACGTATCGCCAGCCCCATAGGTATTTTCGGTGTGTCGGGCAGCCGAGTGCGTGCCCCGCCACACGATCCGATGTTCAGCCGCGATCAGGGCGCGACTCCTCGGGGGTCCAAGCCGGCGGCTGACCGGGCTGGCCGGGAAACAGGAAGTCGATGAAGGCTGCGGCCGTGGGTTGTGGTTCGTGGTTGGCCAGCCCCGGCCGCTCGTTGGCTTCGATGAAGGCGTATTCGGTTCCGGTGACGTCGGGTACCAGCAGGTCGATGCCCGTAACCGGGATGCCGATCGCCTCGGCCGCAGTCACGGCGACCCGACACAGCTCCTGGTTCACCTGGGCGGTGACATCGCGGATGGTGCCACCCTGATGCAGGTTGGCGGTGCGGCGGACAACGAGCCGGGTTTCCTTGGGCAACACGTCGTCCAGCTGCCACCCGGCCTCGGCGACCGTCGCCTCGGTGAGGTCGTCCAGCGGGATGCGGGACTCCCCACCCGTCGCCGCCGCGCGCCGGCGGCTTTCGGCCGCGATCAAGTCCCGCACGGTGTGCTCCCCCGTGCCGATGATCTCGGGGGGCATCCGCAGCGCCGCGGCCACGACCCGGCCGTCAATCACCACCAACCGAAGGTCGGAACCTTCCACCCGCTGCTCGATCAGCACCTCCGGGTATT
>CAYNLB010000197.1:3086-6056 GCA_964397935.1 uncultured Mycobacterium sp.
CGGCACATGGCGATCGCCGAGGTGAACTCGGACAGCGACTCACGGGTGATCACGCTGCGGCCCCCGTGGGTCAGGCGCATCTCACCGGTCTCGGCGTCGAGGACTTCGACCCAGATCCCGCGACGCACTGCCTCGTCGGCGATGATCCGTGCATAGGGATTGAGATCGTCCACTGTCTCCGGCGGCGGGCTGAACAGCGGCTCGTTGATCGCGTTCTTGCGCTTGATCGCCAGCACCGGCACGCGGCGGAAACCCAGCTTTTCGTAGAGGCCGATCGCGGCGGCGTTATCGTGCGCCACCGACAGGTCCATGTAGGCGCGGCCCGCACGGCGGAAGTGCTCCGCCAAGGCCCGGGTGAGGGCCTCACCGATGCCGGGGAGTCCGGCGGCGGGATCGACGGCCAGGGTCCACAGGCTCGACCCTTGCTCGGGATCGGAGAACAGCAACTCGTGATCGACGCCGGTGACGGTGCCCACCACGGCACCGTCCTCGTCGCGCACCGCCAGCAGATATTTCACTGCCGGCACGTGCAGATGATTTTCCCAGATCACGTCGGACCGCGCCGGGACCATCCCGCACCGCACGTACACGCGGTTCATGTCATCGGCATCGTCCGGGCTCTCCAGCGTGCGCACGGTCACCCCGAGCGGCGACGGCGACAAGCCTTCCTGTTCCGACGAATCGGTGAAGCGCAACCGATAGGTATGGCTGGGGTCGATGAAAAGCTCGGTCGGCGCTTCGGCGACCACGACGTGCGACTCACGCGCATAGATGCAGATGTCGCGGCGCCCGGGTCCTTCCCGGCGCAGCGCCTCGACCAGCTGCCGAGCATCGGCGAAGGTCTGACCGAAGATGAGTCGGCCCCAGCCCAATTCGAGCTCGACGTTCTTGGCCATCACGTCCACCAGGTCCGGCGGCGAAGCGTCGTGCAGGCCGAGCGTGATCGCCTCCGTGTGGTCCCCGGAGGGACCGCTAGCGGTCATGCCACCGGCCCCGTCACACCGTGGCGCTGCAGCCAGAGCTCGAGTAGGGCGATTTGCCAGAGCTCGTTGCCGCGAAGTGGGGTGAGCTTGCCATTGGGGTCGGCCAGTAGGGCATCGACGGCTTCGGCGCGAAACAGCCCACGCTCCTTGGCGATCGGCGCGTACAGGGCGTCGCGAACCAGATCGAGATAGGGCCCTTCGAGGTGAGTCAGGGCGGGAACCGGGAAATAACCCTTGGGCCGATCGATGACCTCCGCCGGAATCACCCGGCGCGCAGCCTCTTTGAGGACACCTTTACCCTCGTGAGCAATCTTCAGCTCCGGGGGGCAGGTCGCTGCGAGTTCGACCACCTCGTGGTCGAGGAACGGTACCCGGCCCTCCAGCCCCCATGCCATGGTCATGTTGTCCACCCGCTTGACCGGGTCGTCTACCAGCATCACCGTCGTATCGAGGCGCAACGCACGGTCGATGCCGGTTTCGGCGCCGGCGCGCGCGAAATGCTCGGTGACGAAGCGCTCACCGGGGTCGCCTTCAGCGAAGTAAGCCGGTCCCAACAAGTCCTTGACACCCACAGCGTCACGATCGAAGAAGGCTCCGCGATATTCGGTAACCGCACCCTCGAGCGTGGCGGCAGCCGGGGAACCCATCGGCGGGTACCAGTGATAGCCGGCAAAGACCTCGTCGGCGCCCTGGCCGGACTGCACGACCTTGACATGGCGCGACACTTCCTGGCTCAGCAGGTAGAACGCCACGCAGTCGTGGCTTACCATCGGCTCGCTCATCGCACCGATCGCCTGGTCGAGCGCGGGCAGCATCCGGTCGGTGCCGATGCGGATCTGGTGATGGTTGGTTTCGAAACGTTCGGCCACGATGTCCGACCACCGGAACTCGTCGCCCTCGACGCCACCTTTCGACTCGAAGCCGATGGAGAAGGTCGAAAGCCCGTGCTGGCCGGCCTCGGCGAGCAGCCCCACGATGAGGCTGGAGTCGACGCCACCGGACAACAGGCAGCCGACCGGCACATCCGCGACCAGCCGGCGCTTGACCGCGAGTCGCAGTGCGTTCAGCACCGCGTCTTCCCAGTCGCGTTCCGACCAGTCCGAGCGGCTCTCGTCCCGGGTGAAGTCAGGTGTCCAGTAGGTGCTTGTGGTGCGCCGGCCGTCGGGCTCGATGGCGATCAGCGACGCGGGCGGCACCTTGCGGACTCCGCGCAGGATGGTGGCCGGTGCCGGGACCACTGAGTGAAAAGTCATGTAGTGATGCAGGGCTGTCGCGTCGATCCGGGTGTCGACTCCGCCGCCTGCCAGTAGGGCCGGCAGCGTCGACGCGAACCGGATCCGGTGACTGTCCTCGGTCAGGTACAGAGGTTTGATACCGAGCCGGTCCCGGCCGAGCAACACGCGGCCGCTATCGCGTTCGGCGATGGCGAACGCGAACATGCCCTGCAGGTGGGTGACGAAGTTGTCGCCCCAGCGGTGGTAGGCCTTGAGCAGGACCTCGGTGTCGCTGTGCGAGAAGAACCGGTAGCCGTGTCCGGTGAGCTCGCGCCGTAACTCCTTGTAGTTGTAGATGCAGCCATTCCAGGCAATGGTCAGGCCGAGGTCGGCGTCGACCATCGGCTGAGCGCCGGCCTCGGTCAGGTCAATGATCTTCAGGCGACGATGACCGAGAGCGACCCGGCCCTGTGACCAGGTGCCCGCCGCATCCGGCCCCCGTCGCGACATCACGGCAGCCATTGCCGACACCGCCGCTACATCGGGGACCCGGCCGTCGAGTCGCACCTCACCGGTGGCTCCGCACACCTCTTCGACCCTACCGGGGGTGATTGCGGCGCGCGCGTGGCGGCCACCGAAAATTCTTGTGCGCTGGCGAACCCGCAGTCTTTCGTAGCGGGGCATGCAACCCCGAACCATGACCCGGTGCCAGCCCACCCCGGGTAGCAGTGGACGTCGAAATTCGATCTCCGTTGCGCCGACGGCAGCCCCCA
>CAYNLB010000198.1:0-6054 GCA_964397935.1 uncultured Mycobacterium sp.
GGCTAGGCTGACCGGTGATGTCTGCTGTCCGCTCCGTATTGCTGCTGTGCTGGCGCGACACCGGGCACCCGCAGGGCGGCGGCAGCGAAACCTATCTGCAACGCATCGGCGCCCAGTTGGCCGCATCCGGGGTTGCGGTCACACTCCGCACCGCCCGCTATCCGGGTGCGCCCCGGCGCGAAGTTCTCGACGGTGTGCGGATCAACCGCGCCGGCGGTCGGTACTCGGTATACGTCTGGGCGCTGCTGGCGATGGCCCTTCATGAACTAGGGGCGCGACTCGGGCTGGGACCGCTGCGGCGGGCACGGCCCGACGTGGTTGTCGACACGCAGAACGGCTTGCCGTTCCTGGCCCGGTTGGTATACGGGCGTCGGGTGGTGGTGCTGACGCACCATTGCCACCGCGAGCAGTGGCCGGTGGCCGGGCCCGTGCTCGGGCGCCTCGGCTGGTTTGTCGAATCGAGGCTGTCGCCGCGGGTGAATCGGCGAAATCAGTACGTGACGGTGTCGTTGCCCTCGGCCCGCGACCTGGTCACGCTCGGGGTCGAGAACGCGCGGATCGCGGTGGTGCGCAACGGCCTCGACCAGGCGCCGGCGCAATCGTTGTCCGGCCCGCGCGCGGCCGCACCGCGCGTGGTTGTGCTGTCACGCTTGGTGCCGCACAAGCAGATCGAAGACGCGCTCGCCGCCGTCGCGGCGCTGCGTGCGCGCATCCCGGGAGTGCACCTGGACATCGTTGGCGACGGCTGGTGGCGCAGGCGGCTCGTCGACGAGGTGAGACGGCTCGGCTTGTCCGATGCGGTGAGTTTCCACGGCCATGTCGACGACCTGACCAAACACCATGTGCTGCAGAGCGCATGGGTGCACCTACTGCCCTCCCGCAAGGAGGGATGGGGGTTGGCGGTGGTCGAGGCGGCCCAGCACCGGGTGCCTACGATCGGTTACCGATCTTCGGGAGGTCTGTGCGACTCGGTCATCGACGGCGTGACGGGGATGTTGGTGGACAACCATGCCGAACTGGTGGATCGCCTCGAAGAGCTGTTGTCCGATCCGGTGCTGCGCGATCAACTAGGTGCCAAGGCGCAGACCCGCAGCGGTGAATTTTCCTGGGGGCAAAGCGCCGACGCGATGCGCAGCGTGCTGGACGCGGTGCAGTCCGGCCGCATGGTCAGCGGCTTGGTCGGCGGCGGGGTGTAAACCGCCAGACTCAATCCGCTGCAGGGAGCTTCGGGGTGTCACTGCGACGGGTTAAGCGTCGATGTACGCGCCGGACTCCCGCTCCGGCGGCGCCCGCGATCAACATCACCAGCCACGCCACATGCGCGAGCACCACCACCGTGCGCCGGCCGGCGGACACCCCGGCGGTGTCACCGCCGATCCGGTAGAGCGCAAACTCGTTGTCCCGGTAGACCGGCGTCAGCGCGCCCAGCGTGCGGGCGGCCGCTCCCATTTCACCGGCACTGTCGGATTCGACTGCCAGCCATCCGATGCCGGCCGGGGGCAATGCAGCAGGAGCGGACCCCGCCAGCAACAACTGCTCTACCGCCCGGGCGTGCTGGCCCTCCCCGGGAACGATGACACCCGAAATGACCAGGTCGCCGGTGACCAGCACGTCCGCGCGCACCCAGCGTGGCAGCGGATCCAGCACCGGTGCCGGGCCCGACCAGGGGTAGAGCCGCATGGCGCCGGTGGGTAACACCGCCACAGCGCCGGGCGAACGGTTGATCGCCGCTGCCACGGCATGCCACCCGGGCGGGTAGTGCACCGGCGAAACCTTGCCCCCTACACCCCAGGCCAGGTCGGGAAGTGCGAGGATCAGTGCCACGCAACAGACCGCCGCCGTGGCAGCGGGCCTCAACCACTCGCGCGCCGTCACCACCGCTCCGGCACCCGCCACGGTGTACCCCGGCACCGCCAGCGCCACCCACTTCTGCCCGTCGCGCAGCATCCCGACGCCGGGCGCGGCGTCGACCACTGCAGCCAGCGCGTGCAAACCAGGACCGGTTGCCAGCGCGGCGGGGACCAGCACGGACACCAGCGCCAGCACCAGCAGCGGCACCACCGCCGGACGACGGACCACGGTCGGTAATCCCGCTGCCACCACACCGAGCAACACCAGGGCCGACGACACCGCCAAGAGCGTGGTACGCGAACTCGGTACGGCCTCGCCGTTCCAGATTCCGCCGAGGCTGGCCAGGCTGGCGAGCGTGCCCAAACCGGGCTCGGCGCGTGGCGCGAACGCAGTGACCCCGAGCGTGTTCGCCGCCGTATGGGCGGTCAGCGATGCGCCCACCGCCGACGCGGTCAGCCACGGCGACGCCGCGACGAGCGCGGTGCCGGACGCCGCCGTGGCGCACAGCCAGCGAGGCCTGGCGGCATCCGGGCCCTCAACTGGTGCGGCCACGCAAACCAGCGCCACTATCGCGGCAAGCAGCAGGCCGGTCGGAGTCAATCCGGCCAGCGCGATCCAGAAGGCCAACCCGAAGATGCCGGCCCAGGCGGACCGGCTCGTGTTCCGCAGCGCCAGCATCGTCGTCGCAACCCAGGGCAGGCAGCCGTAGCCGACCAGCAGACTCCAGTGACCTTGCAGCAGCCGTTCGGCGACATAGGGATTCCAGATCGCCAGGGTGGTGGCGACGAACTGGCCGGGCGCGCCCGCGCACGGCAGTGTCATCGCGGCCAGCCGCGCCGCACCCCATCCGGCGAGCCACAGCCCCAGGACGAGCAACGCCTTCACCACGATGCCGCCGTCAACGAGATGCGAGGCCAGCGCCACCGCGAAATCTTGCGGTGTCGCCCGCGGCGCCGACGTCAAACCCAGCGCGTTATCGGACAGGTACGACCGTGGCGTGGAGACCGCATCGCGCAGCAGCAGGTATCCGGGCTTCAGCAGCGGCCCAGCCACCAGCAGCGCCAAGACCAATGCGTACCCGGGCCGGGTCCAGCGCACAGTCAATGCATCCGAGTGGGGGCTATTCCCGTTCGGGCGGGCCGGGCGGCTCGGGGGCAGGTGGCCCCGGATCGGATGGCTCACCCGAGGCGGGATTCGGCGGATCCGCGTCGGATGGACTCGCATCCGCATCCAGATCGGGCCGTTGAGTGGGCAGCTTCTCGGTCTCGGCCTCGGCGCCGGGCACCGGTTCTTCGCGTCGGCTGCGGCCGAAGAAATCCTTGTCGCCCCGGTCCAGCCCGGGGTCGGTCAGCGCGCTCTCGGACCGCAGGCTGAACGAGGCGAGTAATGCACCGCCGATCAGCGCGACCAAGCCCACCGCGGTGAACGTGATCGGCAGCACGCGCGACCACAGCGCCAGCCGGTCGCGCTCATCGCGGGCCGCATTGACCTGGGATTCGACGGTGTCTTCATTCGAGGTGACCTTGTAATCGGCGAGCGTCACCTCGGGTTTGAGCGGATCGCGCGCGAAGTAGTGGTTGGCGTGCTCGGCCTTCTTGACGATGGTGCCCGATACCGGGTCTACCCAGAAGGTCCGCTGCGCCGCGTAATAGCGGGTCATGGTGATCTGCTCTGCCGGATCGCCGGGCAGGCCCCACATGGCCGCAGACGTGGTGACTTTGCCGTCCTCGTTGCCGGCGTAAAGCGACGGGTACACCACGGGGGCCACCAGCTTGCCGTCGCTGTTGTAGCCGATGTTCTGGGTGAATCGGTAGGTGGTCAAACCGTTGACGTCTTCTTGGCTTTCATAGTTGACGTCGAATGGCTTCTGCGCGATCGGGTCGAAATACGGGTACGACTTCTTCTCGGTGTGGAAGGGGAACCGGTAGGACAGCCCGTCGTGCCGCAGCGGGATTGCGGTGGGCGGGTTCTCGTCGCCGAAGGCGCGCGGCTTCTGGACCGAGCCACCGGTGCGGGTGTCATCGGAGACCGCCATCGCCGTCTTGCGGTTGAGGGTGACGGTGTCGACGATCGCCAGCAGCAGTCCGCTGTCTTTCTGCTTGTCGGTACGCCGGACGGAGGTGCCGGCCTGCAGCGTGACCACGTCGGCGTTGGCGGGGGACTCGACAGTGATCTGCTGCTGCGACACCAGCGGCACGTTCTTGTTGACAACGACGTGATCGCCGGACAGTGACGCGGAGTCGAGGGCCTGCATCGCGGTGCCATCACTGATCAACGTGGTGTCGATGTTGAGCGGGATTTTGGTGATCATGCTAGTGGTGTATGTCGACAACAGCAGTGCGGCGATCAGCAAGGCGGCTCCGAGTCCGACGATCCCGCATGCGGCGAACCGCAACATGACTGCTCGGTTCACGTTGCTGTGCCCTCCTCATGGTCTCTTGCCCCGTCGGCTGCAACCTGCCCCGACCCCGAGCACGCAGCGAGACAAGGCCCGTCTGACCCTAACAGCAGGACCTACGTCCCCAGCTTACGAACCTATTGCTATTGCACCTGTTGCTATTGCACCCGGGTCCTGCGGGTGCACCCCGTTCTTCCGGCGACACATGCCAGGCAAACTGTGGTGGTGATCGATGGCCAGCAGGCGGGAGGGACCCGCAGCTTCCTGCCCGCCGTGGAAGGGATGCGCGCGTGTGCGGCCATGGGCGTGGTCGTCACGCATGTCGCTTTCCAGACCGGCCACTCCGGCGGTTTCAGCGGTCGGCTGTTCGGCCGCTTCGATCTTGCCGTGGCGGTGTTCTTCGCGCTGTCGGGATTCCTGTTGTGGCGCGGGCATGCGGCAGCGGCCAGGGATCTGGGACCCGGAGATAGGAAGGGTCCGCGCACCGGCCACTACCTGAGGTCCAGGGCGGTTCGCATCATGCCGGCGTACGTGGTGGCGGTCGTGGTGATCCTGTCGCTTTTGCCCGACGCGGATCACGCCAGCCTGACCGTGTGGTTGGCCAACCTGACGCTCACCCAGATCTATGTGCCGCTCACCCTGACCGGCGGGCTGACCCAGATGTGGAGCCTCTCGGTGGAAGTCAGCTTCTATCTGGCATTGCCGATCCTCGCGCTGCTGGCCCGCCGCGTCCCGGTCGGCGCGCGGGTGCCGGTGATCGCGGCGTTGGCGGCCCTGAGCTGGGCGTGGGGCTGGGCGCCGGTCCATGCGATGCCGGGTACCAACCCCCTGAACTGGCCGCCGGCATTTTTCTCTTGGTTCGCCGCGGGCATGCTGCTGGCGGAGTGGGCCTACAGCCCTGTCGGCTGGCCGCACCGGTTGGCCCGCCGCCGGGTGCTGATGGCCGTCAGCGCGGTACTGGCCTTCGGAGTGGCGGCGTCTCCGCTGGCGGGTCCGGAGGGCCTGACTCCGGGGACCGCCGCCCAGTTCGCCGTCAAGACGGCGATGGGCTCGTTGGTGGCCTTCGCATTGGTGGCGCCGTTGGTGCTGGACCGCCCCGATACCCCGCACCGGGTGCTGGGCACCACCGGGATGGTGACGTTGGGGCGGTGGTCCTACGGCCTGTTCATCTGGCACCTGGCCGCGTTGGCCATGGTGTTCCCGGTGCTCGGGACGTTCCCGTTCACCGGCCGGATGCCGACGGTGCTGGTGTTGACGCTGGTCTTCGGGTGGGCGATCGCGGCCGTCAGCTACGCCCTGGTCGAGTCGCCATGCCGGGAGGCGCTGCGCCGCTGGGAGAAGCGCCGAAGGCCGGCCGAGGCGGGACAGGTCATCGATGCTGAGGCGGACGCGATCGCGCCATGATGCGCCCGTCGAGGATCGATTGAGAATTTGCCAAGCCCCTCCGGCGATGCCGCTGAGTAACCGTGCCTTCCGGCGGTTGCACCGCTGCATCTTCGAATCGACAACTTCGAATCGACAACGAAGTCACTCTCCCGGGCTATCCGCCTTCACACCCCCACAAAAGCATGGTCCTGGTCAGCGACATCGGCGGCGCCTCGTCAGGGCCCGACCGGTTCGGCGGCGACGAAGGACCGTGGCGAACGGGTGTGTCAAGGATGTGAGCCGAAACTTCGTCATGCCGCTCGCACTTGGCGAGATGACCTCGATGAACAACGGGACCGTCGTTTTGTTCGGCGACCTGCAGCTGAGGTCGGTCACCGGCGGGTAGCAGGCATCGCGGCCGCCTGAGTCCGGCGGTGGCG
>CAYNLB010000199.1:0-4042 GCA_964397935.1 uncultured Mycobacterium sp.
CTGCTGACGCACAAGCTGCTGTCGGAGAACCCCGCTCGGTACCACGATGCCGCCGTGGCCGGCATCCGTGCGCTGCTCGGGATCGGCGACGACGTGGGGTTCCCGGTGACACAGGTGGAGGCGGTGCGGATGGGCACCACCGTGGCGACCAACGCGCTGCTCGAGCGCAAGGGCGAGCGCACGCTGCTGGTGATCACCCGCGGTTTCGGCGACGCGCTGCGGATCGGCTACCAAAATCGCCCGCGCATCTTCGACCGGCACATCGTACTGCCGGAGATGCTCTATGAACGGGTCATCGAGGTTGACGAACGAATCACCGCCGACGGCTCGGTGCTGCGGGCGCCCGATCTCGACACGCTGGGCGGCCAGCTGCGGCAGGCCCACGCCGACGGGATCTGCGCTGTCGCGGTGGTGTGCCTGCACAGTTACCTTTACCCGGCACACGAACGGGAGATCGGCAAGCTCGCCGCGCAGATCGGTTTCGCGCAGATCTCGCTGTCGTCGGAGGTCAGCCCGCTGATGAAAGTGGTTCCACGGGGGGACACCACCGTCGTCGACGCGTACTTGTCCCCGGTGCTACGCCGCTACGTCAAACAGGTAGCAGACCAGATGAACGGCGTGCGGCTGATGTTCATGCAGTCCAATGGGGGGCTGGCCGAGGCGGGGCACTTCCGCGGCAAGGATGCGATCCTGTCCGGCCCGGCCGGGGGCATCGTCGGGATGGTGCAGATGTCGGAGCAGGCGGGGTTCGACCGTGTCATCGGCTTCGACATGGGTGGCACGTCGACGGACGTATCGCACTATGCCGGCGAGTACGAGCGCGTGTTCATGACCCAGGTGGCCGGGGTCCGGCTGCGCGCCCCGATGCTCGCTATCCACACGGTGGCCGCGGGCGGCGGATCGATTCTGTATTTCGACGGCAGCCGCTACCGGGTGGGTCCAGACTCTGCCGGGGCCGATCCGGGCCCGGCTTGCTACCGCGGCGGCGGACCGCTGGCCGTCACCGACGCCAACGTGATGCTCGGCCGCATCCAGCCCGCGCACTTCCCGGCCGTCTTCGGTTCCGGCGGCGACCAGCCGCTCGACGTCGAGATCGTGCGACGCAAGTTCAACGAACTGGCCGCCGACATTCGTAAGGCAACCGGTGATGACCGTTCTCCCGAGCAAGTCGCAGAGGGATTTCTGGAGATAGCGGTGGCGAATATGGCCAATGCGGTCAAGAAGATCTCTGTGCAAAAAGGGCACGACGTAACCGGATATGTGCTGACCACATTCGGCGGCGCCGGCGGGCAGCACGCCTGTGCGGTCGCGGATGCGCTCGGCATCCACACGGTGTTGATTCCGCCGATGGCCGGTGTGCTGTCCGCGCTCGGGATCGGCCTCGCCGATACCACAGCGATGCGCGAGCAGTCGGTCGAGATCCCGCTCGAGTCCGCGTTGGCGAAGTTGGCCACCGTCGCGGACTCGCTCGAGCGGGCCGCCCGTGCCGAGCTGCTCGCCGAGGGTGTCCCGGCCCAGCGGATCAGGGTGGTTCGCCGGGTGCATCTGCGTTACGAGGGAACCGATACTGCCATCCCTGTCGAACTGGACGAATTCGACGCGATGACCAACGCATTCGAAACCAGCCATCGTGCAATGTATTCGTTCCTGATGGACCGTCCGCTGATCGCCGAGGCGATGTCGGTCGAGGCGACCGGGCTCACGGAGCGACCCGACCTGTCTCACGTGGCCGAACAGGTTGACAAAGCGGTCGAACGCCCGGAAATGGTCCAGATCTACTCGGGCGGATCGTGGCGCGACGCCCCGCTGCGTCAACGGGAGCAGATGCAGCCGCAAGACTCGGTAACCGGCCCGGCGATCATCGCCGAGGCCAACGCCACCACCGTCATCGACGAAGGATGGCGGGCAACGAAGACTCGATCCGGGCACCTGCTCGCCGAACGAGTGGTGGCTCGCGCGAAGCCCGACGCCGGCACCGAGGCCGACCCGGTCCTGCTGGAGATATTCAACAACCTGTTCATGTCGATCGCCGAACAAATGGGCTTCCGGCTGGAATCTACCGCCCAGTCAGTGAATATCCGCGAGCGACTGGACTTCTCGTGCGCGCTGTTTGATCCGGACGGCGACCTCGTAGCCAATGCGCCGCACATACCGGTGCATCTGGGCTCGATGGGCACCACCATCAAGGAGGTGATCCGACGGCGCGAAGCGATAAGGCCGGGAGACGTGTACGCGATCA
Organism: uncultured Mycobacterium sp.; assembly: GCA_964397935.1. Classification (GTDB taxonomy): domain Bacteria; phylum Actinomycetota; class Actinomycetes; order Mycobacteriales; family Mycobacteriaceae; genus Mycobacterium. The sequence goes on from CAYNLB010000199.1 coordinate 2,240, forward strand.
ACGACCCCTACCACGGCGGCACCCACCTGCCCGACATCACCGTGATAACACCCGTCTTCGCCGACGCGGGCGAGGACGTTCTGTTCTTCGTCGCCTCGCGTGGACATCATGCGGAAATCGGCGGGATCACTCCCGGCTCGATGCCCGCCACCAGCCACGAAATCGAAGAAGAGGGTGTGCTTTTCGACAACTGGTTGCTCGCGGAGAACGGGAAGTTCCGCGAAGCCGAAACCCGGCGCCTGCTCACCGAGGGGCCCTACGGTTCCCGCAATCCCGAAACCAACCTCGCGGACCTGCGCGCGCAGGTCGCCGCCAACCGCAAGGGCGCCGACGAGGTCGGAAAAATGATCGACCACTTCGGCCTCGACGTCGTGCAGGCCTACATGCGCCATGTACAGGACAACGCCGAAGAAGCGGTCCGGCGGGTGATCGACAGACTGCAAGATGGCGAATACTGCTACCAGATGGATTCCGGTGCAAAGATTTCCGTGCACATCACCGTCGACCGCGCTACCCGCAGCGCGACCATCGACTTCACCGGTACCTCGTCCCAGCTGTCTTCCAACTTCAACGCGCCCTCGTCGGTTGCGACCGCCGCCGTGCTCTACGTGTTCCGGACTCTGGTCGCCGCGGAGATCCCGCTCAATGATGGCTGCCTGCGTCCGCTGCGCATCGTCATTCCGGACGGGTCGATGCTCGCCCCGTCCCGCCCGGCAGCGGTTGTCGCCGGCAACGTCGAAACGTCACAGGCAATCACCGGGGCGCTCTTCGGCGCGTTGGGCGTGCAGGCCGAAGGGGCCGGGACGATGAACAACGTCACCTTCGGCAACCAGCGGTACCAGTACTACGAGACCGTAGGGTCCGGTTCGGGAGCCGGCGACGGGTTTGACGGGGCGTCGGCCGTGCAGACACACATGACGAACTCCCGGCTCACCGATCCCGAAGTGCTCGAACGCCGTTTCCCCGTGTTGTTGCGCGAATTCGCGGTCCGGCGCGGCAGCGGTGGCGCCGGACGATGGCACGGCGGTGACGGCGCCGTGCGCCGGATCGAATTCACCGAGCCGATGACCGTGAGCACGCTGTCCGGGAATCGGCGGGTCGCGCCGTACGGTATGGCGGGCGGCTCACCGGGGGCTCTGGGGCGCAACCGCGTCGAACGCGCCGACGGCAGCACCGTCGAGCTGGCCGGGTGCGACTCGGCCGACGTCGCGCCCGGCGACACCCTGGTGATCGAAACGCCCGGCGGCGGCGGATACGGCACACCGTGATCGCGGAGATCGCATGGGCTTCGATGAGCACTGCCCAGGCGCAGTGTGCGCCAAGAAGAGTGTGCGCCAAAAAGTAAAGTGTGACCGATAGCCGCATCGTGACCGCCACTGGGATCCGCCGCTGATGGTTGGGTGCGGAAAGCGTTCACCGAAGCGCAGGGACGTTCCGCAGGCTGGCATCGGTGTTCTGGGCGAGTCGCACGACGAGGTCCATGGTCGCGGGCCACCGGCGTTCATTTTCACGCGCGATGCAACCAGATGCACGGTATCGATTCTCCCGTTGCCGCGAACCGGAAAGCAGCAAAGTTGACTAGAACCCACACCGGAAGAAACTGCTCAGGATTTGGCTGAACCGACATACGGACAACATCTAGGCGGAAGACCCGCCGGCCACAGCAAATGTCGTGCTTTGCCACGGTCTCTTCGCCGGACCGAACCAGGTCCGCGACGTTCGCTGTCGGCAACCGTATAACCAGGGTCTACCACCGCCGCACGGCGCCACTGAACCGGCCGATATGATCAGCGCCGGCGAGTT
>CAYNLB010000199.1:4142-5978 GCA_964397935.1 uncultured Mycobacterium sp.
GGGTGCGTTCGGGAGGGCTGCTGCTTCGGACGCGGGTGCCGGGCAACCGGTTCGCCGACTATCGCATCACCGTTGATGTCCACGAGGCCCGGACGGTCTTGGACCCGTTCCCGAGTGCCGGGCAGCGCGGGGTCTTCGAGGGCGGCGCGGCGCGGATCGAGAGTCATGAAGGCCAGGTCATCGACTCGCGCGCCAACGCACGGTCGGCGTTCTTCGGCCGATCGGGCGTGCGCCGGAACATTCGCTGGGACCCGCTGGACTCGGTCTACTTCGCCGGCTATGCCATGTGGAACTATCTCACGGCGCCCTACCTCCTGACACGCGAAGGCGTTCAGGTCAGCGAGGCAGGGATCTGGCAGCAGGACGGCGAGACATGGCGGCGGCTCAACGCCACCTTCCCGCCGGACATCGACACGCACTCGCCCCGCCAGACCTTCTACTTCGATATGGCCGGTCGCCTGCGTCGTCACGACTACGTGGCCGAGGTGATTGGCCGCTGGGCACGGGCCGCTCAGTATTGCACCGACCACGTGGACGTCGGCGGGCTCGTGTTTCCAACCCGTCGGCGGGTCTACCCGATCGGTCCTGGCAATCGCTCGCTGCCCTTCCCGACGCTGGTGTCGCTGAACCTGACCGACATACGGGTCGAGACCGACTAGGTTTCGATCCGAAGCCACGCCGAATCAGTTTGCCTGCGCCGCTGGCGCCGGCTTCCTAGGCTCAGTGTCTGTGGGGTCGTCGCGGAAGCAAGTTGCGACCGGCGAGACTTTCTGCGCCGACGGAACCATCATCCGTCATCTCGAGGCCGGTGACGGCCGGCCGCTGGTCTTGTTGCCCGGCTGGTCACAGACTTCGCAGACGTTTTCGCAGCAGCTGACCACGCTGGCACAGTCATGGCGGGTGTTGGCCGTCGACCACCGCGGCCACGGCCGTTCCTCGGTTCCTCATGTCGGCTACCACATCCATCGGCTGGCCGCTGACCTGCGGGAAGTTTTTGTCGCCCAGGGCCTCGATCACATCCATCTGCTCGGCCACTCGATGGGCTGCGCTGTGATCTGGTCCTACCTCGAGCTGTTCGGTGACGACCGGATTGCCTCACTGGTGTTAGTCGACCAGATGCCCTGCGCCCTGCGGAATCCGAACTGGACGGATGCCCGGGCTCTCGAAGCGGGCGCATCAATGGACGCCGCGGGCCTGTTTGCCTTCACCGACCTGCTGCGTGGTGAGGGCGTCGACCCGCGGGCTGAGTTTCTCGCCGAGGTCACGTCGCCGGGCATTGCGTCTGGTGACTTGGACTGGCTGGTCGCACAGAGTCTGACCGTCGACCGTCGCCACGCGGCAGAACTCATCTTCGACGTCGCCACCCACGACTGGCGCAGCCTGATGCCGCACATCGAGTTGCCCACACTGGTGATCGCCGGCGACTCGGTGAACGTGCCGATCGCCTCCCAGCGGTGGATCAGCCGGCAGATCCCACGGGCCCGCTTCGCACGGGTGGGCGGGCGTCGCGGCGGTACGCACTTTCCGTTTCTGGAGAACCCGAACGCCTTTGACGCCGCGCTGTCGAAGTTCCTGCCGGGCTGATACCCGCGGACCCGCGGGCCGGTGTCCGCCGGGGTCGCACTGCGGCTCCCGGGGGAGGGTGTGGAGCAGCATGTCGAGCCAGCGCGGGAGGGCTGAGGCTTGACCCCCGCGGGCGGATTTCAGCGATATTGCAGGTAGTACCGGGTTCATGTGGCATTCTGCGTAGGTGTCCGCTGTGGCGGCGGGACCGCCTTCAGGGGTGGTGACGTTTCTGTTCACCGATGTGGAGGGTTCGACCCGTCGGTGGGAGGC
>CAYNLB010000200.1:0-5948 GCA_964397935.1 uncultured Mycobacterium sp.
CCATCGATGGCCTTCTGCACCTGCGCTGTGAGCTCGTCGGCCGTCCGTTCCGGGTCGATCTCGGTAATCGGGCTTAGCGTCGCGGCGAGTCGAATAGCCACCGCCTGATAGACCGGCGTTGCGGGACGCACCGCGGCGTCGGTGAGTTGTTGGCGAATGAACGCGTACATCGGGTACTTGGCCTGAAATTGCGGGTCCGAGTACAGCGAGGCGCGTACCGGAGGCAGGCCGCCTTCGACCGAAACGTACTTCTGGCTTCCCAGGCTGCGGAGGCAGCGCACCGCTTCGAACGCCTCCGCACGATGGCGCGTCGTGCTGGCCACCGCCAGATTCGCCCCGCCGATCGTCACCCTGGCGGGCCGGCCCGGTGCGACGCCCGGGTAGGGCGCGAAACCGAAGACCTTCTGGCTGGCGTCGTAGGCGATGCGAAACTGTTCGTCGTTGGGCACGAATGTCCCGGCGTCGTTGATGCTGCCGGCCAACGCCGGATTCCGGTTGAGCGGCAGAAAGGGCACACCGCCCTTCACGGCGTTCTCCAGCATGGACGCCAGCACGAAAGGCCAGTTGACTTCCAGCGCCGCCTTGCCCTGTTCGACCGCCAACCGCGCGGTGCCCTCGTCGGTCCGGGTGATCGACGGATCGGCTCCGGGAGCGGTGGCCACGGACTTGAGGATCCGCAGCGCATTGACGGTGGCGGCGCGGTGCGCAGGCGTGTCGGTCAACGTGACGTGGCGGCCGTCGTCGGAGAGCACCTGGCCGCCGCCGCTCACCAGCAGGGTGTTGAACCACACCACCAGACCTTCTCCCTCATTGGCCTGCACGGCAATCCAACTGGGCTGGCCTGCGTCGCGCAATTTGGTGGCCTCGGCCACCATGCCATCCCAGGTCAGCGGCGGTTGGCTCACCAGATCAGCTCGATACCAAAGCAATTCGGTGTTGGTGGTAACCGGGGCGGCATACAGCTGGTGCTTCCAACGGGCTGTCGCGAGCGGGCCCGGCAGGGTGTCGACGGTAGCGTCGGCTTCGGCACGCCCGGCCGGGTCATCGGACAGCGGCAGCGCCCAACCCGCCTCGGCGAACTCCGCGGTCCACACCACGTCCAGCGACATCACGTCCAAAGTGCGGTCGTGTCCGGTCAGGCGCCGGGCCAGCTGCACGCGCTGCTCGCCGGGGGCTCTGGGCAGACTCACCTGGCGGATGGCGAACCGGCCGCCGAGCTGCTTGGTGCAATCCCGGGCAACCGCGGTGAAGGTCGCGCTGTCAACGGCCGGCGTGTAGAAGCTGATCACCAGCCCGTTCCCGGTGGAGCGGCAAGCCGATACCGCCGCGGTGATCATCACCGTCACCAGCGCGACCGCGCCCGCACGACGCACGCGCTCGCGACGAATCACCCTGGTTCAGCCTCTCGTGCGCACGTCAGATCGCCAAGCGCGCCAGCAGATCCCGTGCCTTCTCTGCATTTTGCGGGTCGCAGAGTACGTCGTAGCGACCGGCTACCAATTGCATAGTGGAGCTGAAATCTCTTGTACCACGGGCCATTGCATATGGAACCGCGGATGTGATCAACCCGAAGAACACCCCGGCGATGAGACCCGTTGCCAGCGCCGCCCACGGATTGGGGCTGAAGAAGCCCAGCACCAATCCGATGAACAAACCCAGCCAGGCTCCGCTGAGTACACCGCCACCCAGCACCTTGGGCCAGGTCAGGCGGCCGGTGACCCGCTCCACCTGCATGAGGTCGACCCCGACGATCATCACCTGCTGAACCGGGAACTGCTGCTCGGACAGGTAGTCCACGGCACGCTGCGCCTCGGCATAGGTCGGATAGGACCCGACCGGCCAGCCCTTGGGGGGCGTCGGTAATCCGGGCACGCCATGGCGGCGGGCCGCCGCGCCCGCGGGCGTCGCGCCGGGAACCTGCCCAGGCTGGAAAGGATTAGTCATTGCTGCTCATTCTCCTCCGCCTCGGCGATCTTCTCATCTTCGGCCCTCCTACCCTATCGAGCGACCACCGGGCAACCTGGGAAGAAACATGTTGGGCTCGCCGGGCATGGCCCGTTCCGGCGGTGCGATTCCCGTCCGGCCGAAACTTCGCCACAGCCCACCACCACGCCATCATGTGTTCCGCGGAGCACCATTTCGCGCATCCTGCGGCGCTTCGCGGCGGGACCCGGTACCTGCGCATAGGCTAGGTTGAAACCCATGACAGCTCCCGGTGGCGACTTCGGCGAAGGTGCCCACGACGACGAGGGCAACCCGCCTTCCGCCGGTAGCGGAGCCTCCGGGCAACCGGATTGGGCTGCTCCCTGGGAACCACCGGCAGCGCCTCCCCCGGCTGCCGACTATCCGCCCCCGCCCTATCCGCCGCCCGGCTACCCAACCGAGCACCAAGCCGGCTACGCGGCGCCATACCCCCCGCCGACGCCTCCGCCGGCCGGATATGAACCGCCGCCCGACTACGGCGGGTCGCCTTACCCGCCGGGACCGCCGCAATTCGGTGGGCCGCCGGCCGGCTATGGGTTGCCGCCGCATCCGGGCGGCTTCTACCCGGCACCCGACTACCACGGTGGGTACGGGCCGGCGCAGCCCGGCATGAACGGACTGGCAATCGCCTCGCTCATCTCGTCGTTCACCGGATTGTTCTGTTGCATCGGCGCGATCGTGGCCATCGTGCTGGGGATAATCGCACTCGATCAGATCAAGCGGAGTCGGCAAGAGGGCTACGGCCTGGCCGTGGCCGGCATCGTCATCGGCATCGCGACTCTGGTGGTGGCTTTGGTCATCGCGATCTTCGCGCTGCAATCGCGTTAGGCAGCCCGGTGGCGGGGCCAACACAGCTGCCGTCCGCCCTGCGTCGGGCGGCTGCCTAGGCTTTCTTTCATGGGATCGGTCAATAGGGTGTACGTCGCCCGGCTCGCCCGGATGTTGGTGCTGGGCCCATTCGGCGAATCCTTCGGGCGGGTGCGGGATGTCGTCGTCAGCATCAGCATCGTGCGCCAGCAACCGCGCGTCTTGGGTCTGGTCGTCAACTTGGCGACCCGCCGCAGCATCTTCATTCCCATGCTGCGGGTCGCCGCGATCGAGCCGGATGCGGTGACACTCAACACGGGCAACGTGTCCCTGCGGCACTTCGAGCAGCGCCCGGGTGAGGTGCTGACGATGGGCCAGGTGCTCGACACGCCGGTCAGGGTCAACGACCCCGAACTGCCGGAGCTGGCCGGCCTGGACGTGGTCATCACCGACCTGGGAATCGAACAGACCCGCACGCGAGACTGGATGGTCACCAGGGTCGCCGTCCGCGTGCCCCGGCGGCTGGGACGGCGCGGTCCGGTACACGTCGTCGACTGGCACAACGTGCACGGCTTGACCCCGTCGACGCTGGCGTTGCCGGGCCAGGGGGTGGCACACCTGCTCAACCAGTTCGAGGGCCAGCGGGCGGCCGACGTGGCGGACGCCATCCGCGGATTGCCGCCCAAGCGGCGCTACGAGGTGTTCAAGGCACTCGACGACGACCGGCTGGCCGACATTCTGCAGGAGCTGCCCGAGCTGGATCAGGCCGATGTGCTGTCGCAGCTGGGCACCGAACGATCAGCCGACGTCCTGGAAGAGATGGATCCCGACGATGCCGCCGACCTGCTCGGCGTGCTGAACCCGACGGACGCCGAGATGCTGCTGACCCGGATGAACCCTGGAGAATCCGCCCCGGTGCGCCGGTTGCTGACCCATTCTCCCGACACCGCGGGCGGCTTGATGACCTCCGATCCGGTGGTGCTGACCCCCGACACATCGGTTGCCGAGGCGCTGGCCCGGGTCCGCGATCCCGACCTCACCCCCGCGCTGTCGTCCATGGTGTTCGTGGCGCGCCCGCCGACTTCCACCCCCACCGGTCGCTACGTGGGCTGTGTGCAGCTGCAGCGGCTGCTCCGGGAAGCGCCGGCCGAACTGGTCGGCGGGATCGTCGACACCGACCTGCTCACCCTGTCACCCGAGACCCCGCTGGCCGCGGTTACCCGATACTTGGCCGCGTACAACTTGGTGTGTGGACCAGTTGTCGATGACCAGAATCACCTGTTGGGAGCTGTGACCGTGGACGACCTGCTCGATCATTTGCTGCCGCACGACTGGCGCGCAGACGTACAGGCGCTGGACGTCACCGGGCGGGCCCAAGGACTGGGGGGATCCGGGTGAGCGGGTCCACGGCACCGCGACGGTTGTACACCCCGCGGACATCGCGCAGGTACTCGCCGCGCGTGGACCCCGAGGCCGTCGGGCAGATCACCGAGTCCATCGCGCGTTTCTTCGGCACCGGCCGCTACCTGCTGCTGCAGACGATGATGGTGGTGGGGTGGATCCTGCTCAACATCTACGCGGTGACACTGCGCTGGGACCCCTACCCCTTCATCCTGCTGAATTTGGCCTTCTCCACGCAGGCCGCCTACGCGGCCCCGCTGATTCTGCTGGCGCAGAATCGTCAGGAGAACCGGGACCGGGTCGCACTCGAAGAGGACCGTCGGCGCGCGGCACAGACCAAGGCCGACACCGAGTACCTGGCGCGCGAGCTGGCTGCGTTGCGGCTGGCCGTCGGTGAGGGTGTGACACGCGAATACTTGCGTCACGAGTTGGACGACCTACGCACGCTGCTGACCAACCTGCAACCGGAATCCGCGGATGCGGAGGAGGGCCCCGGCGGTGATGGCCCGGAAGATCCGGCTAAGAAATCGGGATGAAAGCAGTTCTGACCATTGCGCCACTCTCGTCACAAGAGTTATGTATGGTGATCGGGTTCACACGGCTATGAAGAGGTTGACCAGCTCACATACTTAGGACGGTCGAGTGCGCATTGGGGGACGCCGGGATCCACGCCCGGCCGCCGCAACGGTGCGGCAACGAGCACTTCGTGTAACGCGGACGCCGGCGTTCGGTGTAGCCATGATCACGCCGTTGGTCTTGGCAGGCGCGGTCGGCGGAGCGGCTCCCTCATTCCCCCGCAGTATCCCGCCGGTGAGTGCCGCCGTCACCCCGGTGGCCGCGGTCTCCCCTAGCGTCCCCGACCTCTCCGGCCCCGTCGTCGTCGCCATTGAACGCGGACCGAACGCCTTTCATGTCGGCGGGCCCGCCTTGTCTGCGCCTCCGCTACCGATGATCGTCAATGCGCCCGGCGCCCTTGGCATTCCTCGCATGGCGCTGTCCGCCTACCGCAACGCCGAACAGAAGATGGCGGTCTCCGCCCCGGACTGCGGCGTGAGCTGGAACCTGCTGGCCGGCATCGGGCGCATCGAGTCAGGTCACGCCGGCGGTGGCGCGGTGGACGGGCGGGGCACCGCTGTCCAGCCGATTTACGGTCCGGCGTTGGATGGAACCCTGCCCGGTAATGAGGTCATCATCTCGAGCAGTGTCGGTAACCGCGTCACCTACGCGCGGGCGATGGGGCCAATGCAGTTCTTGCCCGGCACCTGGGCGCGGTACGCCTCCGACGGTGACGGCGACGGCCTCGCCGACCCACAGAACCTGTTCGACTCGACGCTGGCGGCTGCCCGGTACTTGTGCAGCGGCGGACTCAATTTGCGTGACGCGTCGCAGGTGATGGCCGCGATTTTGCGGTACAACAACTCGATGCCCTATGCGCAGAACGTGCTGGGCTGGGCCTCGGCGTACGCCACCGGCGTCGTTCCGGTCGATTTGCCGCCGATGACCGGCCCGCCGCCTCCGCTGGGCGACACGCACCTCGAGCATCCCGAAGGGCTCGGGCCTAACCTGCCGTTGAACGTCAACGGCTTGCCGATTGACGACCCGCTGGCGCGCATACCGCTGATCGACTTCGGTGCGCCTCAACCCGCCAGCGCCCCGCCGATGTTCCCCTGGATGGCCGCGCAGCAGCCGCAGACTCAACTGCCCGGCTGCACGCTGATCTGCATCGGCCCCCAAAGCCCACCGCCGCCGGCGCTGCC
>CAYNLB010000201.1:0-1345 GCA_964397935.1 uncultured Mycobacterium sp.
GCGGCCGCTGATTCTGGTCATCGGGGGCACTACCCAGGGCGACGGCCTGGCCGGGCCTTATACCGACCCGGCAGTCGATCTGATCGCTTTCGACATCTACGTCAGCCCCGTGGTGCAATTCGTCGCCGACGGTCATGCGATCCTGCTGGCCGACGGCTGCATCGATGCCGTGGCCGTCCAGGCGGTGCTGGAGCACATACTCGAGCCGACGGTGGTGGCCAACGAGATCCACCACGTTCTGCGCGGCGGGGGAAACGTTTACGCCGACTCGCCATTCCTCAAGCAGGTGCACGAAGGACCTTGCGACTGCACCCGTTTCACCGACAGCGGCCATCGGTAGCTGTTCCGCAACTTCGAATGCATCGACTCCGGCTGTTGGCCGGTGCCGGCACGGCTTTACGGCGGTCGCTGGACCATTTTGTGCGATCTCTGACCCGCTCGATTCGCCTCGGCAGGATCACGTCACTCTGTTTATTCTGGCTCAGCTACATCGACCGCATCCTCGACCCGAGGCACTCACTCGACGCTTCTAGCAGCGTCTTCTTCCTCGGCCGCAAAAGCGCCGTCTCGATCACCGAAGCCCAGATCATCGACTACCACGGCGGCATGTAGCGGCGCCGCAGCACCGATGAACCCGCCCCCGCGTGTCAGGTCATGAGTCCGAATTGAATGCCTACGTCGCTCAGGTTTGAATGGCGACCAGAGACTTGATCAATCCGGCGAATCGTTCGTACCAGATGACAGATGACGGGAAATATCGACGCATCTGCGAAATACCGATCAGATCAATCTCATCGACCTGTTCCTGCGCCTCTTCACGAGAGTACGTACGTATGTGGCCACGGTTCCAGCGCATCGATATCTGCACCCGCGCCTCGTAGGGCAACCATTGCATGCCCGGAAAAAGCCAGTGCGGTTCGATCGGAAAATACCGGTATGGTGTCTGCACCCAATGGCGGTCGCCGAGGGAGCGGACATTGTCAGCCAATCGTTGCCGCCGAACGTGGCCGCCCACATGCTCGAGCAGCGAATTGGAGTACACAAGATCGAAGTGGTCGCCCGCGACCGCGCTGGGCAGGTCGCACGCGTCCCCTCGGATCGCAATGATGCCCTCGTCTCCCGACTCCTGCGGCAGCAGGTTTACCGTCGTGACCGACTCGGGCATCACCGGCGCGAGTCGCCACGACTCGGGTGTTCCACCAAGGTCCAGGACTCGCATTTGCGAGATGGACGGGAACACCTCGATGAGGTGCTGCCATCGGCGCGCCCGGGCGCGCCCAGACAGCGATCGCCTCGAATTGACGCCCGTGGCGGCGTCCCGCAACCAATTTGACATCCACCCGAC
>CAYNLB010000201.1:1445-5802 GCA_964397935.1 uncultured Mycobacterium sp.
GCCTCGAATTGACGCCCGTGGCGGCGTCCCGCAACCAATTTGACATCCACCCGACTCTTTGAGGTCGCCCGATGACGTAAGTCTCCATTGCGGCATTCCGAGTCGCATGTCGCCAGCGAGTGCCGCGTAGCGAGAGTAATCGCTTGCGCCGACGGCCGCAAGAGCACGGACAGTCGTGCGCTTTACGCACGCACTGTTATTCCGAGACTAATCATTTATCGGGCCGGAAAACGGAACCGGAAAATCGAAATACGCCATTCCCTGCGCCGTGCGCGAAAATAACATTGCATCCGGCAATGGCGGCGGAATTGACCTACGACGATCAGACGCCGAAGACGGCGTAAATGCTGACGGTGGTGAATCTGTCGAGTCGCGGGAAGCGCCTGCGCGCCTTCTCGAGCACAGGCAGCAACCGCTTGTCGCCGCGGTTGTACGCGACGTGAACAAGCCGCAGTCCACTGTCGTCAAACGCGGCCCGGAACTGGTCGGGGGTGTTGCCGTTGAGGCCGATGTCCAACAGCGAGCGCACCGGATGACCGTTGTGCCGGGCGGCGGCCGCATACACCACGCGCTTGGGCAGAACTGCGTGCGCCCAGGGCACTTTCAGCCCCGTGCGACCATGGTCGCCGAAAGGGCTGTAATACAGCGGGCTGAAACCTGCGTAGAGAAGTCCCTCCGGCCGGACCAATTGCTTGCCGAGTGCCTTCAGCAACGATGCGACGTCCGGGGCGTGCTCGAGGGTGTCTTTGCAAACGATCACATCGAACGGTTCGTCTACCGGAAGGGACATCGCGTCCACGGTTCGAAATGTAACCCGGTCGAGCAGATGGGGAAATCGCTGGTTCAGGTTGCGATTGGCGAATGCGATGAGGTTCTCGTCCAGATCAACGCCGAGCACACTGGCCCCCGCTTGAGCCATCTCAATCGACAAAGCTCCGTGACCGGAGCCGACGTCGAGAACGCGTTTGCCGGCCCAGTCGGGGGGCGTGGTTTCCAACCGGCGCCAGAATTCTTTGTTGGACTCCGCTTGCCCTTCGAAGAACTGCAGGGCGGCCTCTTCGCTTTGCGTCAACGCGGCCCTTCCCGTCCGTCGAGTGGCTTGGCAAACTGAATCTAACCTGCTTCTTGCAACTTCACACACATACAGCCCGCAAGCAAATCGTCCTACGCCGAGATTGTGCGACCCCCCTCCGGGCTGGCCGCACCGGCCGGGCCGGACCCACCATGGGCACTCGTAGCCGACCCTTCTCTGGCGTCACCGCGACCAATGTCAGCTGGGCCTGCCGGTCGGCGCCGGCGCCCGTTCGACGTCCCCCTGGCCCGGGCTTCCCACGGTGGCGAATCCCATCGTCGCCCCGAGGGCCAGACCCAGCGCCAAGGCGTCCACCGGCATCTCCGGTAGCGGCCAAACGGCCGATATCGCGAGGAGACCCGCGGAGACCGCCGCACTGATCTTCGCCGGCACCGACCCGCGGCGCAGCGCCCGGATAAACGGCGTGAGCGCGAACAGGGCAAACGTGGCCATGCCCACCGCCCCGGCTTTGACAACCCACCACAGGTAGAAGTTGTGCGAATAGGTGGGTTCGTAAGTCGTGCCGAACTCGTCATCCCCGGACGGCAGCTGATAGGCGTAGCCCAGGCCGTGGCCGAACACCGGCGCATGGGCGATCGCGCGCTCGAGGTTTCCGACTTCCCTCAGCCTGTCCAGCGTCGACGAGTCCACCGCGAGCGCACCGGTCGAAACCCCGCCGAGCACCCGCTGGTTGAATGCGCTGAACTGATCGGCGAGCCACGCACCGGTCGATGAAGCCTGCAACAGAAACAACGACCCTTGCACCGTCACGGCAATGACCAACGCGCCGATAACGATAAGTGCGGCTGTCCGGCGTACGGTCGACCAACTGAAGGCCGCAAACAAAGCGACGACGGCGGCCACCGCCAAAGAAATCAATGTATTGCGGCTGAATGACAGCAACACGATGATCAGCGCGGGCGGCCCCAGCGCAAGATACGTTACCGCCCTGGCATGGCCGACGACCGCCGCGGCGACCAGCGCGGTCAGCACGGCGGTGGCCGGCGATTGGGTGGACAGGATGATGCGGAGGGCCTCGCCGGCACCAGTCCCCTGGAGGCTTTCCGCCCGGCCGGCCAGCCGGATGGCATGACCCGAGCTCACAATTGCCATGCCCGCCGAAAACCACAGAATCACAACCATCACGCGGACCGAGCTTTTGAAGTAACCGCCCTTCACGATCAACAACGCCAGGATGAACCCGGCGACCATTTCGAACAGGGTCTGCGATTCACGTATCAGTACCCAGGCGGTATGCCCGGCGACGATTCCGACAACGGTGAAGAACATGACCGTCAACGCGAAAATCCCCGGCAACAGGTAATCGGCAAACCGCAGTCGCACGGCTGGAATCAGGTAGCAGATCGAGAGCACCAGCGCCACTTGGTATGCGTAGATCACCGCCGGGCCGAAGACTTTCCCGACGTGCAAGCCTGCCGGCAGCGCCGCGAACGCCCAGAACAGCGCGATCCAGGCCATCGCTTCCGGTTTCACCAAGTACACGACCAGGCTGAAGATCGCCAGGATCAGCATCGCTCCATAGATGGGATCGCGCGCCGAGAACACGCCTACCAGGAAGCACCCGAACAGGAACACCGGCAGCATTAGACCGGCCATTGCCAAGCGATAGCGACCCGGCAGGTAGAGGATCACGGGCGCCCGCTGAACTTTGCCAGGTAGGTTCGAACCGCGGCTCTGGCATGCGGGCGCACTCGGGCGTCGGTCAGCACGGTTCCGACGATCTCCGCGCCGGCCGAACGCAGAGCCGTCAACGCGTCCTTGAGTTCGTCAACGGTGGTCCGCCCCGCCCGCACGACCAACACCGTGGCCTGCATGGCGCCGGCCAGTAGGCCGGTGTCAGCCGTCGCCAGCACCGGCGGCCCATCGACCACCATTCGGTCGAAATGTGACGACAGTTCCTGCAGCACCGTGTCGATCACTTCCGGCAGATAGGCACTGCAGGGCAAGGTCTCGCGGCGGGCGGATCGCGCCGCGAGAATGAACAGTTTCGAAATCGGCGTCGGCTTTGCAGCTTCCGCCGCGATATCGGGATGGGCCAGCGCGTTGGCCAGTCCCTCCCCCGACTCGACTCTCAACAAACCGGCGATCACCGGTCGACGGGTATCGCCCTCGACCAACAACACGTCTTCGCCGAGTTCGGCGAATGCCAACGACAGGTTCAGCGCTGTCGTTGTGGTTCCCTCCCCGCCGAACGGCGCCGCGACCAGCACCCGGCGGGCCTCGGTTCCGATCGCCCTGAGCAGCCGGGTGCGCAAGCCGCGCACAGCGTCATCGGATACGACGTCGGTACCGAACCGCGGTGCGCTGCCGCGCTCTCCGGGCAGTTCGGCCAAAGTCGGCAGACCCGAGTGTTCTTCCAGCTTCCCCCGGCTGCGCACGGTGCGGTCGCTGGCCTCGCGAACCAGCGCCACCCCGATGCCCAGAAGCACCCCGGCGACCAGCCCCATCGCCATGTTCTGCATCGGCACCGGCCTGCTCGCCCGGTCGGGCACCTCGGCCTGCTTCACCACGGTCGCCCTGGCAATTGGTACCGATGCAGCCGTATCCTGCGAATCCGAGCCCTGAAGCATGTTCGAATCTAGTGTTCTGACCAGCGAGGCGAAGGAATCGGCCATCGCCCCCGCGAACAACGCGGCACGCTGCGGATCAGTGTCTTCGACGGTGATCGTGAACAGCATCGATTTCGTTGTGTATTTCACCTCGGTTTGACTCACCAGAGCTTCGGGGCTGATCGGGAGTTGGAACTGGCCGACCGCACGCTCCGCCACGGCGCGCCCGCCGGCGATGTCGGCGTACGACGACAACCGGTCCTGCGCGGCCTGTCCCCCGTAGTACACATCGGTGAGGTTGGTCGCGCCGGTAAACGAGATCAGGATGGTGGCCGATGACTGATAAGCCTTGTTCTGAAAGGCCGTGACGACTGCAGCACCGACCAGACACGCCAGCAATGCGCTCACGACGAGTGTCCAGCGCGCGAGGAGAATCTGAACAAAGGTGCGGAAATCCACCCACTACCCTTTCTTGAGCCGACGCCATACAAATAGCATCGAGTCTGTTCGCTGCGCATCCGCCGCGCAAACCGCACAGCACATTATGCAGCATCGTCAAAGCAGTCCTGCCGTCAATCGAAGACTTTGCTGGTGCCGTCTCGCCCGTTATCCATCCCCCGGGGGACAGAGGTCAGCACATGCCCTTGATGTCGCCCTATATGTCGAGCGTTGCGATCGGATACGACCCGGAGTCGTCTCGCCCGTCGCGCGCCAA
>CAYNLB010000202.1:0-5783 GCA_964397935.1 uncultured Mycobacterium sp.
TACGCCGAAGGTGTTGATGGCATCAACGCTCCCCTTACGGGGATTGCAGGCGTCGATCACATGGCCCCTCCCTATCGCGCGCATATGGCCGGAAGAGTGGCGTCAGCTGTTTCGGGCGGAAGGAGGAGATGATTCAAAGCGCGGTCTCCCGCGATCGACGGTGACGCGGCGTTTAGCCGAAGCGCCGCTCGGCCTCCTCCTCCGATACCCCCAATACGTCGCCGATCACGGCCCAGGATCCGCCATGCTCAAGAACTTGCGGCCGAGCTTCAGCGTCTGATTCGGATCGACCAGCAAGACGGTTCGCAGCACCCCCGGTTCTGACTCATGGTGGACCTGGCAGATCCCGCATTTATCGATTATCGTCGATTATCGATGAGTACTTGGATGGGGATCCAGCGGGCGACAGCCGAGAGATGGGCGTCGTGGTTCCGCGCCCTGGGTGATCCAACGCGGGTGTTGATCCTTCACCTGCTCGCCAACGCCGAAGCGCCGATGACCGTTGGTGAGCTCACGGAGTGCCTCGATGTGGGGCAGTCGACGATTTCTCACCACCTGGCGAAGTTGGCCGAGGTGCGTTTCGTTCTGGTCGACCATCGGGGCACCACGAGCCTGTGGCGGATCAACACCAACTGTCTGGCCTGTTTTCCGTCTGCGGTCGATGTGGTCATGGGCCGGGTACCGGCCGAGTTCGTCAACGCCGTTGAGTGCGCCCAATGACATCGCCTCAACCGCATCGAACTCACACCAGTCGTTCCCGGTCCCCGGAACGTACACGCTCAGTCTCTGAGCGAATCAGATATGGAAGGACCGGGGCAGACCACTCTTACGGGGAACGGAGCTACCGGCCAACCCGTGGCCACCGGGGTGCGGGAGAACACATCCCAGGGCTGGCGCAGCCGGGTCTGGGACTTATGAGGTGGAGGAGATGAGCCAAACGGAGTCCGAAGCACTCCGCTCCGCTCCTTAGCCGCGTTGTGTGACATGTGAGGAGGCAGGTCATGGAAAACCAACCGACAGTGTGTGGTGACGTGTCTACCGATGCTGTGTCCGCATCAGCTGACCAGGTCAGGTCATGGGTGCGTGAACGGTACGCGAACACCACTTCCAGCGGCGGAGCCGTCGAAACGCATGCCGAGAGGATCGGCTACACCAGCGAGGACCTCCGGCAAGTGCCCGAGGGGGCAAACCTCGGGTTGGGTTGCGGTAACCCGACCGCGCTGGCAGCACTGCAGCCTGGTGAGGTTGTCGTCGACCTTGGCAGTGGTGCCGGTTTTGACGCTTTGCTGGCTGCCCGTAAGGTCGCGCCAACCGGTCATGTGATCGGAATCGACATGACGCGGGAGATGCTACGCAAGGCCCGAGAGAACGCCGTGCATGCTGGGCTGGCCGACCTCGTGGAGTTCCGGGAGGGGATCATCGAAGAGCTCCCCGTGGTCTCTGGCAGCGCCGATGTGGTGATCTCCAACTGCGTGATCAACCTCAGCCCGGATAAGACGCAGGTGTTTCGGGAGATATTCCGCGTGCTCAAAAGCGGTGGACGTATTGCGATCTCCGACATCCTCTTGACCGCTCAACTACCCGCAGAGGTCACAAGTGTGGCCGCAATGTACGCCGAATGTGTTGGAGGTGCGGTGCTCGCCGACACCTATCTACACGCCATCCGCGAAGCGGGGTTCGGCGACATCGAATGGACACGGGTCTCAGCCGCACCACTATTTGAGGGATTCGCCAATACCAATGACCCGGTGATCCAAGAGCTCCTGACGAACCTGGGCGCGGAGCGCGCCGCTGCGATCGCCCAGACCCTCTGGAGCTACAAGATCGAAGCCAGCAAGCCCTGAACTCGTTCGCCGGGAGAATGATCTCGAATATGACAGCGATTCTAGGTTACGCGCGGGTCAGCACTGCTGGGCAAGACCTCGGCGCACAGTTCGCGGCGCTCACCACGGCCGGCGTCGACACCGATCGCGTGTTCACCGACAAACTCTCTGGTTCGGCGAAAACAGGCCGTCCTGGCTTGGCGGCCATGCTGGATTAGGCCCGCGCTGGCGACACCATGGTTGTCACCGCGATAGACCGGCTTGGTCGTTCCGTCGCCGAAGTCACGCGCACTATCGCTGAACTTGGAGAGCGACGAATCCTTTTACGCGCCTTGCGCGAAGGCGTCGATACCGCGACCCGGTCACCGTTACGGCATCGCCTCGGCCCACTTCACCAGCGCTACGTCCTACACCAGTTCCGAAGACGCCGTGAAGGTTGCCCTTGATTGGATCGGATGGCCGCAGCTGTGACCATTCAACTCCGGTCGCGACAGGTGAGGGAACCCTCGCATTTACAATCGGTCAAGCAATCCCGCCGCCGGATAGACCGTCAACCACCCTGAGCAGCTCCGGATGGGGATGCGGCCAGGGGTTCGGGTTCACGCGGCCCCATATCGAGGCGGAATGGTGGATACTCGTCGCGCATCAGCGAGGTGTAGGCCAATACCCGGATCGCCCATCGGTTGATGCCGATCACGAAGTCGTACAGGCCCTTCGGGTAGCGTGCCGTGAACAGCAGGGCTACCGCCGCGATTAGCAGCAATACCCGGATCAGCGGCACCAAGATGGTGCCGCTGCCCCAGTCGTGATCGCCATTGCCCATGAACCGCATACCGCCGTAGAAAAAGGCCCCCAGTACCAGGTAGTGCGGGATGGCCAGCAGCCACCATTTGATCAGCACCAGACCTCGATGCAGCTGCTCTGGGTAGTCCACCGCGAGGTCCGCCGGGTATTCGGAGTTGGGCCGCAAGCTAAATGGCGGGTACCTGTCGGTACCCAACGCCGACAGCGCGTAGAACAAGACCCGCCAGCGCCAGCGCAGGACACCGACGTTGAAGTCGAACAGCCCGCGTGGGTACTTGCCGGTGAACAAGATCGCAAAGAACGCGATCACCGTAACCACAACATAGGCGATGTGTAAGAAGAACAAGACGATGTAGTGCGGGATGGCGAGAATCCACTTGACCAGCCACTGCCAGCGCGATAACGCTGGGTCAAGATCACCTCGGACCCGAACTGGGTAAAGGGCGGTTTCCGGTTGCATGACCGACACTCCTTTCGGACGCTTCGGCTCGATCAACAAGCCGCGAATCCCTCAAGTGTTTCGCAACAAGCACAGCAACAGGGTGCCGATGAGCGTTTTGTGTGCATCCATCGCTGTCTTCTGCGTCCCCATGCGGTTCCCGTCCGACCCAGGTAGCCATCAACCTGATTGGTAACCGACGGCATAGCCGCATGCACGCATCCGTTGCGCTAGAGCGGCTTTGGAGGCGTTGAGTGCCTTCGGACGCCCGATTGACTGACCGCGGGCCCGTCGTGCTCCCAGGCGGCGCGAGTGGAGGTTAACGCGGCGCAGCAACCGTCTGCCGCCGGCTGGCGTCATCGGGTTGACCGCGACCGGCGTTGTCCTGTTGCACCCGAGCCGCACCGGAGAGGCGGGAATCGGTGGACCTTTTCACCTTGGCAAACAATGCAGCAAAGCCGAGTGCGACGATCCCGAGAACCAGTACTGGCCACAGCGCACCAACCAAGACAGCAAGCGATACACGAATAAGAAGGCTCGGCGTGAATTTATGGCAGAACCTTTTGCAGACAAAGGCGACGACCATGGTAATCCCCGACGCGCACAGGTACATGTTGATCAGCAACGCGATCACCCCTTCATGTTGGTGCCGCCCCAGTCTGTTCCTCAACGGTGGCAATTAGCGGTCAACACCACCGGAGGGTTTCTCAAACGAGATCAACTCGTAAATCGGCCTATGCCCGGCCTCGTGTCGCACCGGTGGCATCCCGCCACCCTCAGGCGGCCGAGTCGGCCGAACTCGCCACATTGCCGATAAAGGGACGCGCACCGAAAAGCGGGTACAACCGCGGCCTGTTCGGGGAAGCCTGGACCGACAACGTCACGGTGGCCGACGGGTATAACGGCTGCGACACCCGCAACGACATCCTCGCCCGCGACCTCGTCGATATCGTCCGCAAAAGCGACTGCACCGTGATTTCTGGTGTGCTGCACGACCCGTACAGCGGCACCATGGTGGAGTTTCACCGCGGCCGGGTACATGCGTGAACCCGTGTCGTCGTGCCGGCCCGGGTCGCTCGTTGGTGAGCCGCACCGTCCAGCGGTCGAACAACGTGGCGAGCACGATGCGCGTCTCGTATTCGGCGAACGCCGCATCTAGGCAATGGCGGACGCCGCCGAATAGGATCCACGCGTGTTCCCCTTTCGCGTCCACCGCCGGCTGAGACCGGCACCCGAAGCTTAGGACAGCGGACAGGCATTGGACACGGTGGCGACGAGCACGGTGGCGCGTTCGCCAGCCGTACCAAACGCGTCGGCCAGTGCGGCGAAGACCTCCTCGAGCGGGCCGCGGACGATCGTGCTCATCGGACCCGGCTCGAAGCTGAGCCCTCGTGCCGAGAGCGCCGAGAGGGCGGCGTCGATAGCAGGCCCGAGGTCGGCTTGCCCGAGGGGGTAGAGGGAGAACTGGCAGCCCACGTCCATGGCTATCTCCGATCGATGGTGAGGACCTGAAAGGGCCCGAGCACTAGCACAAGCGCCCCGAGGGACTCGAACGCCAGTCCCAGTCGGCTCGGGCCAGGCACGGCGCTGGGGGCGAAGACGGGCCGCGAAGTGTCATTCACCTGGCGTCTGGTATCTGCTTGTTCGATCGGGCCAGCAGGTACGGGTACCGAAATGGTCGACCGCTTCATCCACATGGCCGTTGAATCCTTTGCCGCGCAGGAAAAGTATCTCTCGACAGAGGGTCAAAATTCCGCGCGGGGTCAGTTTTCACGTGCCGTCGACACGTGTCTTGCCGGAGCGTTCGTACATCCGGAATCCAGGGCCCAGCGTAGCTGAGCCACCGTAGCGGTTGATGAAGTCTGACACGGCGGTGTTGGTGTCGAGGATCACGTTTAATACGCTGACGTCAGGGCGTGGTGTTCCTGCCTTCTGCGTTCGGTTGGTGCGATGAACATGGCCGCCGAGATATGGAGGTAGTAGTCGATCCGACCGGTATCGGGGGTTGGCCGAACGTGAACGGAGTCATTGGATGAATGTGGACGACAACTCGCAACCGGCGGCCGGTGGTCCGTTGTCTGATTGCGAGCGGGCGGATCTGGTTCTGATGCGGGAGGAGGAACGGCTGGCGCGCGATTTGTACCGGCGGTTCCACCGGGCGTGGGGTGTGCCGATCTTCGACAACATTGCCGCTAGCGAGCAGCGTCATTACGACGCGATCGGGCGACTGCTCAAGCGGTACAGCGTCCCCGATCCGTCGGTCGGGCAGCCGCCCGGTGTCTACGCCGACACTGAGCTGCAGAGCGCCTATGACATGTGTCTTGCCCGTGGACTGTCCTCGGTCGAAGGGGCGTATGCGGCCGGAGTCGAACTCGAAACTGGTGATATCGCCGACCTGTCTGCGGCCGTGGAAGGCAGTGACGAGGCAGCCATCCATAGGGTGTATGAGAACTTGCGTGCCGCTTCCGAGAACCACCTGCGGGCATTTGAAGCGGCGATATCAGGTCGGCCCATGGGCGGCGGTCGAGGGTGGCGCCAGCGCAGGCGCGGCGTCGAACACGGCGGGAATGGTTGCGACGGTGGTCACCACGGTGGTGGAGGTGGTCGCGGCCACCGTGGTGAGCGCGCACGCCGCGACAGTTGAGGTGGATCGGGCGCAGTCCTTCGGTGTCAGTTGGCGCGGATAGCGTTCTCCACGTCGGCCTCGCTGATCTGTT
>CAYNLB010000203.1:0-5783 GCA_964397935.1 uncultured Mycobacterium sp.
TCAGAAGTCCCCGGCGTCGCGCCGCAAGGTTTCGATGGCAGACACCAGTGCCTGCGACTCCGCACCGTCCAGTCCGATGTCGGCGAACACCTGCTCGTTGAGTGTGACGGTAGCGTCCTCGACCGTCGAGCGGCCCAGGTCGGTGATCTGCACCAGCGTGGTGCGCCCGTCGGTGGGATGCGGCACCCGCTGAACCAACCCGTCGGCCTCCAATCGGCGGATCGCGTGCGTCACGCTGGTCACGTGCACCTGAAGCCGGTCGGAGGCTTTGGTGATCGGCAGCGCTCCGGTCCGGCTGAATGCCAGCAGGCGCAGCAACTCGAACCGGGAGAAACTCAAGTCATAGGGACGCAGCGCGTTCTCGACGCGGGCCAACAGGATCTGATGTGCACGCATCACCGAGGTGACCGCGACCATGCCCTGCGCCACATCGCCCCAGCCGGCACGCTGCCAGTTGGCCCGTGCCGCGGCGATCGGATCGCGTTTCTGAGGTCTGGAGGCGGGCACGCCCCTTCTTACCGCACTTGCGACCGAAACGTGTACACCCTCAAAGCGAACGCTGCAGCAGCACCTGGCCGCTGTCGGCGGCGACCACCTGCACGGCGGCAATCTGCTCGATCGGCATCGAGATGCTGCCCGCGGGCGTCGCGGTGTGGCCGGGATCGGCCACCCAGGTGGCCAGCCGGGTTTGGCTGCCGTCGCGACCCACCACGACCATCGCCAGGGTGTCATGGTGTGCGGTCAACGGAGCCAGGCAGACACACCTCAGGTTGATGACGGTCCCCCAATGCTGGCTGTCGAGCTGCACCGTCGAGGTCAACAAGGTGGTGCCCACCTGAGCCATCGGCTGAGCGGATGCGGTCACCTGCTGCGGATAGCTCGAGAAATATCCGTGCACACCGACGAACACGCCCATTCCCAGCACCACGGCCGCGGCACACGAGGCCACCCAGGCGACCACCCGGGTGCGGCGCCGGCGCCAGCGCACCGTGGCCAACAACGACGGCAGGAGGTCCGGCGATATCTCCGGTGTGGGCGCTCCGGCGGCACCGGACGCGTTGATCGCGGCCAGGTCTGCACGGTCCAGCCGCGAAAGCAGGGCCGGCACGCCACTGAGGTCGGCGACGGCATCCCGACAGGCCGGGCAGTGGGTCAGGTGCGTCTCGAATTCGCGGCGCTCGTCGGCGGACAGCGACCCCAAGACGTAGGCGGCATCCCACATCGCATAGCGGTCACCCGGGGGGCCCAGATCCCGCGGCATCCTCATTTCATCCATCTCCTTCTCGCCCTCCAAGTATTCGAAACCTCTCATCGCGTCACTCCAAGTTCCTGCAGAGTGAGCCGCAACGCCCGGACGGCGTAGTGCAGTCGCGACTTCACCGTTCCCTCGGCGATGCCGAGATCTGCGGCAATTTGCACGGTTGTCCAGCCGCGGTGATAAGACCGCTCGATCACGGCCCGGTGCTCGGCGGACAATTGTGCCACCGCATCGGCGATCAGCAGCCGGTCCAGCGCCGCGTTCACCTCGTCGGGCGTGGACTGTTCGGGCGCGCCCGCTTCGTCCGTCGACCCGACCACATGACGGGCCCGGGCGCTGCGCCGGTCATCGATGATCATGTTGCGGGCAACGGTGAACAGCCACGCCCGCGCCGAGCGCTCGGTGTCGCCAATGACTTCCGGATGTTGCCATGCCCGCAACAGCGTCTCCTGGACGACGTCCTCGGACTGGCTCGGGTCCCCGGTCAACCGGAGCGCGTAACGCCACAGAACCGCCGCGTGCTCGTCGTAGAGCGCCTTCATCAGAGCGGCTTCGGCAGCCTCCGATGCCCTCCAAGTGCCGGCAACACGAGCCACTCGATCACCTCCGCTATTGACACGAGTCGAGTGGGTGCTTAGTTCAATGGCCGCGACCCGCCGCGCCCGGCTCGCCGCGCTTGCGATCGCGGCTAGTTCAAGTCGCCAACCCGACGGTCAGGATGCGCGGCCCGGCCTCGGTGACCGCGACGGTGTGTTCCCAGTGCGCCGCGCGTGACCCATCGGCGGTGGTGACCGTCCACTCGTCGTCGAGTACCACGGTTTTGCCCGTTCCCAGCGTCAGCATCGGTTCGATGGCCAACACCGAACCGGGGGCCAGCAGCGGGCCGCGCCCGGGTGATCCTTCGTTGGGCAAGAACGGATCCATGTGCATGTGCCGGCCGATACCGTGGCCCCCGTAGCCCGCCACGATCCCGAACACGCGTCCGTGACGCGCCTCGGCCGCCCGGGTACCCGTTTCAATGGCATGCGAGACGTCGGTCAACCGGTTGCCGGCGACCATCGCCGCAATTCCGGCTTCCAACGATTCCCTGGTCGCGTCACTAAGCGCTTCGTCGGCTGTGGTGAGGGCCCCCACGCCGAAAGTGATCGCTGAGTCGCCGTGCCAGCCGTCCAGTACCGCGCCGCAGTCAATGGACACCAGGTCACCGGGCGCCAAGATCTCCGCGGCGGACGGAATCCCGTGGACAACCCGCTCGTTGACCGACGCACAGATCGACGCCGGGTAACCGTGATAGCCCAGGAACGACGGTGTGGCGCCGGATTCACGGATCACCGACTCGGCGATTTCGTCGAGGCTCAGTGTCGACGTGCCGGACACCGCGGCCGCTCGGACCGCGTTCAGCGCGGCCGCAACCACCGCGCCGGCCGCCGCCATCGCGTCGAGTTCGCCCGCGCTGCGCTGCGGCACGACCCTGCGACTCCGCAGCCGCGCCAGCGCGCTCATAGTTACTTGCCCAGCACTTTTAGCGCGCGGGCGAAAACTTCATCCATGGTGCCGACGGCTTCGACGGTCTTCAATTCGCGGCGATAGTACTCCAGCAGCGGCGCGGTCTCGTCACGGTAGACCTTCATCCGGTTGAGAATGACGTCGTCGGTGTCGTCGGCGCGGCCACGTGCTTTGAGCCGTTGCAGCAATTCCTCTTGCGAGACGCGAAACTCCAGTACCGCGTCGATGTCGGTGCCACGGCGTTCGAGCATTTCGTGCAGCGCTTTGGCCTGTTGCAGCGACCGCGGATACCCGTCCAGGATGAAACCGTTGGCCGCGTCCGGTTCGCTGAGACGGTCATCGACGAGCTGATTGGTCAGTTCCGAGGGCACCAGGTCACCGGCGTCCAGGTAACGCTTGGCCTCGCACCCGAGTTTGGTCCCATTACCGATGTTGCTGCGGAACAGCTCGCCAGTGGAAATTTGCGGGACGCCGAGCTTTTCGGAGAGCTTCTGGGCCTGCGTTCCCTTACCCGCCCCCGGCGGTCCCAGCAAAACGACTCTCACTTGAGGAACCCTTCATAGTTGCGCTGCATGAGCTGACTCTCGATCTGTTTGACCGTATCCAAACCGACGCCAATCATGATCAAAACCGCAGTACCGCCGAACGGCAAATTCTGAACCGCTCCACCATTGCCAATCGTCAAGAACAAATTGGGCAGCACAGCGATTGCGCCGAGGTAGATCGAGCCCGGCAGGGTAATCCGGCTCAGCACATAACGCAGGTAGTCGGCGGTCGGCTTGCCCGGCCGGATACCGGGAATGAAACCGCCGAACTTCTTCATCTCGTCGGCACGCTCGTCGGGATTGAACGTGATCGACACGTAGAAGTACGTGAAAAAGATGATCAGTCCGAAGTAGATCGCGATATAGACGGGATCGCTGGGATTGGACAGGTAGGTGCCGACGAACTTGTCCCACCAGCTGTTGCCCACGCCGCCGCTGCCGCTGCGGATCAGCTGGGTGATCAGGTGCGGGATATAGATGAGCGACGACGCGAAGATGACCGGGATAACGCCGGCCTGGTTGACCTTGAGCGGCAGGTAGGTCGACGTTCCCCCGTACATGCGCCGGCCGACCATGCGCTTGGCGTACTGCACCGGGATGCGGCGCTGGCCCTGCTCGACGAACACCACACCCACGATGATCGCCAGCGCGGCCACGCAGACGCCGGCGAAGATGACGCCACCACGGCTGTCCAGGATGGACTTGCCCTCGGAGGGAATGCGGGCGGCGATGCCGACGAAGATCAGCAGGGACATACCGTTGCCGATGCCGCGTTCGGTGATCAGCTCACCCATCCACATCACCAGCGCCGCGCCACCCGTCATCACCATCACGATGACCACCAGCGTGAAGATGCTCTGATCGGCGATGATTTCCAGCGAGCAGCCCTGCAGCAGTCCGCCGTTGGCCGCCAGCGCCACGATGCTGGTGGCCTGCAGGACGGCCAGTGCAATCGCCAGATAGCGCGTGTACTGGGTCATCTTGGCCTGGCCGGACTGGCCTTCCTTGCGCAGTTCCTCGAACCGCGGGATGACCACGGTGAGCAGCTGCACGATGATGCTGGCGGTGATGTAGGGCATCACCCCTACCGCAAACACCGTGAGCTTCAGCAGCGCACCACCGGAGAACAGGTTGATCAGCGAGTAGATCTGTCCGGCCGCCCCCCCGCTGGCCTCTTTGATGCACTGCTGGACGTTCGGGTAGTTGACACCGGGCGACGGCAGCGCGGCGCCGAGCCGATACAGGACGACAATGCCGAGCGTGAAGAGAATCTTCCGTCTCAGGTCAACTGTCCGCAGCGACGAGATGAAAGCCGAAAGCACTCTATCCTCCTGCGCAGCGGGGGTCATCCATGCGTCACGCGCCCAACACCCGCAGGCCAGGACGTACCGCGTCGCGCGTCAAATCGTGTACGAGACTAACAGCTGGTTTGAGCAGGTCGGGTGATGGGCCGCCGTGCGCATCGGAAAACCCACAGCACGCCGTCAGCAGGGTGGCGTAAGGTTTTGTTGGCTCGTTGCATTTGCTAATTAAATAGGAGCACCATGACGCGCACTAATCAAGACAGTTGGGACTTGGCATCCAGCGTCGGTGCCACGGCCACGATGGTCGCCGCGGCCCGCGCGCTGGCCAGTGAGGCGGCCAACCCGATCATCAACGACCCGTTCGCGGCTCCATTGGTGCGAGCGGTCGGGCTGGATTTCTTCCGCCGATTGGTGGACGGTGACATCGTCCCGTCCGAGGCCTACGAGGGCAGCGCTGAGGACACGGCCGTGGAGACCGATTCGATCGCGGTGCGCACCCGCTTCTTCGACGACTTCTTCCTCAACGCCGCCCGCGACGGAGTCCGCCAATCGGTGATTCTCGCCGCCGGCCTCGACGCGCGGGCCTACCGGCTGAGTTGGCCGCCCGGGAGTGTGGTCTACGAAGTCGACCAGCCTCAGGTTGTCGAGTTCAAAAGCACGGCCATGTCGAACCTGGGCGCCATCCCGTCCACCGACCGGCGAACCGTCAGCATCGATCTGCGCGATGACTGGCCGGCCGCCTTGCGCAGCAGTGGATTTGACGTGACGCAGCCGACGTCGTGGAGCGCCGAAGGCTTGCTGATGTACTTGCCGCCGGACGCACAGGACCGGCTCTTCGACAACATCACCGAGCTCAGCGCCCCGGGCAGCATGCTGGCCACCGAATATCACCCCGACTCCGGCGCGACGATGACGCAGCGCGCTCAGGAGTTCAATGACAGATGGGCCAAATTCGGCTGCGACATCAACCTCGCGGGACTTTTCTACGACGGCGAGCGCACCAACGTCGTCGACTACCTGACTGGTCGGGGATGGCAGGTGACCGCCCGGATGCGGCGTGACCTGTTCGGCGATTACGGCCTGAAGTTTCCCGACAACGACGAGAAGGCACAGTTCCGCAACCTCGTCGCGGTCACCGCAACGCTGCGGTGAACCGGATGGCGGCGACCC
>CAYNLB010000204.1:0-5704 GCA_964397935.1 uncultured Mycobacterium sp.
GCGGCGCCTGCGGAAGCCACGTTGGACGCGCCGGCCGCGCCATTGTCGCGTCGGTGGCTGCTGTTGGTCGCGACGATCGCGCTGGTATTGACGTTCGCCCAGTCCCCGGGGCGGATCTCCCCCGACACCAAACTCGACCTCACCGCCAACCCGCTGCGCTTCCTGGCCCGCGCCACCAATCTGTGGAACAGCGACCTGCCGTTCGGCCAGGCGCAGAATCAGGCCTACGGATACCTGTTTCCGCACGGCACCTTCTTCCTGATCAACCATCTCCTCGGAGTGCCCGGCTGGATCACCCAGCGCCTGTGGTGGGCGTTGCTGCTCACCGTCGGCTTTTGGGGACTGCTGCGGGTCGCCGAGGCGCTGGGGATCGGCAGCCCGACGTCCCGGGTGGTCGGGGCCGCCGCGTTCGCACTGTCACCCAGGGTGCTGACGACGCTGGGGTCGATCTCGTCGGAAACGCTGCCGATGATGCTGGCGCCGTGGGTATTGCTGCCGACGATTCTGGCGTTACGGGGCGCCTCCGGCAGGTCGGTGCGGGCCCTGGCTGCGCAGGCCGGTCTGGCCGTCGCGCTCATGGGCGCGGTCAATGCCATCGCCACCCTGGCCGGCTGCCTGCCCGCGGCGATCTGGTGGGCATGTCACCGGCCGAACAGGTTGTGGTGGCGCTACACCGGCTGGTGGTTGTTGTCCCTGTCCCTGGCCATGCTGTGGTGGGTAGTGGCGCTGGCGATGCTGCGCGCCATCAGCCCCCAGTTCCTGGATTTCATCGAATCCTCCGGTGTGACCACCCAATGGTCGTCACTGGTCGAGATGCTGCGCGGCACCGACAGCTGGACCCCGTTCGTGGCGCCGACCGCCACCGCCGGCGCCCCGCTGGTGACCGGATCTGCGGCCGTCCTGGGCACCTGCCTGGTCGCGGCGGCGGGGTTGGCCGGGCTGGCCGTTCCCCGGATGCCGGCGCGGGGCCGGCTGGTGACGATGCTGCTGGTCGGCGTGGTGTTGATGGCCGCCGGCTACAGCGGCGGGCTGGGATCGCCGCTGTCCCACCAGATCCAGACATTCCTGGACGCCGGCGGTGCGCCCCTGCGCAACGTGCACAAGCTGGGATCGGTCATCAGAATCCCGGTGGTGCTGGGCATCGCGCAGCTGCTGGGCCGGATACCGTTGCCGGGCAGCGCGCCGATGCACGCGTGGCTGCGGGCGTTCGCCCACCCGGAGCGCGACAAGCGGGTCGCGGTGACGGTCGTGGTGCTGACGGCGCTGGCGGTGAGCACCTCGCTGGCGTGGACCGGTCGGCTCACCCCGCCGGGGACGTTCAGGGCGATACCCGGGTACTGGCACGAAGCCGCCGACTGGCTGAGTCGGCACAACACCGGGGCCCCAGTGCCCGGGCGCGTCCTGGTGGTCCCGGGGGCCCCGTTCGCCACTCAGGTGTGGGGCAGCAGCCATGACGAGCCGCTCCAGGTGCTCGGCAGCAGCCCGTGGGGAGTGCGCGACTCCATCCCGCTGACCCCACCGCAAGCCATCCGGGCGCTGGATTCGGTGCAACGTCTGTTCGCCGCGGGGCGCCCCTCGGTTGGCTTGACGGACGCCCTTGCACAGCAAGGCATTTCCTATGTCGTGCTGCGCAACGACCTGGACCCCGAGACATCACGCTCGGCGCGGCCGATCCTGGTACACCGCGCGATCGACGGGTCTCCGGGGCTGCAGAAGGTGGCACAGTTCGGGGCACCCGTCGGGCCCGGCACCCTCGCGGGCTTCGTCGCCGACAGCGGACTGCGCCCGCGCTACCCCGCCTTGGAAATCTACAAAGTGATCTATCGGGACGCTTCTTCAGGAATCGGGGACGGTGACGCCGGGGCGCCGTACTTCGCCGACGTCGAACGGCTGGCCCGAGTCGACGGCGGGCCGGAAGTCCTGCTGCGTCTCGACGAGCGGCGGCGGCTACGGGGCCGCCCGCCGCTGGGTCCGGTGCTGATGACCGCGGACGCTCGGGCCGCGGGGCTGCCGACACCGGTGGTGACGGTTACCGACACCCCGGTCGCCCGGGAAACCGACTACGGCCGGGTAGACCAACATTCGTCGGCGATCCGGGCGGCCGGCGATGAGCGGCATACCGTCAATCGGGTCCCCGACTATCCCGTCCCCGGCGCCGATCGGGTATTGGGCGCCTGGACCGGTGGCCGGATCACCGTATCGAGCTCGTCGTCGGATGCCACGGCGATGCCCGACGTGGCGCCGGCGACCTCTCCCGCCGCCGCGATCGACGGCGACCCGGCGACCGCGTGGGTGTCCAACTCACTGCAGGCCGCTGTGGGCCAATGGCTGCAAGTGGATTTCGACCACCCGGTGACCAATGCCGTTATCACCATCACACCCAGCGCTACCGCCGTCGGCGCCCAGATCCGCCGTCTCCTGGTCGAGACCGCCACCGGCAGCACCACGCTGCGGTTCGACGAGGCCGGCAAGCCGTTGACCGCGGCGCTGCCCTATGGCGAGACGCCGTGGGTACGTATCACGGCGGCGGGCACCGACGACGGTTCCGCCGGGGTGCAATTCGGCATCACCGACCTGTCGATCACGCAGTACGACGCGTCCGGCTTCGCCCATCCGGTCGACCTGCGGCACACCGTGCTGGTTCCCGGGCCGCCGCCGGGCGCGGCGGTCACGGGCTGGGACCTGGGGCCGGAATTGCTTGGCAGGCCGGGATGCGCCCGGGCGCCCGACGGTGTGCACTGC
Source organism: uncultured Mycobacterium sp. (assembly GCA_964397935.1). Taxonomy (GTDB): domain Bacteria; phylum Actinomycetota; class Actinomycetes; order Mycobacteriales; family Mycobacteriaceae; genus Mycobacterium. The sequence goes on from CAYNLB010000204.1 coordinate 2,743, forward strand.
GCGGCGTCGATGGCCCTGGCGCCCGAAGAGCCGGTCAATTTCAGCCGCACGCTGACCGTCCCGAACCCGACGTCGGTTACCCCGACGGTGTGGGTGCGGCCACGGCAGGGCCCCAAGTTGGCCGATCTGATCGCCGAGCCGAACACCACCCGCGCCCGGGGCGCGGCCGACCTGGTGGACATCCTCGGCTCGGCATACGCGGCCACCGACGGCGATCCGTCGACCGCGTGGACGGCGCCGCAGCGCGTGGTGCAACACAAGACGGCGCCGACCCTGACGCTCACCCTGCCGCAGCCCACCGAGGTTGCCGGGCTACGTCTGGCCCCCAGCCGGTCGGCATTGCCGGCGCACCCGACGATGGTCGCCATCAACTTGGGCGACGGCCCGCAAGTCCGGGAATTGAAACCGACCGACCCACAGGCCCTGCCGCTGAAGCCCCGGGTGACCGACACCGTCACCGTGAGCCTGCTCGACTGGGAAGACGTGATCGACCGCAACGCATTGGGTTTCGATCAGCTGAAGCCGCCGGGGCTGGCCGAAGCGACCGTGCTCGGCGCCGACGGAAACCCGATCGCGCCCGCCGACGCCGCCCGCAATCGGTCCCGTGAGATCACCGTCGGCTGCGACCAGGGGCCGGTGCTCGCGGTCGCGGGCCGGTTCGTGCACACCTCGATCCACACCACGGTCGGCGCCTTGCTGAATGGCGAGCCCGTTGCGGCGGTGGCGTGCGAACGAGACCCGATCGCGCTGCCGGCGGGACAACAGGAGCTGCTGATCAGCCCGGGCGCTCAGTTCGTCGTGGACGGAGCCGCGCTCTCAGCGCCGGCCGCTGCCGCGCCAACCGGCGCCGTCCGCGTTCCGGCCTGGCGGGCCTGGGGTCCGGACCGTCGCGAAGTGGAGGCGCCGCCGTCGACGACCTCCCGGGTTCTCGTCATCCCCGAAAGCATCAACCCGGGCTGGGTAGCGCACACCAGCACCGGGGCCCGATTGACACCGGTCGCCGTCAACGGGTGGCAGCAGGGCTGGGTGGTGCCCGCGGGCAAGCCCGGCACCATCACACTCACCTTCGCGTCCAACTCGCTGTACCGGGCGGGCCTGGCGGTAGGGCTGGCACTGCTGCCCCTGTTGGCCATGCTTGCGTTGTGGCGCACCCGGAGCCGACGCGCCGACGACGCACCCGCGCAACCATGGCGGCCCGGGGTGTGGGCGGCGCTCCCGGTGTTGGCGGCCGGGGCGGTGATTGCCGGCATGGCCGGCTTCGTGGTGATCGGCGCCGCCCTGGGCCTGCGGTACGCGCTGCGCGACCGTCGCTCCGACCGGGTCACCGTCGTGCTGAGTGCGGGCGGGCTGATCCTGGCCGGGGCGGTGCTGTCCCGGCATCCCTGGCGGTCGGTCGACGGTTACGCCGGCCATTCCGCGGGTGTGCAGCTACTGGCGCTGGTTTCGCTCGCGGCGCTTGCCGCGTCCGTGGTGATCATGCCCGACCGGGCACGCGGGCTCGACGACCAATAGCCGCTCGGGTATTGGCTCCGGGTTTACCGGCTGGTTGACTGGATAAGCGGGTTGGCGTGGCCGCCACCGTCCGAGGAGTCACGGCTATGGGCTGGTTTTCCGCACCCGACTATTGGTTGGGCAGACTAGTGCTCGAGCGCGGCGCCGCGGCCGTCTACGTGATTGCGTTCGTCGGGGCCGCCGTACAGTTCCGGGCACTCATCGGAAAGCACGGAATACTCCCGGTTCCGCGATTTTTGGCCGGACAGTCTTTTTGGCGAACGCCGAGCATTTTTCATCTGCGCTATTCCGATCGGCTGTTCTCGACGGTCTCGTGGTTCGGGGCGGTGCTGGCCGCGGCCATCGTCGCCGGTGCGGCCGATGCGGTGCCGCTATGGGCCGCGATGGCGATGTGGCTGACGTTGTGGGTGCTCTACCTGTCGATCGTCAATGTCGGGCAGACCTGGTACTCGTTCGGCTGGGAGTCGTTGCTGCTGGAGACCGGGTTTCTGATGATCTTTCTCGGGAACGACGAAGTGGCGCCTCCGGTGCTGACGTTATGGATGGCGCGGCTGCTGCTGTTCCGGGTGGAGTTCGGCGCGGGCCTGATCAAGATGCGCGGCGACCCATGCTGGCGTGATCTGACGTGTTTGTACTACCACCATGAAACCCAGCCCATGCCGGGACCGTTCAGCTGGTTCTTTCACCGCCTGCCCAGGCCACTGCATCGGATTGAGGTGGCGGGCAACCACTTTGCTCAGTTGCTCGTGCCGTTCGGGTTGTTAGCGCCCCAGCCGGTGGCCAGCGTGGCCGCGGCGATCATCGTAGTGACCCAGCTGTGGCTGGTGGCGTCGGGGAACTTTGCCTGGCTCAACTGGGTGACCATTCTGTTGGCGTGCAGCGCCATCGATGACTCCTCGGTGGCGGCACTGCTTCGGGTCCCCGCGCATCCGGCGGCGCCGGGGTCTCCGCTATGGTTTGTCGTTCTGGTAGTCGGGTTCACAGTGGCGGTGCTGTTCATGACCTACTGGCCGGTGCGCAACATGCTGTCGTCGCGTCAACGAATGAACATGTCTTTCAATGCCTTTCATCTGGTGAACACATATGGCGCCTTCGGCAGCATCGGCCGCATCCGCCGGGAGGTGGTGATCGAGGGCACCGACGAAGCCAGCATCACGGCGCAGACGGTGTGGAAGGAATACGGATTCAAGGGCAAACCCGGAGCCGTGCGCCGGCTGCCGCGCCAGTGGGCGCCCTATCACCTGCGGTTGGACTGGCTGATGTGGTTTGCCGCCATCTCGCCGGGATACGCACAGCCATGGCTGACACCGTTCCTGCAGCGGCTGCTTCGCAACGATCGGCCGACGCTTCGGCTGTTGCGGCACAATCCGTTTCCGGAATCGCCACCGCGGTATGTGCGCGCGCAGCTCTACCAGTACCGCTTCACCACGGCGGCTGAGCTGCGGCGGGA
>CAYNLB010000205.1:0-5626 GCA_964397935.1 uncultured Mycobacterium sp.
TACGGGAGCAACGGCATCCACGCCGAGTGGGCGATGGGCTGCTCGAAGGATCCGACGCAGTCGGCGCTGCACGCGGTGATCGCCTGCGCCAACCGGCTGGTCTCGGCCGCCTGACCGAGATCGACGGCAGCGTGCGAAGGTTCGAGTACCGATGTCGTTAGAGTCGATTTCGCCGAATGCCGGTACCGGTGCCAAAAGTCACAGCGGGCGCAGCACGATCGGCATGCCGTCCTTCGGCACCGGCATGCCGCCGTAGTCCCACTCGGCCTGGTACCCCGGGTGGGGCAGTTCGAGCGAATACCTGCGCAGCAGGCGGTGCAGGATCGTCTTGATCTCCAAGGTCCCGAACACCGACCCGATGCACTTGTGCGCGCCGCCGCCGAACGGGGTGAACGCGTAGCGGTGCCGCTTGTGCTCGTTGCGGGGCTCGGTGAATCGGTCCGGGTCGAATTTCATCGGGTCCGTCCACAGTTCCGGTAGCCGGTGGTTCATCCCCGGGTAGGCGATGACGTTGGTGCCCTTGGGTATGTAGTAGCCCAGCAGGTCGGTGTCGCGCACCGTCCGCCGCATGGCCCACTGCACCGGCGTCACCAACCGGATCGACTCGTTCATCACCAGGTCGAGCGACTCCAGCTTCTCCAGCGATTCGATGTCGAGCGGCCCGTCGCCGAGCCGGTCCGATTCGTCGCGGCAGCGCTCTTGCCACTGCGGGTGGGCAGCCAGTTGGTAGGCCATCGTCGTCGCGGTCGACGTCGACGTGTCGTGCGCGGCCATCATCAGGAAAATCATGTGGTTGACGATGTCCTCGTCGGAGAACTTGTTGCCGTCCTCGTCCTCGCTTTGGCACAGCACCGACAGCAGGTCGCTGCCGTCCTTCCCGCGTTGTTCCTTGACGCGCTCGCGGAAGTAGTTCTCCAGCAGTTCGCGCGCCTTGAGGCCCCGCCACCAGGTGAACGGCGGCACCGGGGTACGGATGATCGCATTGCCCGCGCGCGTGGTGACAGTGAATGCCCTGTTCACCTTGGTCACCAGCTCGTGGTCGGTGCCCGGCTCGTGGCCCATGAACACCATCGAGGCGATATCGAGGGTCAGTTCTTTCATCGCCGGGTAAAGCAGGAAGCGCGCATCGTTGACCACCCAGTCATCGGTGACCACCTGCGACACGACCTTGTCCATCTGCTCGACATAGCTGACCAGCCGGGACCGGACGAATGCCTCCTGCATGATCCGCCGATGATAAAGATGCTCTTCGAAGTCGAGCAGCATCAGCCCGCGATGAAAGAACGGCCCGATCACCGGCACCCAGCCCTGCTGTGAGTAGTCCTTGTTGCGATTGGAATAGATGACCTGCGCGGCGTCGGGGCCCAGCGCCGCGATGCCCGGCAGCACCGGCGAGTCCCCGAAGACGACCGGGCCTTTGGTCTTGTACAGGAACATCAGGTAGTCCGGTCCGCCGCGCATCATCTCGATGATGTGCCCGATGACGGGCAGGCCCGCGTCACCGAGGGCCGGCTTGAGCCCGCTGCCCGGCGGCGGGTCGGCAAGCTTGTGCTCCGGGAATTGAGTGTTCAGCAGCCGGCGTTCGACAAGGCCCATGCCGGGGAAGTTGTTGATCGACGGGGTGAACCGGCGCCGCGCCTGGTCGAGCAGATAGTGCGGGGTGCTGATGGTGGCGGCCATAGACGCTCCTTTGCGTGCCCGGGAGAGGTGACGGCAGTCACTGAGCAATATCCTTCGCGACAAACTTGACGGCTGTCAAGTTTGCTTTCTGGGCGGCGTGGTGCAAGGTCGAGGGGGTGAGCAGTCACGCCGCCAATCCGCAGCCGGGGGTACAAAGGCGTGGCGACAAACAGCGTCAAGCGATCCTGCAGGCGGTGCGTGAACTGCTGCAGGAAAAGCCGTTCGCGGAGCTGTCGGTCAGCACCATCAGCCTCCGCGCCGGGGTGGCCCGATCCGGTTTCTACTTCTACTTCGACTCCAAGTACGCGGTGCTCGCCCAGCTCATGGCCGAGGCCGCCGAAGAACTCGAAGAGCTCACGCAGGATTTCGCCCCGCGCCAGCCGGGCGAATCACCCGAGCAGTTCGCCAAGCGGATGGTCGGCAGCGCCGCGGCTGTCTACGCGCACAACGATCCGGTGATGACCGCCTGCAACGAGGCCCGCCACACCGACATCGAGATCCGCAATCTTCTGGATCAGCAGTTCGAGGTGGTGCTGCGCCAGATCGTCGGCATCGTCGACGCCGAGGAGAAGGCCGGGACCGCACACCCGATCAGCGACGACCTCCCGACGCTGATTCGCACCCTTGCGGGTACCACCGCACTGACGCTGACCGGCGATCCCATCTTGGTCGGCCGCCAAGGTCTTCAAGGCGACCGGGGGCGCCGGGTGCGCGTGCTCGAGCAGTTGTGGCTCCATGCGCTGTGGGGCGGGCGCGCGTAAGACCCGCCGGTATCGTCACGGCCATGGCGAAGCAGGCATCCGGGCGGCATTTCGCGGGGAAGCGGTGCCTGGTCACCGGTGCGGCCAGCGGCATCGGGCGCGCCACCGCGTTGCGGTTGGCCGCCCAAGGCGCCGAACTCTTTCTGACCGACCGCGACCGGGACGGTCTCGAACTCACCGTGGCCGACGCCCGTGCGCTGGGCGCACGGGTACCCGAGCATCGGGCGCTGGATATCGCCGACTATGACGACGTGGCGGCGTTCGCCGCCGACATTCACAACCGGCATCCGAGCATGGACGTCGTCATGAACATCGCCGGAGTGTCGGCCTGGGGCACCGTTGACCGGCTGACGCACGCGCAGTGGAGCAAGATGATCGCGATCAACCTGATGGGTCCGATCCACGTCATCGAGACGTTCGTCCCACCGATGATCGCGGGCGGCCGGGGTGGACACCTGGTCAATGTGTCGTCGGCGGCCGGGCTGGTCGCCCTGCCGTGGCATGCCGCCTACAGCGCCAGCAAGTACGGATTGCGTGGACTCTCGGAGGTGTTGCGCTTCGATCTGGCCCGGCACCGCATCGGGGTGTCGGTCGTAGTGCCGGGCGCGGTGAACACCCCGCTGGTCAACACGGTCGAGATCGCCGGCGTGGACCGCGAGGACCCCAAGGTCGCCCGCTGGGTCAACCGCTTCACCGGTCATGCCGTGTCGCCGGAAAAGGCGGCCGCGAAGATCTTGGCTGGAGTCGCAAAGAACCGATACCTGATCTACACGTCGCCCGACATCCGGGCGCTATACGCGTTCAAGCGGCTGGCGTGGTGGCCCTACAGCTTCGCCATGCGCCAGGTCAACGTGGTGTTTACCCGGGCGCTTCGGCCCAGCCCGGCGCCACTGGCCCGGCATGGCCAGTCCGGCGTGCACCCCGAGCAACCGGCACGGCCGGTCGAGCTCGAATAGGTCCAATACGCGCAGGATGGCAGCGACGATGGTGTCGCGATCGGTGGTGCGTGCGTCCAGCTTGCGAATCTTGGTGCGCGGGTAAAACGTCGAGTCGATATGCAGGATCCAGCCGATGCGCTTGTCACCGCCCACAGAGCTTGCGTGCCAGGCTTTCCCACGCGCCGGCCACTGTCTGCAGGGTGTGACCGTCCCGGAGTCGGTGCTCCACGTAATCCGCGTCAAGCAGGGCCAGCAGCGCATCGGCCTGGGCGTCGAGATCACCGGTGGTTCCAGCCGACTGCAGCAGCACCCGCACATGTGTGCGCTGCACCATGGCCGGCGCGTTGTACCGGTTCCGGGGATCGCGGTTGGCCGCCGACAGCAGTGCATGGTGGGTGCGGACGAAGCGGATCCGCTCTCTGCCAAAGGCGACCAGCCTGTCCACCGGCGGCGCATCGGGCCCCAGTGGCGGCGGGCCGAACAGAAAGGCTTGCTGGCTGGCTCGTTCGTCCTCGTCCAGCAGCACCATCATCAGGCCGGCCCGGCTGCCGAACCGGCGAAACAGCGTGCCTTTGCCGACTCCGGCGGCCGCGGCGATGTCGTCGGTGGTCACCGCGTCGGCGCCGCGCTCGGCGACCAAACGGCGGGCCGCGTCCAGCAAGAGTGCGCGGTTGCGGGCCGCATCGCCGCGTTCTGGGTGTGCCGCTTGGGGCGCGCACACGGGCAGCTCGGCACCGCTCACACGTGCACTGTAACCCGGGCGGAATAAACCGGACCAGAGTCCGGTTGCGTCGTGCGAAGATGGAGAACGAGGATCGAGAAGGGAACGGAACAGTGCCGGAAAACATCAAAGTCTTGGCGTTGGTGGGAAGTCTGCGGGCCGCGTCGATCAACCGCAAGATCGCCGAATTGGCGGCAGCGGTCGCTCCGGATGGCGTCACGGTCGCGGTGTTCGAGGGACTGGGAGAGCTTCCGTTCTACAACGAGGAAATCGACGACGCGATGACCGCCGACGCTCCGGAGCTGGCCCCGGTGACCGCGCTGCGCGCCGCGGCGGCTGACACGGATGCCGCGCTGGTGGTCACCCCGGAATACAACGGCGGCATGCCCGCAGTCGTCAAGAACGCGATCGACTGGCTGTCGCGCCCGTTCGGCAACGGGGCGTTGAAGGACAAGCCGTTAGCGGTCATCGGCGGGTCCATGGGCCGGTACGGCGGGGTATGGGCGCACGACGACGCCCGCAAGTCATTCGGAATCGCCGGGGCCCGGGTGATCGAGGCGATCAAACTTGCCGTGCCGTTCCAAACCCTGGAGGGCAAGGATCCCGCGGAGCATGCCGATCTTTCCCAAAACGTGCGTGATGTCCTCGGCAAGCTCGCGGCCGAGGTCAGCTGAAATTAGCCGAATCCCACAAGGCGCTTGGCGGCGACCGGCCGGTCCACCGCAAACCGCATAGCCAAAGTCGCCAGTCGCCGCCATCAGCTTTGCTGGCGATGGCTTCGGTCGCCGGCGGCGGCGCCGTTGTCGGTGCCCGGTGCTATACCAATGCGCACAGGCGTGTGCGGCGTGGCGTGTGACGTGCGACACGCCGGACGCGTCTCGACGAAGGCCTTACGACCAGGGAATTTCAGAATTGTTATTCAGAACATCTTGTATCCGGAGATCTTGTCAGCCACTAGGTGTAGTGTTTCGAGCACCGGCAGATCCCGGGATCTCCAAGCCAGCCAGGCCTGGTGATCCTCCCGAAATCGGCCTGGTCGGGCCATTCGACCTGACGGCCGCACGACGGGAATCCGGGGGTTTGACGGATCGCTGAACGTAGCAAAAACGCAGTACTTAAGTAGTTGCCAGTCTGTTGGTTCCCACCTTCCGCAAAGGAGCGGCATTCCATGAGCATCACCGTGTACACCAAGCCGGCATGCGTGCAGTGCAGCGCCACCTACAAGGCTTTGGACAAGCAGGGCATCGCCTACGAGAAGGTCGATATCACACTGGACCCCGAGGCGCGTGACTACGTGATGGCGCTGGGTTATCTGCAGGCCCCGGTGGTGGTGGCAGGAAACGACCACTGGTCGGGTTTCCGGCCCGATCGGATCAAGGCGCTCGCCGGTGCCGAGCTGAGCGCGTAGCGCGGGAGACGACAGGGTAAGGAGGTTGCGGTGCAGTCGCGCAACCTGGTCTATTTCTCCAGCGTGTCGGAGAACACCCACCGCTTCGTGCAGAAGCTGGGTGTTCCCGCCACGCGGA
>CAYNLB010000206.1:0-5495 GCA_964397935.1 uncultured Mycobacterium sp.
GGTAGTGGCGATCGCGAGTGCGGCGTAGCCGGGTGAAGCGGGTCGCCACCAGCGGGTAGTCACAACGACGCCAGAACGGCCATCGCGGCGTTGTGCCCGCCGATGCCCGACACCGCCCCGCCGCGGCGGGCGCCCGAGCCGCACAGCATGATCCGCTCATGGGCGGTGGCCACCCCCCATCGCCGCGCCGGGGTGTCCAGCGGGTCGTCGTCGTCCGCGAATGGCCAGGACAAACCCCCGTGGAAAATATTGCCGCCGCTCATGTGCAGCGTACGTTCCAAATCCGCGGTCGTGGTCGTCTCGATGCAGGGGCGGCCGTGCGCATCGGGCAGCAAAACCTCCTGAATCGGTTCGGCCAGCACCGAATTCAGCGACGCCAGCACCATGTCGGTCAGGCGGTTGCGCAGGGTGTCGGGGTCGGTGCCGCTGAACAGCTTGTGCGGGGCATGCAAGCCGAACACCGTCATCGTGTGAGCGCCCGAGTCACGCAGCCCGGCCGAGAGGATGCTCGCGTCGGTCAGCGAATGACAGTAGGCCTCGCACGGCAATGGATTCGGCACCTGCCCGGCTGCTGCCTGTGAATATGCCGTATCCAGTTGTTTCCACGTCTCGTTGACGTGAAACGTCCCGGTGAATGCCTGCGCGGGCGTGATGTTGTCGTCACGCAGCCGGGGTAGCCGCCGCAACACCATGTTCACCTTGACCTGCGCGCCCTGGGCCGGTGGCGCCGGTTCTTCGCCCAGCAGGCGGGCCAGGACCGTCGGCGTGACACCGGCAAGAACGAAACGGGCCCGAATAGAATGCTCGTCGTTGCGGCTCCGGTAGCGCACCTGACCGGTCGGGCTGACGGCATAAACCTCTGCGCCGGTGGTTATTTGGGCTCCGTGGCCGGTTGCAGCAGTCGTCAGCGCCGCGGTCAGCGAGCCCATGCCGCCGATGGGAACGTCCCAGTCTCCGGTCCCCCCGCCGAGCAGGTGATACAGAAAGCAGATGTTCTGCATCAACGATGGGTCATCGAGCCGAGCGAAGGTGCCGATCAGCGCGTCGGTCGCGATCACGCCGCGGACCAGGTCACTGTGCACCGCATCGGCGATGGCATGACCGATCGGCTGGTCGACCATGGCCCGCCATGCAGCCGCCGCATGGTGATCTCCGCCGTGCAGGACGTGCCGGCGCGCCTGCGCGCGCGGCCGCAGTGGCTCGAGCAGCGTCGGCCAGAGCCGCTGGGTCACCAGCCTGCAGCGTCGGTAGAACGCGGCGAACCCGGCCACGTCGCCGGCCGCGCCGATGGCGGCGAACGCGTCGGGGGAGGGCTCGCCGTGTGCGTCGATCAGCAGCCCGGAGCGCCCGCCGGTGGACGGGTGCGGGGTGTACGACGAAATCTGTCGCGGGGCCAACCGCACCGCAGCGCCCAGGTCGGCGACGATGCGGGGCGGCAGCAAGCTGACCAGGTACGCATACCGTGACACCTGAACCTCGACGCCGTCGAAGGCCTGCGCCGAGACGGCGGCCCCGCCGGTCACACCCAGCCGCTCGAGCACCCGCACCCGAAGGCCAGCCCGGGCCAGGTAGGCCGCCGCGACCAGCCCGTTGTGACCGCCACCTATGACTACGACGTCGGTAGCGGACTCTGCCCCGCGGTCGCTCAGCTCAGGTAGCCCTCGACCTCGTCGGGCGGACGGACGGTCGCTTCGCGCGGGTCACCACCGGTTTCGCGCAGCGCTCGGCGCTGTCGCAGCAAATCCCAGCATTGGTCGAGTTCTGTTTCCAGCCGGCGCAGCCGGTCATGCTCGTCCGATGTGCTGATCTCGCGTTGCTGCAGCTGTGTCCGCAAGTCTTTCTCCTCGGCGACGAGCTCACGAATGTGTGCCAGGGTGTCCCGGTCGGTCGGTTTTCTGCCGTTGGCCATCGGACCAGTGTGCCCGACCTGAGCGGGATCGCCCCTAGCTGGGGCCGGGAAGGCGCAGCACGAGCCGCGCGCCGCCCAGCGGGCTGTTCTCCAGCGAAGCTGTCCCGCCGTGCAGCTGGGCCTGCTGCGCCACCAACGCCAGCCCCAGGCCTGACCCCGAATGCGAGGCCGTCGAACCGCGCGAAAACCGGTTGAACACCACCCGGCGCTCTTCTTCGGGCACGCCGGTGCCGTTGTCGTCGACGGCTATCTCCACCCCGGCGCGCGAGCTGACCGCCGACAGCTGGACTCGGGTGGCGCCGCCATGCTTGACGGCATTGGCGATCGCGTTGTCGACGGCCAGTCGCAACCCGGCCGGTAACCCGACGATGATGCACGTGGGCGACGGCACCAGCGAAACGTCGAGGTCGGGGTAGATGCGCATGGCATCGTGGGCGGCCCGGTCCAGCAGCTCGGTGATGTCGACCGGCACGTGATCCTCTGAGGTGGACAGTTCGCCTTGCGCCAGCCGCTCGAGGGCGGTCAACGTCGCCTCTATCCGTGACTGGGTGCGGATCACGTCGCCCAACACCTCTTTGCGTTGGTCCTCGGGCATGTCCAGGGTGGACAGCACCTCCAGGTTGGTGCGCATCGCGGTCAGTGGAGTGCGCAGCTCGTGGGAGGACACGGCGGCGAAGTCTCGGGCCGAGGCGAGCGCCTCCTTGGTGCGGTCCTGCTCTTTCCAGATGCGCTGCAGCATGCCCCGCATCGCCTCGGCGATCTCGACGGCCTCGCTGGCGCCGCGGACCGCCACCTGTGGCCGTTCGTCGGCGTCGATCGAGCGTGCTTGCTGGGCCAACCGCTTGAAGGGGCGCACCGCGAACGCCGCCAGCATCCAGGCGAACACCGCCGCCGCGCCGATCGCGAGGCCGCATATCAGGATCACCCGGCGGTGCAGGTTGTTGGTCTGGGCGATCGTGTCGTCGTAGGTTGCGCCGACTTCGATCGACGTGGGTTCCGGCCCCGGAATCTTCACGGTCCGCACCCGATAGCGCACCCCGTCGACATAGGTGTCGGCGTAGCCCTCGTCCAGCTTCGGAAGCGTGATATCCGAGCTGGACTTGACCTGCCCGTCGCGGCGGACCGTAATGACGGTGTCCCGATCGTTGGGTGACCGCGGTATCTCGTCGAGACCGCGCGGCAGGAAGGGGATCGCGAAGCCCGCGGCCTCGTCGAGGCGGCGATCCAGCCGTTCCTTCCAGGCGTTGGTGATCCCGACCCAGACGACCGCGCCGGCGATGACCACCACGATCGCGGTGCCGATGGCCGTCGCGAGCGCCACCCGGGTCCGCAGTGACGGCGTACGGGCGAAAATCCGCGACAGGATATTCATGGCTTCTGCGATCTGGCCGATCTTGCCCCTACTGCATGCGCAGTACGAACCCGACACCGCGGACGGTGTGCAGCAGCCTGGGGCCTCCGTTGGCCTCGAGCTTGCGGCGCAGGTACCCGATGAAGACGTCGACCACGTTGGTGTCGGCGGCGAAGTCATAACCCCAGACCAGCTCCAACAGCTGCGCGCGGGACAGTACCGCCGTCTTGTGCTCGGCCAGCACCGCCAGCAGGTCGAACTCCCGCTTGGTCAGGTCGACGTCGACGCCGTTGACCCGGGCCCGCCGACCAGGGATGTCCACTTCCAGGGGGCCGACCGTTATGGTCTCCGACGAGGACGTTGCGGTAGCGCCGCGGCGGCGTAGCAGCGCCTTCACCCGCGCGACCAGCTCGGCCAGCACGAACGGTTTGACCAGGTAATCGTCGGCCCCGGCTTCCAGGCCCGCCACTCGGTCGTCGACCGAGCTGCGGGCGGACAGCACGCAGACCGGGACGTCGTTGTCCATGGCCCTTAACGCCGTGACGACGCTGACGCCGTCCAGCACCGGCATGTTGATGTCGAGCACGATCGCGTCCGGGCGCGTCTCGGTGGCGCTGCGCAGGGCCTCGGCGCCGTCGACTGCCGTCGACACTTCGAATCCGGACAGCCGCAGGCCGCGTTCCAGCGACGCCAGCACATCGGAGTCGTCGTCGACGACCAAGACCCGTGGTGAGGTCGCTCCAGTGTCCATGCCGCCATTTTGCCTGATTGTCGACTATGGCGGTGGCAGGGACACTGCCGGATGGCCCGCTGGTCGAACAGATACGTTTTCGAGGCCGCGCCGCAACCGCCCGCGATGTCGGAGCACGCCGTCGCCGAGACATAAACCACGGTCACTCCTGCGGCGTGTCGTCGCCACCGGTTACGTGTCGCGAACGCCGCCCGCAGTTCAGGGCAGCCCGATGCGCCGATAGCGCTGCAAGCGAGCGGATAGCCGCTCAGCGGCGGGTATTCCGCGCAGGGCGTGTAGCTCGGTGGCGACGGTGCGCGACAGCCGCTGGGAGAACTCGACCGGTTCGTCAGCGGCATCCGGATGTTCCGGCACGATTCTGTCGACGATCCCGGACGACAGCAGGTCGGCAGACCGGATGCCTTGTGCCGCCGCGAGTTCGGCGGCGTGCGTGGTGTCGCGGAAGACGATGGCGCTGGCGCCTTCCGGCGGTAGCGGCGCCAGCCAGCCGTGTAGAGCGGCCAGCACCCGATCGGCGGGCACCATCGCCAGCGCCGGACCGCCGCTGCCCTGACCCAGCAGCACCGACACCGTCGGGGTGTCCAGGGTCACCAGCTCGGCCAGGCACTGGGCAATCTGGCCGGCCAGCCCGCCCTGCTCGGCATCGGCCGACAGCGCCGGCCCGGCGGTGTCGATCACCAGCACCAGCGGCAGGCGCAACTCGGCGGCCAGCGCCATGCCGCGCCGGGCCGCGCGCAGCGAGGCGGGCCCGACCATCCCGCCCGCCACCCGCTGCTGGCCGAGCACGACCGCGGGTTGGCCGGCGAACCGGGCCAACGCCAGCAGGGTGGTCGCGGCTTCGCCCTGCCCGGTGCCCGACAGCAGCACGACGTCGGTGGCGCCGTGGCGCAACAGGAGCGCGACCCCCGGCCGGTCCGGCCGTCGTGACGCCACCACCGAGTCCCACGCCGGCACGTCGGGTGTCGGTTCGGGTGGCTGCGGCGCCGATAGCGGCTCGGGAGCGTCGGCGAGCACCGTCAGCGCACGATCCAGCGTGCGATGCAGCCCGTCAAGCGCGATGACGTCGTCGATCACCCCGTGGCGCTGCAGATTCTCGGCGGTCTGGACGCCCTCGGGGAATGGTTCGCCATACAGCAGCCGGTACACCCTGGGCCCGAGAAAGCCGATCAGCGCGCCCGGCTCGGCCACGGTGAGATGGCCGAGCGAGCCCCACGATGCGAAGACCCCGCCGGTGGTGGGGTGGCGTAGGTAGACCAGGTAGGGCAGGTGTGCCTGTTTGTGGAGCCTGACGGCCGCGGCGATCTTCACCATCTGCAGGAACGCGACCGTGCCCTCCTGCATGCGGGTGCCACCGGAGCTCGGCGAGGCCAGTAGCGGCAGCCGCTCGGCGGTGGCCCGCTGCACGGCGGCGGCGATCCGTTCGGCCGCTGCCACCCCGATCGAGCCGCCGAGGAAGCCGAACTCGCAGACCACCACCGCCACCC
>CAYNLB010000207.1:0-5371 GCA_964397935.1 uncultured Mycobacterium sp.
CCCGCGACGGACGACCACACTGGCCTCACCGTCCCGACCTAGCACTCACCGGTCGCGAGTGCCAACGTCATTCTTAGCACTCGCCTATGCCGAGTGCAAGAACGCGCGATCCGTTATCGCGCTGCGCGTAAACCATCGACGACGACGTCGGTCACGGCAGGTCGAGCAGCTGCTCGTAGAAACCCCCGAAGCCGCGGAAGCGATCGACCAGATGGATTTCGAGGATCCAGTGACAGAGGTGGCCGCCAGGGTCCGTGCGCCGCATGGGCTTGACCGAGCCGGGGGCGATGTACCACTCGACGCCGTCGCCCACGATCTTCTTGTGGGGAAACTCCCCCAACAGATGGCCGGCGATGGGACTGCCCCACTCGAAGCCCTCGGCGCGGGCCACACCGACGACGTACTCGAACAACTGGGCACCGGTGATGCCGGGGTGATCGTCGAAATAGCGGCGCCCGGCCCCCCACACCCGCGGTAGCGCATCGCGGACGGCCCCCTTGTCCGGATCGTCCCCCAGCACGAACGTGCGCCCGAAGTCGGCCTCCCACTCCTCGAAGATCGGGCCCAGGTCGAGGAAGGCGATGTCGTCGACGGCGATCACGCGGTCCGGCGGATGTTCGGCGAAGGGCTGCAAAGTGTTCTCCCCGGCCCGCACGATCCGGCGATGCCAGTGCCGGGTCACACCGAACATCTGGACGGCGAGGCCGGCGATCTCCTCCGACAACTCCTGCTCACCGACACCGGGGCGGATCATGGCGCGCCGTTCGATCTCGTCGAACAGTTGCGCCGCCTTGGTCTGGGCGTCGAGCAGCCGTTGCGTCCGGACTTGTTCGTTGGCCGTCGGCCCCTCCACACCCGCGATGCTAACTGGCAGGCTGGGCAGATGTCCCTCGTGGTGCCGCCCTATCCACCGCCCCGCTACACCAAGGAACAGCCGCGGGTCAGCGCCTGGCTCAAACGGGCCGATTCGCCCCCGGACCACCAGACCGCCGGAGTCCGATACCACTACCTGGCCAACCAGCGGGACACCGACGGCGACTACGGCCTCTACCGGGTCGACATCCCGCCCGCCGGCGGGGGCCCGGGACCTCACTTTCACCGCGCCATGTCCGAGGCGTTCTTCGTGCTCTCCGGGACGATGAAGCTCTACGACGGCACACAATGGGCCGACGGACATCAAGGCGACTTCCTCTACGTCCCGCCCGGCGGGATTCACGGTTTTCGCAACGAGAAGGACGAACCGGCGTCGATCCTGATGCTGTTCGCTCCGGGTGCGCCGCGGGAGGCCTACTTCGAAGGGTTTGCGGCGCTGGCCGACATGACCGACGAGGAACGCCGGGAGTGGTTCATCCGCCACGACAACTACTGGGTCCACTAGCGCGTCGCCGCCGTCGGCAACCAGGAAGGTCCCAGACCGGGTGAGTATCTTTTGGGCCATGGCTTCCAACGACGAACGGACCGGTAAATGGTCGGAGGCCGACGTGCCGGATCTAGGCGGTCGCGTCGCGGTGGTCACGGGCGCCAACACCGGCATCGGGTACCAGACGGCCACGGTCCTGGCCTACCGCGGCGCGCACGTGGTGCTCGCGGTACGCAACCTGGAAAAGGGCAACGCCGCCCTGTCGCGCATCGTCGCGGCGCATCCGGGCACCGACGTCACACTGCAGGCGCTGGATCTCGGCTCCCTGGACTCGGTGCGTTCCGCGGCCGATGCGCTGCGCGCCGCCTATCCGCGCATCGACTTGCTGATCAACAACGCCGGGGTGATGTGGACCCCGAAGCAGGTCACCCAGGATGGCTTCGAGATGCAGTTCGGCACAAACCACCTCGGCCATTTCGCGCTGACCGGGCTGCTGCTGGACCGACTGCTGGGAGTGCGCGGCTCGCGGGTGGTGACCGTCAGCAGCCTCGGCCACCGGATCCGTGCCGGCATCCACTTCGACGACTTGCAATGGGAACACGGCTACGACCGGGTCGCTGCCTACGGGCAGTCCAAGTTGGCCAACCTGCTGTTCACCTACGAGCTGCAGCGACGGTTGGCCGCCCGGCCCGACGCCAAGACCATCGCCGTCGCCGCGCACCCCGGTGGCTCCAACACCGAGCTGGCCCGCAACCTGCCGAGGATCTTCCAGCCGCTGAAGGCCGTGCTGGGGCCCGTGCTGTTCCAGAGCGCGGCGATGGGCGCGCTGCCGACGCTGCGCGCCGCCACCGATCCGGCGGTCCAGGGCGGGCAGTACTACGGCCCCGACGGCTTCCTCGAGCAGCGCGGCCACCCGAAGATCGTCCAATCCAGCGCGCAGTCGCACGACGAGGACCTGCAGCGCAGGCTGTGGGCCGCATCCGAAGAACTCACCGGCGTCAGCTTCGGAATCTGACGGGCCGATACGGGCTGGATAATGGCAGCGTGCGGTCAGTCGACGAACATCAGCGTGTCGTAGGGGAGATGATCCGGGCCCGCCCGGCGGTGCCGGTCCCGCTGGCCGAGGCCTACGGGCTGGTCCTGGCCGACGACGTGGTCGCGCAGCTGGCGCTGCCGGTCTTCGACAACTCCGCGATGGACGGTTACGCGGTGCGCGCGCAGGATACGTCCGCCGCAACCCCCGAGCATCCGGTGGTGCTGCCCGTTGCCGAGGACATTCCCGCGGGACGCACCGACCAGTTGACGCTGCAACCCGGAACCGCGCACCGGATCATGACCGGCGCACCGTTGCCGGCCGGCGCGACGACCATCGTGCCGGTCGAAGACACCGATGGCGGAGTGGATTCGGTGGCGATCCGGCAACCCCGCCCGGAGGGCAAGCACATCCGTCGAGCCGGCGAGGACGTCGCGCCCGGCACCACCGTGCTGCGCCGGGGGCAGGTGGTGACGGCGGCGGTGCTCGGCCTGGCCGCGGCGTTGGGAATGGCTGAGCTGCCGGTGATCCCGCGCCAACGGGTGCTGGTGATCTCCACCGGGTCGGAGCTGATACCCCCGGGCGTCCCGCTGCGGCCGGGGCAGATCTACGAATCCAACTCGATCATGCTGGCCGGTGCTGTGCGCGACGCCGGCGCCGACGTGATCGCGGTCGCGACCGCCGCAGACGACGTCGCCCAGTTCAGCGCCCTCCTCGACCGATACGCGGCCGACGCTGACCTGATCATCACCAGCGGCGGAGTCAGCGCCGGCGCCTACGAGGTCGTCAAGGACGCCTTCGGGCGGGCGGGCGATCAGGGAGTGGAATTCGTCAAGGTCGCGATGCAACCGGGAATGCCGCAGGGCATCGGACGGGTGGCCGGCAAGACGATCGTCACCCTGCCCGGCAACCCGGTCAGCGCACTGGTGTCCTTCGAGGTGTTCATCCGGCCCGCGCTCCGCACGGCCATGGGCCTGCCGGATCCCGAGCGCCCGCACCGGCCCGCCGTACTCACCGAATCGTTGACCTCGCCGCGCGGCAAGCGTCAGTTCCGGCGAGCGATACTCGACCGTCCTGACGGGGGGGTCGGCACCGTCATCAGTTACGGCCCCCCGGCCTCACACCATTTGCGGTGGCTGGCGTCGGCGAACGGGCTGCTCGACATCCCCGAGGACGTGGTGGAAGTATCCGCCGGGACCCAACTGCAGGTCTGGGACCTGAGCTAAGCACCGCGGAACCGACCGGCCGCGGCTCCGTAAGATGGCCGCGTGGCACGACGCCCCCCGACCATCGGCCCCACCGCCGAAGGCCCCACCATCAGCCCGCAACACGTGCTGGAGTTGGTGCGCTCCACCGTTCCGCCGATCCACCCGGCCGGGCGACCGTTCATCGCCGCCGGCCTGGGGCTGGCGTTCGTGGGTCGCAACCACCGGTGGCTGCGGCGGGTGGGTCTGCTCGGCGCGGGTGCCTGCGCGGCGTTTTTCCGTCATCCCCCGCGGGTGCCACCCACTCGGCCCGGCGCCGTCGTCGCGCCCGCCGACGGCGTGATCTGCTTGATCGACACCGCGGCCCCGCCCGCCGAACTCGGCATGGGCGACGCGCCGCTGCCCCGGGTCAGCATCTTTCTTTCGCTGCTGGACGCCCACGTGCAGCGCGCACCGGTGAGCGGCGAGGTGATCGACATGCAGTACCGGCCGGGCCTTTTCGGGTCGGCCGATTTGGCCGCGGCGAGCACCGGAAATGAGCGCACCAGTCTGCGGATCCGCACGGCCAACGGCGCCGATGTCGTCGCCGTGCAGATCGCGGGGCTGCTCGCGCGCCGCATCATCTGCGACGCGCGCGTCGGAGACAAGTTGTCGATCGGTGACACCTACGGGCTGATCCGGTTCGGCTCCCGGCTGGATACCTACCTGCCGGCGGGCGCGGAACCGGTCGTGCTCGAGGGTCAACGCGCGATCGCCGGCGAGACCGTGCTGGCTGAGCTGCCATGATCAGCAAGCCGCGCAGCAGGCGGGCGGTCAACCTGCAGATCTTGCCCAGCGCGATGACGGTGCTCTCCATCTGCGCGGGCCTGACGTCGATCAAGCTCGCTCTCGAGCATCAACCGAAGGTCGCGATGGCACTGATCGCCGCTGCCGCCATCCTGGACGGGCTGGACGGCCGGGTGGCCCGGATCTTGGATGCCCAGTCGCGGATGGGCGAGGAGATCGACTCACTGGCCGACGCGGTGAATTTCGGCGTCACGCCCGCGATCGTGCTCTACGTGACGCTGCTGCCGCAGTCGCCGGCCGGCTGGGTGGCGGTCCTGCTGTACGCGGTGTGCGTGGTGTTGCGGCTGGCCAGGTACAACGCATTGCTCGACGACGGGAGCCAGCCCGCCTACACGCACGAATTCTTCGTCGGGATGCCCGCCCCGGCGGGCGCGGTCTCGATGATCGGTCTCATCGGACTCAGACTGCAGTTCGGTGACGGCTGGTGGACATCGACGGTGTTCCTCTGCATCTGGATAACGGGGACGTCGATGCTGATGGTCAGCAAGATCCCGATGAGAAAGATGCACGCGGTGGCGGTGCCGCCGAGTTGGGCGGCGCCCCTGCTGGCGCTACTGGCGATCTTCGCCGCGGCCGCGGTGCTGGCCCCCTACCTGCTGATCTGGGCGATCATCATCGCCTACCTGTGCCACATTCCGTTCGCGGTGCGCAACCAACGCTGGCTGGCCGAACACCCCGAGGCCTGGTCCGACGAACCCAAGCAACGGCGCGCGGCGCGGCGCGCGAACCGGGCCGCCCAGCCCCACCGCCGGTCGATGGCGCGGCTCGGGCTGCGCAAGCCGGGCGGGCGCCTGCCATGAGGCCCGACGGCCGTCAACTCACCTTGACAGCCCGGCTGAACACTTCCGCCGTCGACTCCCGCCGCGGTGTCGTCCGATTGCATCCCAGCGCCGTCGCCGCCCTCGGCATCCGGGAGTGGGACGCGGT
>CAYNLB010000208.1:0-5326 GCA_964397935.1 uncultured Mycobacterium sp.
CAAAGATCTTCCAGGAGCACGATCCGGTGCAGTTGACGCCGTGGGTGGAGCGGACCACCTTGTCGTGGCTCCACCGGTCGCGGTAGAACACATCCGCCTCGCGACCGCCCCGACGCGTGACGGTGCGCAGGTCGGCCGAGAACTCCCCTGGCGTGAAGAACCGCCCGCTGCGCTCCAGCAGCTCCTCGAGCTGTCCACCAACGTGAGGTGTGACCGTCAAGAGCCCCTCCTACTTCGTAGCGTCGCGCCTGGTCGCTGGGCCGTTCGTTCGACCATCGGCGTCGGCGCCCCGCGCACCGGGGAGCGATAAAGCACCAGCATAGGTCGCGGCTGACAGGCCCACCACATCCGCCGCGCGCGGCACGTTGACGATATCCGCCAGCGTTGACGTGGGATTTCTGCACTGAGAGAGCGTCCCGGCCCGGCGCGGAAGCCGTGACCACACCGTCCGGACAACCATCGGGATCACTTCCGGCACGCACATCCAGGTCGGTTCAGGTGACGTAGTTATTACAAGTTACGTTGTTATATCCCAAGTTCACGCGGGCGACCTTCAACGGGGCTGTGCGTAAGCTGCGGGAACCCTGTGGAGTTGTTACCAGCTCGCCTCAGAGGGCTTTCGTCAGATCATCGAGCCAGCCGCGGTCGGCAGGCACCCAGTCGACATCGTGCAGCTCCGCCGCCGTCACCCAGCGCAGCGCCCGGTGATCACGCGCGTGCGGTTCACCGCGCAGCAACCGTACGCGATACGCCCGCAGCGTCATCATGGCGTCCAGCGCAATGTCATCGCCAAGGCGGTCACCCACCGCGACGTCGCCCACCTCCAAGCCCAACTCCTCCGCCAACTCACGGACCAGTGCGTCGCGCTCGGCCTCCCCCGGCGCGACCTTCCCGCCGGGCAGTTCCCAGCGGCCGGCCAACTCCGGCGGCCGGACCCGTTGCGCCACCAAGAGCATGGAGCGGCAGATGACGGCGCCGGCGACAACGATCTGAGTCGGCATGGCCAGTGACGGTATACCGTCGTGGCATGGCTGTGTTAACGGATGAGCAAGTGGACGCCGCACTGCCCGAGCTCAACGGGTGGGAGCGTGTCGAGGGCGCCCTGCGTCGGTCGATCAAGTTCCCGACGTTTCTCGCCGGCATCGACGCCGTGCGGCGGGTGGCCGAACACGCGGAGAGCAAAGATCATCACCCGGATATCGATATCCGTTGGCGGACAGTGACTTTTGCTCTCGTTACGCATTCGGAGGGTGGCATCACCAAGAATGACGTAGCGATGGCGCGTGATATCGACGGGATCGTCGGAGACTAATCCGGTAAGGCGCCTTCCTCCCCGGCCGTCACGCCAGCGTGACGCTCAAGCGCGACGGCCACCCTGGCGTGACGCTCGGCGCGTGCGCCGGTGGCCGCAACCCAGATCAGGGTTGCCACCGCCGCCACGATGTAAGTCAGCCCCAGCCAGGCCAGGTACCACGGTCGGCTTATTTGCCAGATGGTCGGCTGAGCAAAGCTCAACAACCACGGCACGCCGACGATGGTGAGCGCCAGCCAGCCCCAGCCCACGACCGGCGCGCCGGGACGATCGCACAGTGGGCCATGAATGGCCCAGATCATCAACGGCACCAGCCACACCCAGTGGTGTGTCCAGGAAATCGGTGAGAGCAGCAGACCGAACAATTCGACCACCAGCAACTTGCCCAGCCGATCCGAGGCGTCCAGTGCCCGCCAGGCCAGGACGGCCAGTACCGCGGTAACCGCGACGGCGGCCAGGACCACCGGACCGAAACCGGCGTCGTGGCCAACGATCCGGGAGATGCCGCCACGCCAGGATTGATTGAACGAGGTGGCGATCGGCCCCACCCGGTGGGCGTCGCCCAGCAAGTCAGTGAAGTAATAGCGCGTCTGATCGCCGACGACCAACGCCGACAGCCCGATGGTGGCAAGGAACACCACCGCCGAAAACGCCGCCGCGACCCACCGCCGAACGCCGACCAGATACAGACCGGCGATCGCAGGGGTCAACTTGATTCCGGCCGCCGTGCCGACCAGCAGACCCGACAGCCACCACCGCGATGTGTACACCGCCCACAGCACCGGCAGCATCAGCAGCACATTGACCTGCCCGTAGTCGAACGTGCTGCGCAGCGGCTCAATCCAGATGGTGACCGCCGTCCACAACATCGCGAGGCGGCGGCCGTCGGGGCCGCGCCCAACGCCCATCAGGCGCTGGCTGATCCGAACTGCGCCGTACAGCGCGGCCATCGTCGCGAGCTGCCACAAGAATGCGACCAGCCCGAATGACAACACATGCAGCGGGTAGAAAACGACCGCCGCGAACGGCGGATAGGTGAACGGGAGCGGGAAGTCCGGCGTTTGCTCGGCGTAGACGTAGCTGTAGAGGGTGCCGGGATGGTCGATCGCGGCCGCGCCACCGAGGTAGACGTGCAGGTCGACGAAATTCGCGCCGTTCGGGGCCAGGTAGGTCCAGCCGAGTCGCGCAGCGACGCTCGCGATCAGCAACAGCGGCGCGGCCGTTTGAACGAGACTCGCCAGCCGCCGGGTGACGGGTGCCGCCGCCGGGGCGGCCGAGGTGGTGTCTATCCGCCCGACTTTAGCGAGCGGGCCGGCCGGTCACCGCCGTCACTCGTATCCGTAACGATCAAATAAATGCCACACGTGTCACTTGAGTCCCATCCGCATCAAAGCAACTCTTGCCCGGACCCGTTGTCGACAACCAGGGAGAGTCATGCCAACCATCTGGACTTATCTGCGTGCAACCGCCGTCGTGGTCGGTTCGTCCGCAGCACTGCTGACGGGCGGTATCGCCCACGCCGACCCCATGCCGGATCCGACGCTCGTGTCGAACATCCCGCAACAGCTGATCGCTTCGGCAGCCAACGCGCCGCAAATCCTGCAGAACCTCGCGACCGCCCTCGGCGCCACCCCGCCGATGGCTCCGTCCGCTCCCGGTATCAGCTTCCCGGGGGTACCGTCCGCCGCGACACCGGTGTCGGCTCCGGGTATCCCGTCGATTCCCGGGTTGACCCCGGCCGCGTCACCCGCCGCCCCGGCAGCCACTTCCGCTCTCCCGGGCCTCAACTCGCCGATCCCGGGCCTGACCCCACCGGCGCCTGCGGCCCCGGCCGCTCCGACGGTTCCGGGCCTGCCGGTCTCGATCCCCGGGCTCACGGCGCCGGCGGCCCCCGCTACACCGCCCGCTCCTCAGGTGCCGCAGGCGAAGGTCGACATGCCTGCGCTACCGGCGGGATTGCCGGTCAACGTGCCACCGCAGGTGACGCTTCCGCAGGACCTGCCGGCGCTCGCTTCGGGTAGCACCCCCGGCGCACCGGCTGGCAGCCCGGCCGCGCCGGCATCGCCGCCGTCGCTGCTTTCCGCCATTCCTTGAGCAGCTCCTTAAACGGCTAACCACAACCTGAGACCGGAGGACACCGTGGCAAGCACTTGGAATCTGTCCAAAGGTTTGGCCGCTGTCGTCACGGCATCGGCTGCCGCGTTCGGGCTCTCCCCGAGCGCGGCGGCCGAGCCGGCGGCACCGCAACCGAACCCGACGCAAGAAATGCCGGGCCTGCCCGCGCTGTCACAGCTGAGTCCGATAATCCAGCAAGCGGCCGGCAACCCCGGGCAGGCGACACAGCTGCTGATGGCCGCTGCGCAAGCTTTCACCCACAGTCCGACCGCGCCGAACGAGTCCAGGAATGTGGCCGAGTCGGTGAATCAGTTCCTGCAGGAACCGGTCCCCGGTGCGCCGGCCCCGGACGGTGTGATCCCGCCCGACGCCGCGCCGGTGGCACACGTGCCACCGCTGGGTGTCGAGCCCGGCGGCCAGGCGCACCTGCCGACCGGCGTCGACCCGGCCCACGCGGCCGGTCCGAGGCCCACGGCGGCGCCGATGGCCACGGCGGCGCCGATGCCCGGCGCCTTCCAGCCGGGTCCGGCTCCGGCGGCGGCACCCGCACCGACACCGCCTGCGCCGGCCGCAGCACCTGCGCCGCAGGCCTCCCCGGTTGCTGCTTCCCCGGCGGAAGGCGCACCGGCACCGGCCGCGGCGCCGGCCGACGCCCCCGCAGCAGCGCCCGGGTTCGGCCCCGACGCTCCCCCCACCCAGGACTTCATGTATCCCTCGATCGGCACCAATTGCCTGACGGACGGCAGTAGTTCCATCGCCACCGCGCTGTCGGTGGCGGGGCCGGCCAAGATCCCGACTCCCGGTCCGGGGCCCGGGCAGACGGCCTACGTGTTCACCGCCGTCGGCACCCCCGGACCCGCCGAGGTGCAGAAGCTGCCGTTGAACGTCACCTGGGTGAACCTGACCACGGGCAAGTCCGGAACGGTCGCGCTCAAGCCGCGTGCCGACATCAATCCCGACGGGCCAACGACGTTGACCGCGATCGCCGACACCGGTTCCGGCAGCATCATGTCGACCATCTTCGGGCAGGTTACGACCAAGGAAAAACAGTGCCAGTTCATGCCCACGATCGGCTCCACAGTGGTGCCCTAGCAAGGCGCCACCGCCGTCGGGCTGCCCTGAGCGCGCGTGTCCCCCGCACCGGGGCACGCGCGCTCGCGTCAGCCCGGCACTTCGTCAGTACGCCATGAACAAGATCGCGTCACGGTCGTACTCGAGGCCCGGATGAACGCTGGCGAGGTGAGCCTGGGTCAGTTCGACCAGCTCGTCCTCATCCTTGCCGACGATGGCTTCGCCGCACGGACACGTTATGTGTGTCTTCACGTTGCCGCCTTTCCCTTCTGCTCACCGACTACTTCGCCGTCTTGCGCTATTTCTTCGACGCCTTCATCTGTTTCTTGTGTGATCGCACCTGCCCGAGCGAATGGGCGTCGACGATGTCGGCGACGGATTTGTGTGTGCCCGGCTGGCCGAACTGCCCGGCCGCTTCCCGCCAGCCAGGCGGGGTGACCCCGTACTGCTTCCCCAGCAACGCCAGAAAGATCTGCGCCTTCTGCTCGCCGAAACCGGGTAATCCCTTGAGTCGTCGCAGCAGCTCTCTGCCGTCGGGCTCGCCGGCTGTCCACAACGCGGTCACATCGCCGCCGTAGCGGTCGACGATGATCTGGGCCAAGGCTTGGATGCGCTTGGCCATGGATCCCGGGAAACGATGTATTGCAGGCTTTTCCGAGCACAGTGCCGCGAATTTATCCGGGTCGTAGTCGGCGATTTCCCCTGCATCGAAGGCGCCCATCCGGTCGGCGATCTTCTTCGGTCCCGCGAAGGCGGTCTCCATCGGTACCTGTTGGTCGAGCAGCATGCCGGTCAGCAGAGCGAACGGATGCTCGGACAATAGTTGAT
>CAYNLB010000209.1:0-5281 GCA_964397935.1 uncultured Mycobacterium sp.
GCACATGAAACGCCAACTTCGGCTCCCGATGCCGGCGCCCGCTCGTCACCAGAGGCCGATCTTCCCGCGCAGATTCACTCCGACACGCTGTCGCAGACGGCGTACCATCGGCTCATTCGGGATGCCCAACACGGTGTCCAGTCTTGAGTCGAGGACACGATCATGACCACTACGCGAACCGAGTCCGCTTCCTCCGTCGATGCGGCGGCGGTCGATGACCATCGCAAACGCGAAGTCGACGCCATCGTCGACACGGCAGCCGAGGCGGCGCGTGCATTCCGCAAGCTTGACCAGCAGCAGGTCGACGCGATCGTCGAGGCGATGGTGCGCGCCGGAGTTCGCGCGGCAGCGGAACTGGCGGGGGTGGCGATCGAGGAAACCGGATTCGGCGTTTTCGAGGACAAGGTCGTCAAGAACTATGTGGCCACCGAATTCCTGCACGACTACCTGCGCGACAAGAAATCGGTGGGGGCCATCGACGAGGACGTCGAGCACAACATCGTCTGGGTGGCCGAACCGATCGGGGTCGTGCTGGCTATCACCCCGGTGACAAACCCAACCTCGACTGTGCTGTTCAAGGCAATCGTCGCCGCAAAGACCCGCAACGCCATTCTTTTCCGGCCCTCACCTCATGCGGTGCGCTGCTGCGAACGCAGCGTCGAGATCCTGCGCACAGCGGCCGAGGCGGCCGGGATGCCCGCAGGGGCGCTGCAGGTCATCCCCGATGCCGCCCACGAGGTGACGCACTATCTGTTCAAACACCCGAGAGTTGACTTCATCTGGGTGACCGGAGGGCCGAAAATCGTCGAACTGGCGAATTCGGCCGGAAAGCCGGGGCTCAGTGTCGGCCCCGGCAACGCTCCTATCTACATTCACAAGACAGCGGACCTCAAGGGCGCCGTCGTCGATATCCTGATCTCGAAAACCTTTGACTCGTCAGTCATTTGCCCGGCCGAGCAGACCTGCGTCATCGATGACGAGGTTTACGACGAGGTGATTGCCGAGTTCGAACGGATGGGTGCCCAGCTGCTCGCCTCCGACGAGGCCAAGGCGGTGGCGGAGTTCGCGTTCGGCTGTGGCGACAAGATCTCCCTCGAGGCCGTTGGGCAAAAGGCGTCAGAACTGGCCGCCCGG
This sequence comes from uncultured Mycobacterium sp., assembly GCA_964397935.1. Taxonomy (GTDB): domain Bacteria; phylum Actinomycetota; class Actinomycetes; order Mycobacteriales; family Mycobacteriaceae; genus Mycobacterium. Next base: position 1,135 of record CAYNLB010000209.1, read on the forward strand.
GCCGGCTTCAGCGTGTCACCGACGGTGAAGATACTGCTGGCGCCGCTACCGGCCGACCTGGACGAACTCGCCGCCCACCCGCTGGTGCAGGAGAAGCTGATGCCCGTGCTCGGGGTAGTGCGGGCGCGCGACGTCCAGCACGCCCTCGACGTCGCCGTGCTGGTCACCGAGCACGGAGGATTGGGCCACACCTCGGCGATCTACGCCAACGACGAGGACGTCATCGAGGCATACGGTTTGGCGGTTCGTACCGGCCGCATCCTGGTGAACGCACCCACCGCGGTCGGAGCTCTCGGCGGGGTCTACAACAACCTGACCCCCACGTTCTCGTTGGGTTGCGGCACCTGGGGCGGATCGAGCACGACAGAGAACGTCAACTACCGGCAGCTACTGAATATCAAGACCGTCTCGCGGCGCCGCACCCCGCCGCAATGGTTCCGCGTCCCGTCCAACACCTACTTCAACGAAGGCGCAATCGACAACTTGCGCGAGCTCGACTGCGAAACCGTCGTGGTCATCACCGATGCACTGACCGAGGAGCGCGGCGTGGTCGACCTGCTGCGCGGCAGGTTGCGCACCAAGCACGTGCAGGTGTTCAGCGAAGTGACACCAGAGCCGGACGAGTCGACCATCCGCCGCGGTGTCGCGCTGCTGCAGCGGGTGCAACCCGATCTGTTGATCGCCGTCGGTGGCGGCTCGGTGCTTGATGCCGGCAAGGCGATACGGCTGTTCTACGAACACCCGGAGAAAAGCCTCGACGAGTTGACGATGCCGTTCCTCGATCCCCGCAAGCGCGTGGCCGACTATCCGACCGACCGTCATCGCGTCCAATTGGTCGCTATCCCAACGACATCGGGCACCGGATCGGAGGTGTCGCCAGCAGCGGTGTTGACGGTGCGCGGGAAGAAGGAGACGCTCGTCGACTACAGCCTGGTGCCTGACCTCGCGATCGTCGACCCGGTCCTGACCTCGTCGATGCCGCCGAAACTCACCGCCGACACCGGCGTCGACGCACTGACCCACGCATTGGAGGCGATCGTCTCGATCTTCGCCTCGTCTTACACGGATGCGTTGTGCGCCCAGGCGGTACGGCTGATCTTCGACGCTCTGCCCAGAGCGTACGAGGATCCCGACGATCTATCCGCGCGAACGGGCATGTCCAATGCGGCAACCCTGGCCGGGCTTGCATTCTCGAATGCCTTCGTCGGGACGAATCACGCGCTCGCCCATGCCGTGGGCGCGAAATTCGGAATCGCGCATGGCCGGGCGAACGGGATTTTCCTGCCACACGTGCTGCGCTACAACGCAAGCCTGCCGAGCAAGTTCATGCCCGCTCCCGGATATTCGGCCTACGTCGCCCCGGCCAAATACGCGCAGCTCGGTCAGCTGGTCTTCGGTGGCCATGACGCCGACGAAGGCCGACACCGGCTGTTCCAAGGCGTTGACGATCTGCTTGACCGACTGAACATGCCGCGATCGCTGCGGGAGTTCGGCGTCGGCGAGGAGGAATTCCTGGCGGCGCTGCCGACCTTGGCGATGACGGCGTTCGAGGATCTCAGCAACCGCACCAACCCGCGGATGCCGTTGGTCAGCGAGATCACCGCATTGCTTCGGTTGGGCTACTACGGTGATGCCGGCCTGGGGCAGTTACCCGACCGCGACGGTGGCGACGGCTCCGCTTAGACTGCGGTGTCTTGGGGCGGTCGTGCCGCACCAAGACACTCAGTCTGACTGGGGTTCTGGTGCACGACGATCCGCAGTTGGGGCGGTCCGGTCGGCTGCTTATTCGATGGCATCGCGATAGACGTCCAGGAGCCGAAACCTCGTCGCGTCGAGATGCGCTCCGAGTATTGCGATGACGCGCTTCTGCAGCTCGTATCCGAGTTCGTGATCCGTTTCGCACTTCTCACGCAGGCACTTGCCGTCGAAGACGATCGCCCGCGTCATCTCCGCCGCGCGCGCATCGAACCGCCAGTTGTACGGTGGTACCAACCACGACCAGCCGAGGATTTCACCGGCCCCGAGGGTCTGAATCGTCCGACCGCCGCGGCCGGGAACGTGGATTTCGAGTGCGATCTTGCCGGCGCGAATGAGATAGAAGTGATCGGCCGACTGGCCTTCGTGGCAGATCAGCTCGCCGGCGTTGAAACGCAGGTTTGACGCGCATCCGACCGCCAACTCCAGATAGCGCGGGTCCATCCCGTCGAAGAATGGATGTCCGGCCAGAACACCTTCGAGCGTCCTCACTGCGTGTCCTCTCACCGGTGCCCAATCAACGCCCTTGAGACGGACCATAGAGGACTGAGACGCCATTCGTCCACGATCGCCGGAAAGCAATTGCCAAGTAGACGGTCAGAGTGGCCTCAGCAGCAAATGACAGCCGATGCCGGCCGGTTCACGTTATTGTCCGTGCACGGCCACGGATCTAGGTGAAGATTGGTAACGATGGCGCCAAGCCCGGGGTGACACGTCGACGCCGGCGCCGCAGCGACTCATTACTGCGGCGGTTTGTGGTGACGGTTGCGGTAGAACCCAGTCACAGCGCGGGTTCTGAAAGGACACCAATGGCGGGTCGGACGGTCATCATTACCGGCGCCAGCGATGGCATCGGCGCCGCTGCGGCGGCCAGGTTGAGCCGAAGCGGCGAGAACGTGGTCGTGGTCGGCCGATCCGAATCGAAGACAACCGCCGTCGCCGCACGTCTGGGCTCCGACTACTTCGTGGCCGATTACACGGAACTTTCACAGGTGCGGAGGTTGGCCGAGCTGCTGCTGCAGTCCTACCCCCGCATCGATGTGCTCGCCAACAATGCGGGCCGCTACATGGCTCGGCGCGAGGTCACCGTCGACGGCCACGAGACGACTTTCCAGGTCGATTATCTGGCCCCGTTTCTACTCACCACGCTGCTGATGAATCGGCTGGTCGAATCCAACGCCAGGGTGCTGAACACCTCGAGCGTCGTCAATCGGTGGTTCGGCCGCGTCAACATCGATGACCTCGACGCCACACGGGGCTACCGGGCCATCAGGGCCTACGCCAACGCGAAGCTGGAACTCATCTTGTTCACCAAGGAGCTGCACCGCCGCTATCACGCCGCCGGGATCTCCACTGCGGCCCATCACCCCGGCAACGTGGCGACCAACTTCGGAAACGAGTCGCAGACACGGTGGATGCGGACGGCGTTTCGCGGCCCGATCAAACATCTGGCGCTGATTGAACCTGAGCGGGGATCCGACGAGCTGGTATGGCTGGCCTCATCCACACCGGAAATCGACTGGAAATCGGGCGAGTACTACGCCAACCACAGAATCGCTCGGGCCAATCCGCAGGCCTACGACCCGGCCCTGGCCCGTGAACTCTGGCAGCGCAGCCTCGCCATGGTCACCGTCTAGAAAAATCGGGAGCAGCCGCGATAATCGTCACCGTTGTGGACGCCGGTCGCAATCGGGTCAGCCGCTCGGTCGAGGTCCGCGCCCCAACAGCTGTCCTGTTCACGATCGTCGCGGACCCGCGTCGACAACACGACTCGACGGTTTCGGCACGGTCGGGGCGAACATCCGCGGTGAAACCCGACGAACTCCTTCAATGGCTCCACCCATCGGGCACCACTGGTGTTGGGAGTTCGCCGCAACCACGCCGACGAGCACACTCGTCACCGACACTTTCGACTACCGCGACACCGGGCCGCTGAAGGACCTGCTGAAATACTACGAGCGAACGGCTTTCGCGAAGCACAATGCCGCCGGCATCGAGGCCACGTTGATCAAACTCCGCAACCGCTACGGCAACTGATTATCCGCCCTCCATCAGCGGCCGAGCTGTTAACCGTTCCACCGGACAACAAGAACCGATTTCGAATCGACTACCGGCTCTACGAGTGGGCGGGCAGAGGTGCCGCGGCGCGGCCGGTCCAAGCATCCCGCCGAAGAAGGATTTGCACCGCCGAAGCTCTGAAAAGTCTGAAAAGTTTGCCTCGCGACAGCGGTACGACGCACACTCATTAGTACTCGGGTCACACCGGCCGGCATACCCAATCCGCCACAGGCGCACGACACGAAACCGGCCCGCAGAAACCACGAACGACAACCGAGAAACGATGGCAACCATCGACAATCACGCCTCGCACAAGCCCCATCACACCGGCGAT
>CAYNLB010000210.1:0-5275 GCA_964397935.1 uncultured Mycobacterium sp.
CGGAATTAGGCAGGTTACGTGACCACGCTGTGGTCGGTGCCGCCGTCGCCGCGCTGAAGCCGGTTAAGAGCGTTTCGGCAATTAGCTACCACCATTTGCTGAAAACGTTCTTTGGCTGGCGCGGCCGGCGCTGCCCGACGCAACCACAACCTCGACACTGGGTTGGCCGCGCGTGCCACACCAATCGGGGCGGCGCCACCGGGCGACGATCCGCCTTTCTGGCGAACCACTTGACTAGTTATCGAACTATTGTTCGAATGTATGCATGCGCTGGGCCGGCCAGGCCGTTGCGGTCAACGGGAAGCCCGTCGAGGACGGAGCACTACCCGGACTCCAGCGGATCGGCTTCGTTCGAAGTGTGCGCGCACCGCAATTCGACGGAATCACCTTTCACGAGGTGCTCTGCAAGTCGGCGCTCAACAGGGTGCCGAATGCGGCGGCACTGCCATTCCGCTACACCGTCAACGCCTACCGCGGTTGCTCGCATGGCTGTCGCTATTGCTTCGCCCGGCCCACCCACGAGTACCTGGACTTCGACTGCGGCACCGACTTCGACACCCAGGTGGTGGTCAAGACCAACGTCGCCGAGGTGCTGCGCCACGAGCTGCACCGCGCGTCGTGGCAGCGCGAGACCGTCGCCCTGGGCACCAATACCGATCCGTACCAGCGTGCCGAGGGCCGCTACGCCCTGATGCCGGGCATCATCGGCGCTCTCGCCGAGTCCGGTACGCCGCTGTCAATTCTGACCAAAGGCACGCTGCTGCGGCGCGATCTGCCGTTGGTCGCCGACGCGGCCCGGCATGTCCCCGTGTCGATGGCGGTGTCGCTGGCCATCGGCGATCCGGACCTGCACCGGGACGTCGAGCCGGGAACGCCGACACCGCAAGCACGTCTGGCTCTCATCGCAGCCATCCGTGATGCCGGGCTGGACTGTCATGTGATGGTCGCGCCGGTGCTGCCGTACCTCACCGATGCCACCGAGCACCTCGATCGGCTGCTTGGCCACATCGCGGCGGCCGGCGCCACGGGCGTCACGGTTTTCGGTCTGCACCTGCGCAACTCGACCCGCGGCTGGTTCATGTCCTGGCTGGCGCGCTCGCATCCCGAAGTGGTCGGCCGCTACCACGACCTGTACCGGCGGGGTGCGTACCTGCCGCCGAGCTACCGCACCATGCTGCGGGAACGGGCCGCACCGCTGATCGCGAAGCACGGGCTGGCCGGCGAGAACCGCCCATTCCCGCAACCCGCTTCGGCGCCCGCGGCGCCGGAACCCGTCCAGCCGACACTGTTTTGAACCAGGCAGGTTAGGCGGCGCGCGGCTTGGTGAGGGTGAATTGGTCCACCACGGTGACCTCGCCGAGCGGTCCACTCAACGCATAATGCGTTGCCTTGATCGAGGTGTTGCCGCCCGGCTGACCCGGATCGACATCGAAAGCCGCGAAGCCATATGGATTGTCCCGGTCGCGGAACGCCGACCACGGCGCATCTTCCAGAACATAGATCGGTGCCTTGCGCCCGATCGCGGGATCAAAAGCGCCCACACCGGTCAACACGCGGCACCGGGGTTGCGGGAAGAACATCCCGTTGGACGGCGCCGACGTACCGCCCCCGCCGATGACCAGGTGCACCGTTCCCCGGGTCGCGTCGATGAGGCCACCGCCGGTGCCGACGGGTATCGGCGTTCGGGTGTCGTTACCCAGCGTTCCGCGAAGCGGATGCGACCGCTCGTAGTGGTGTTCGTGCCCGCACACCACCAGGTCGACGTGGTGCTGATCGAACAACGGCAGCCACTCCTCCCGGATGCCGAGGTCGGCACCGTTGGTGCGGTCGGAGGTGGAGATCGCCGTCTGGTGCATGCAGACGACCACCCAGTCGACGTTCGGGTCACGGCGTGCGGCTGCGAGTTCAGCTGCAAGCCAACGCTTTTGCTCTCCGCCCGAGTAGCCGTGTACGTAGAAGTTGCCGCCGTCCTGGAAGGCCACGTCGTCGTTGTTGAGGCTGATCACCCGCACCGAGCCGGCGGTGAACGAGTACCACAGGCCACGGGTTTCCGGGCTGGAACCGGAATCGGGTAACGCGAAGTACGCCTGATAGGCGCCGTAACCGATTGGTCCATTGCCCAACTCGTTCTCGTGATTGCCCGCCGCGGGCATCCACGGCCGGTGCCTCGCCGAACGGGTGTTGTTCTCGAACCAATTCGACCAGGTGCGGATCCGGTCGTGTGCCAGGTTGGCGTAGCAGAGGTCGCCGTTGACCAGGTTGAACAGCGGGCCGATGCGCTCTATCGCCAGTGTGGTGTCGGCGGCGGCAGGGGATCCGATGTTGTCGGTGGCGTATCTGCCGTCGGGCAGTCTGGCGAGCGTGGGAGTGGACTGATCTCCGAAGCTGGTGAAAAGCAGCGGTTTTCGTCCGGACGGCGCCGTTCGTACGGTGCCTTGCTCAGGCTCCGCGCCGTCGTGCACCGCCGCGTACACATAGTCGGTGTCCGGGGCCAGATTGGTCAGGTACGCATGGTTGACGCGGACTTCGGTGTCGGACTTGGCATCCCGGTACGTTCGGATTTCGGCCGGCACGACCCGCCCGAAGCCGGACGTCGGCGTTCCGAGCATGACTCGCGGATTGCGGACGGCCTCGGTGCTGTGCCAGGACACCACCACCTCGGTGGCGGCGTCATTGCCGAACTGCAGGTGCAGACCGACCACCGGCGGAGCGCCGTTGCGATCCGGCCGATGCCAGAGCGACGGGCCCCGGTGGGACAGATGGCGAGACCACAGCAGCGCGGCTCCGCCCCCGATGCCCGCCCCGAGGACGGTCGATGCCGCGCCCGTCGCGAGTAATCTGCGGCGGCTGATCGCCGGGCGCGGCGGGTCGGCGGAACCGGCCTGTTGCGGATCGTCGCTCATGCATGATTCATACCCGAGTCAGGCAACCGCGGTCATATCTGCCGGTAAACATCGCTTTCGGCCGAGGCGTCGGTAACGAATCCGGTAGCGTTTCCGATATGACGAACGTGCGAAAAGTGACCAACGGGGTCTTGAAATCTGGTTGGGCGGCAACGTTTGCCGCGGCCCTGGTGGTGGCTGTCACGCCCGCGATCTCAGCTGCGGACGCCGGCCATCAGGTGACGTACACGGTCACCGCCACCGGCAATCTGACCGGCCAAGTCCGCTACATGAACAGCGATCCGCCCAGCCAGGGGGCCTTCAACGACAACTCGTCGCAGTACATGAACACCGTGCAGGCGGCGTTCACCGCCGGTCAACCGCTGGTGTACACCACCACACTGGCAAACCCGGACCAATGGGCGTTCGTCAACGCCAGCGGTGGGTGTCACTGGCCGGACTGCGGCGCGGGGGCCACTCCCGAACTGCACTGCGAGATCGCCGTGGACGGACAGGTGGTGGTGACGCAGAACGCGACCACCGGCGTCACCTGCTCGACGCGTCCGTGGTAGTGATTACCAGGACTTCGGCCCGCCGAGCGCCGACCGCCCGGATCTTGTGGCTGACCGACGCATCGAAATAGGCACTGTCGCCGGTGCCGAGCGTGATCGTCTGGTCCCCGTAATCGAGTTCGACGGTGCCGGCGTGCACGAACATGAATTCCTGGCCCGCATGCTCGGGATGGGGATCGTCGGCCAGCTTTTCTGTCGGGCAAACCACAAACGGTGACATGGTCTTGCCCAGGAGCGACGATGCGAGCATCCGGTAGCGCTCGCCATCCGTGCCGCCGGACGCCCTGTCGACGGTGATCTTCTCCTGCGTTGCCTCGTCGGAGAACAGCCGCCCGACATCGACATCGAGCGCCTTCGCCACCTTGAGGGCCACCGCGATCGACGGTGTGCTGTGCCCCCGCTCGACCTTGGACAGGTAGCTCTTGGTGAGTCCGGTGGCGGCGGCGAGTCCCTCCAGCGTCAGGCCGCGTTGCCGGCGAACCGCGCGCAGCAGTGCTGTCACTGGCATACCTCCCGAGGACACAAAGTTTCCTATACTGCTATATTGTGTCATATGGCCAGGTCGTTCACCGATTCCAAGCCCGAACTGATGCGGCGGGCCGCCGAACAGCTGACGGCTAACGTCGCCGATTCGCAGTTGACCACTCGGCAGAAGCTCGCGTTGACGTGCCGCGCATTGTTCGATGCCGGCCACGACTCCGGACTGGCCGGACAGATCACCGCCCGCGCCGAAGCGGACGGCACCTACTACACCCAGCGCCTGGGACTGGGATTCGACGAGATCACCGAAGGCAATCTGCTGCTGGTCGACGAGGACCTCAACGTCCTCGACGGTGACGGGATGGCCAACCCGGCCAATCGCTTTCACAGCTGGATCTATCGCGCCCGCCCCGACGTGCAATGTATCGTGCACACCCACGCCTTCCACGTCGCAGCACTGTCGATGCTGGAGGTGCCGCTGATCGTCTCCCACATGGACACCACACCGCTCTATGACGACTGCGCCTTCCTCGCCGACTGGCCGGGCGTACCGGTCGGCAACGAAGAGGGGGAGATCATCAGCGCCGCCCTCGGCGACAAAAAGGCGGTCCTGCTGGCGCATCACGGCCATGTGGTGGCCGGTGCCAGCATCGAGGAAGCGTGCTCGTTGGCGATCCTGATCGAGCGCGCCGCCAAACTGCAACTGACCGCCATGGCAGCCGGCACCGTCAAAGAACTGCCCCAGCAACTGGCCCGCGAGGCTCACGACTGGACGCTCTCACCGCAGCGCAGTCGCGCCAACTTCGCCTACTACGCCCGCCGGGCACTGGTGCGGCATCCTGACGTGCTGACCAGTTAAGCCCCCGTCCGCCAACGTATTGCGAGGAGCCTGTCCGTGCCCGAATCCAAGATCCACGGCATCATCGCCTACCCGGTGACCCCGTTCGCCAAGGACGGTGTCGACACGACGTGCCTGGCCGCGCTCGTCGAAAAACTGGTTTCCTCCGGGGTGCATGCGATTGCCCCGCTGGGCAGCACCGGAGAATTGGCGTACCTGGAAGAACCCGAGTTCGACACGGTCGTGGAAACCACGATCGCCACCGTCGCCGGCCGGGTGCCCGTCATCGTCGGGGTCTCGGATGTGACCACCGCCAAGACAGTTCGGCGTGCCCAGTATGCACAGCGGGCCGGCGCCGATGCGGTGATGATCCTTCCGGTCTCCTACTGGAAGCTGACCGAACGCGAGATCGCCCAGCACTACCGCAGCATCAGCGATGCCATCGCAATCCCGATCATGGCCTACAACAACCCGGCCACCAGCGGCGTGGACATGCGCCCCGA
>CAYNLB010000211.1:0-5145 GCA_964397935.1 uncultured Mycobacterium sp.
CACTTTCAGTTCCCGTCGGTGCAGGTAGAGGTGTGTTTTGCGTCGAACAATCGTGCGGTTGCGACTCCCGTGCCCACATTTTGCCCACACTCTCCGCAACAGAGATCTGAGTCGAATAAATCGGCGTAGACGTCCAGGGTCATCGCCGCGCTGGCGTGTGACTGGGCCCCGGTTTGTGGTCCAGGAGATCTGTACCCGTGTTGTTGGTCCACCGTTGTGAGAGTCGAGGGCAGAGTGATCATCGGGAGGTCACATGCCCCAGATGTATTCGTCTTCGGTGCGCTGCGAATGCGCCTGCTGTTGTGCGAAATGAACGAGGCTCCGAGCCCGTGCGAGCCGGCTTGCTTGTCGGCGGCTTGTTTTTGGTGGAAAGTCGTGCTCAACCCGGAATGCGATGGAGGGCGCCGATGGAAATCGTACCGTTGGGTCCGGGCTTTGCCGCCGAACTGCGCGGAGTGACCATCCACGACGTTGCGGCAAGCGATGCCGCATATGCCGCGGTGCGCGCGGCGTTCGAGGAGCACTCGGTTCTGGTCCTTCGCGACCAGGACGTCACCGATGAAGCGCAGCTTGCCTTCTCGCGCCGCTTCGGCCCGCTCGAGGTCACCAAGGTGGGTTCGGAGGGCGACGGCACCAACCTCGTGGTCCTCAAGACCCTCGACGATAAGGGCAACGTAGTACCGGAAGATCACCGGCTCGCCTTGGAAAACAAGGCGAACCAGCTCTGGCATACCGACAGTCCGTTCAAGCGGGTGCCGGCGCTCGCTTCGGTACTGTCGTCACGCATCATTCCGGGGCGGGGGGGCGAGACCGAGTATGTCTCCACCCGGCTCGCCTTCGAGCGCCTCGATCCCTCGTTGCAACGGCGGCTGGAAAATTCCTTCGCCTGGCACGAATATGCTTATTCGCGCAGCAAGATCGCCCCCGACCTCGCCAGCCCGGCGGAGCGGGCGGCGCTGCCGCCGCAATGCTGGCGTCTGGTTTGGAAGAACCCGGTTAATGGTCGCAAGGCGCTGTACATGGCCTCGCACGCCTACGCGATCGAGGGCATGGAGCGGAAAACCGCGCGGGAGTTGCTCACCCAGCTGACGGAGGCGGCGACCGCCCCCGATGCGACCTATCTGCACTCGTGGCGCCAGGGCGACTTGGTGATGTGGGACAACCGCGCGACCATGCATCGCGGCCGACCCTGGCCGGCGCGGGAGCCGCGCCACATGGTGCGGGCCACGATTTCCGCGACGGCCGTAGACGGGCTCGAGGCCATGCGTGCGCCGACGCGCCGCAGACGTGCTGAGGTTGTCCCCTGCCGGGAGAACTCACGGGTCGGGGACTTCTAACTCGGGCAGCGCTTGAGACTAGTCGCATCCACGAAGGCGCCGGATGCTGTCTCAACAACGCAACCCACGCCGAGTGACTCAAGCAGTGAGATCATCTCCCCCGATGGTCGTTTTGGCAGTAGAACAGCGGGCTCGGTGCCTTCGAAGTGTTTCTTCACGTAACGGCCGTAATCGAGTATCGGACTGAGGGCCAGTCGGATACTGGTTCGTTTGGTGACGCCGTTCGCCTCGTAGCAAGCTAACGGGTGGTGCGATCGGCGGCGATCAGCGATCACACCTCGCTGCAGAGCCCCAATTCGGTCACCGAGCAGGCGTTCATCGCAGGCGCCTGTCCCCCGATCTTCACCGCTCGAAATCGCCGAGGGTGTATGTCCGGCTGCCGGCGCTGTGAGCTGGTTTTGCGTTCGAGCTGTCCAGAAAGTCGGTGTTGTCAGGCCCAGGCTCGACCAGTTCGGCATCTACGATCGGGCCACGATCGTTTTCACCGATCAAGGGGAGAGGGTTGTTGGTTTCGGTTACGTCTATCTCATCGTCGTCCGGTATACCGCTAGCCCAATCGGTGATGGACCGGCCGCAATCAGCGGCCTACGAACTCGTCATCGAAGGCGAGTCCTAACCGGCAGCGTCAAGAGCCGCGCCGCACCCCAGCGGCCGCAGCGCAGCACCACACCACTGCCCTCGCTGGTAGAGGCCCGCATGAAAGACGACGCCCGGTCGCACGACAACTGCAGTGGCACCGGATCAGTCTTTTCCGGCTCCATCGGGTGTGAACCTACAATGAGGGTGCGCCGGTAACTCACTCAATTCAGCCTACGACGCGACAGGGCCAGCAGGACGGCAGGTGTAACGCTGTGACGGAAGATCGGCCGCCACCGCGAAGCGCCGCGTTGGGCCGTTCGGCCCTTTATCGCATCCGGATGTGTTGAGTGTGGTGATGAGAAGCGACGACGTGTCCAGCAGATGGACGCCCACCGGCGCGCGGCAGATCAACCTGCTGGACAACCCGATGCTGCGCGAGCCCCTGCGGCTCGAGCACATCAAACACCGTTGCTGGGGCATTGGGGGCCTACTGACCCGTTGTGCTGACCACGAACAAGCGCGCCGCCGGAACAAGACCACTAAGGAAGCCCGCCGATGAGCACACACCCTGGCAGCGCCGCCACCGAGAATTCGACGATCGAGGAATTGCAGGCGCGACTGGACTCCGACGGTCAGGGTTTGTCCAACACGGAGGCGCAGCGACGGTTGGCATCGGTTGGGCCGAATTCGATCGAGGAGCACCGGCGGAGTGCGCTCGCGGAGTTGGCCACCTTCTTCTGGGGACCGATCCCCTGGATGATCGAGGTCGCCCTCGTGTTGTCGGCGGTGCTGCAGCACTGGGCCGACGTCGTGATCGTGGGCATCCTGCTGCTGGTCAATGCGGCCATTGGGTTTTGGCAGGAGCACACCGCAGCGGATGCGGTCGCCGCGCTCAAACAGCAGCTGGCGTTGGGGGCGATGGTCCGGCGCGACGGCGCCTGGTGCGACGTCGACGCGGCCGAGTTGGTGCCTGGCGACGTGGTCCGCATTCGTCTCGGCGATATCGTGCCCGCCGATGTGACGCTGCTCGACGGGGGCTACCTGCGTATCGACCAGTCCGCGCTGACCGGCGAATCCCTGCCTGTGGACAAACGGCGCGGCGAGCCGGCGTATTCGGGTTCGATCGTGGTGCAAGGGGAGATGACCGCGATCGTCACCGACACCGGACCACGAACCTTCTTCGGCAAGACGACCCGCCTGGTGGCCGCCGCCGCACCGGTCTCGCACTTCCAGAAAGCGGTGCTCAACATCGGGGACTACCTCATCTGGCTGAGCCTGGCCCTGGTGGCGTTGCTCGTCGTCGTCGAACTGGCCCGCGACCAGAACATCATCACCCTGATCCAGTTCGCCCTCATCTTGACCGTGGCGGCCATCCCGGTGGCCATGCCGGCGGTGCTGTCGGTGACCATGGCGGTCGGCGCCACGGCGTTGTCGCGGATGAAGGCCATCGTCACCCGGCTGGAGTCCATCGAGGAGATGGCCGGCATCGACGTGTTGTGCACCGACAAGACCGGCACCCTCACCGAGAACCGGCTGGCCCTCGGTGATCCCGTGGTCATCGACGCCGCCGACGCCGACGAGGTGATCCTTGGCGGTGCGTTGGCCTGTCCGCCCGAGTCGGCCGATGCCATCGACCGCGCCGTCATCGCGGGCCTGGCCCAACCCGAAGTGCTGGACAGCTACCAGCAGACCGGTTACGTACCGTTCGACCCGGTCAGCAAACGATCGACCGCCGAGATCAGCGTCGATGGCACGACCTTCACCGTCACGAAAGGCGCACCGCAAGTCGTGACCGCGCTGTGCGACCTGGACCCGGCCACCCTCGAGCGCACCAACAGCGCGATCGAGCGGCTCGCCACGTCGGGTTACCGCAACCTCGGGGTGGCCCGACGCGACGGCGACGCGACATGGCGGTTCCTGGGCCTGCTGCCCCTGTCGGATCCGCCGCGCGAAGACTCCGCGCAGACCATCGGCCAAGCCCGCGAACACGGCATCGCCGTTAAGATGCTCACCGGCGACAACACCGCCATCGCCAGCGAAATCGCCAAACGCGTCGGCATGGGCGCCAACATCGCACCCGCCGGTGACCTGCTCGACGACGACCCGCAACGCCAATTGAACGACACCGACCTCGACCGCATCGAAGCCGCCGACGGGTTCGCCGAGGTCTTCCCCGAACACAAATACGCGATCGTCAAAGCGCTGCAGGCCAGGGGCCATTTCGTCGGCATGACCGGCGATGGTGTCAACGACGCGCCCGCCCTCAAACAGGCCGACACCGGAGTAGCGGTGTCGGGCGCCACCGACGCGGCACGCTCGGCTGCCGATCTGGTGCTCACCGCACCAGGGCTGTCGGTGATCGTGACCGCAATCGAACGCGCCCGGATGATTTTCGAGCGGATGAACTCCTACGCGATCTACCGCGTCACCGAAACCATCCGGATTGTGCTGTTCGTGGTGGCCGCCATGATCGCGTTCGACTTCTACCCGATCACCGCGATCCTGATCATCCTGCTGGCGTTGTTCAACGACTTGCCGATCATGACCATCGCCATCGATAACACCCCGGTCGACCCCGAACCGGTCCGCTGGGACATGCGCCGCGTACTGAGCGTGTCCACCACCCTGGGCTTGGTCGGAGTGATCGAGACCTTCGGGATGCTGCTACTGGCTAAAGATGTGATGCACCTGGACAACGCGCACATCCAGTCGCTGATCTTTCTCAAACTCGCCGTCGCGGGCCACCTCACGTTGTTCATCGCGCGCAGCCGCGGGCCTTTCCTGGCCCGCCCCTGGCCCGCGCCGATCATGTTGTGGACCGCGATCGTCACCAAGGTCCTCGCCACCCTGCTGGTGGCCTTTGGTCTCGGCCTGGTCACCCCCATCACCTGGCCGCAGATCGGGTTCGTCTGGGCATACTGCATCGCCTGGGTGTTCGTCGAGGACTGGGCCAAACTCGCCGTCTACCGCCATCTCAGCCTAGAAATCAAACACCACCGACGGTTTCTAACGCGCTTGAGTCAGAAGCTGCTACCCACCCCATAACCGTTGCTCACGACGTTGGCCGTTGTTGGCCTTTGCCGGGCTACGGTTGCCCGGCCCGATAGCCGTGTTCTTGCCCGGCCGGGTGGGCAGGATTTGGTTTCCCGTGTCCCTGGCCGGTGCAGTTACCGGTCATCGGTGGGCTTTCGGGTACGGCGTGGTTGATAGGTTTAGCAGCTTGGCATGA
>CAYNLB010000212.1:0-5137 GCA_964397935.1 uncultured Mycobacterium sp.
CCGACGCTGCCCTTCTTGTCCGCCCAGTGAGCGCGGAAGTCTCTTTTCGTCCATCCTGCGACGGCTCCGGAGAACTCGGTGGCGCCATAGACGATTAGCACCGGAATACCGAACTTGCCGTAGAACGCGTCGACGACGGCTGGGTCGACCGGGCTGGTACCGGCATTGACGGCCCGAACGCTGCTGAGCTCCTCGGGAGTGATGTCGGAGTCGAGGACCGCCCGCAGTGCCGGCGGGGGCAGCGATACCAGGGCCGGTCGCTGCTCGGCGACCACAGCGCGCCAGGCCGTTAGGCTGAACCGCTCGAGCATGACAAACGGACGAGCCGTGACAAGCGATTGCAGCAGGCCCCACAGGCCTCCGATGTGCACGATGGGCAGTACAATCAGGCCGACAGTTCCGGTCAGCGGCGCACGTTCACTGCCGTCGGGCCGGTTGTTGTGTCGCAGCGCGGCGGATAACGATGCCTCCAATTGTTTCCGGCTCAACGAGATCCGCTTGGGCGCACCGGTGGTTCCAGAGGTCAGCATCTCGACGGCGACCGTGGGATCACCCGACCGTGGCTTACCTACCAACTGCGACCGTGGGACGAGCGCCCCTTCGTCCAGGCTCCATGCTGCCGCCCCCAGCTCCGCCACGGCAGCGGTGAAGCTGTCCTCCGACCACAGGGCGCCGGGCGCCAGCACGAAAACAGCCTTCGTGGCCAGCAGGTCGGCGCTGAGCCGCTCCGTCGGCTGCAAGGGGCTGACCGTAACGAGGGTGCGCTCACCACGCATGATGGCGATCAGCGCGGCGACCGATTCCATTCGGTTGCCCAAGACGACCGCGACACGGCCACCCGCGCCGCATCCAGCGCCGCTCAGCACCTCGTCGAGCTGCTCGACCAGTATCCGGACCCGGCCCCACGAGATCCAGCGGCCACCACTCTGAAGCATGTTGGCATCGTCGGCGGCTTGCCACAACCGTTCCAGCGCATCGTGGATGCTCGTCATGCCAACTTCCTGAGTGTTGCAGCCGCGGGCCAAAGCCCTAAAGCTAGCCCACATGGTTTACTAGGTCAACTTACTTAATAGGCTTGGCCGCCAACTGGGCTGGCCCCGACTGCGTTGGCCACCTTCTAGCCGCCGAGCGACTCGGCCCGGGCGTCGAACATCACTATGCCGACATGGCTCGGCGGGCTGAAACGCGCCGTTGCCAATCTGTTGCGCTGCTGCGGCGTCGGCATCGGATGGTGTGCGGTGGAGCACCCACCGCGCGGGTCACCGCGGGTCAGATAATTGGCACCGAAGCGACTCCAATCCATTCCGGCGGTGCCGCTTACGAAACGTCGCCAGCCTCGACTACCAGCGCCAACAGCCCAACAGCTCCCCCGAGCCGTCGGGTAGCACTGAGCGCGCCCCGCGCAATGCACGGCGGCCAAACAGTCAGCGAAAACAGGCCGTCAAAACTCTCGGCGACGGTTGTCAAGACGGCTCGTCATATTGTACTAAGTTAACGTGGTACAGATCACATCCGATGGCGCTTCTGCTCCACCCCCTCGCTGGGAGGTTGACACCTCCGCCTGAAATAAGAAGAGGAACAGATGACCGAGGAACGTGGGTGCCCGGTACTGGACTACAAGTATGTGCGTGGCCCCGAGCCAGCCGGCTCAAACTTCTTGCGACTCGATGACATTCAACGCGGTGCGCGTCCCTACTTTTGGTCCGCCGAGCAAGCCGGGTACTGGGTCTTCACCGACCACGATGCGATTTTGGAGGCCCTGCAGAATCCGGGCGTGTTCTCCAACGGCTCGGTAGTGCCGCTCGAACCCGATCCGCCATACAAGTGGATCCCGATGATGCTCGACCCCCCTGAGCACGGAAAATGGCGCCATCTGTTGGGCCTCTACTTCTCGCCGGCACGCGTTCGCAACCTGGAAGCCGAACAACGTATGTTCGCTCGAGACCTCGTCAACACATTCCGCGGCAACGGTGCGTGCGACTTCTACTCAGACTTCGCCGCCATCTTTCCGACCACGATCTTCCTGCAGATCATGGGTCTGCCGATTGCGCAGCTCCCCGACTTCATGAAGTGGGAAGCCAAGATCCTTCATGCGACCGCCGCAAGTGATCCGGACCGCGCAACCGCAATGACCGCAATGATGGAGGTGGCCGGCTACTTCGCGGAACTCATCGGCGAGAAACGCGCGGATCCCACGAAGCGTGGCGACGACATCGTCAGCCATGCGCTCGAGTGGCAGATCGACGGTGCGGCGCCGTCGGACGCGGACTTGCTGTCATGCATGCTGTTGCTTTTCATGGCCGGTCTCGACACCGTTGCGTCGCAGCTGTCGTACTCCTTCCTGCACCTGGCAACCCATGAAGCCGATCGCAAAAAGATCACCGGGGATCCGTCGATCATCCCGGTCGCGGTCGAAGAATTGGTGCGCGCCTATCCAATCGTTCAGACGGGGCGAAAAGCGACTCGCGACATCGACTTTCATGGTTGTCCCATCAAGAAGGGCGATCTCGTCGAGTTACCGCTTGCGATGGCCAACCGTGATCCGCGCGAGCACGAACGGGGTGGATCCGTCGACCTCGACGCGCCGCGACCGCGACACATCGGCTTTGGCGCCGGACCCCACCGCTGCCTGGGTTCCCACCTCGCCCGCCAGGAAATGGCAGTGGTTCTCGAGGAATGGCACCGCCTGATACCCGACTATGAACTCGCGGACACATCGGCGGTGGTCGAGCACACCGGCGGCGTTTACGGAATCGATGCCTTGCCGTTGCGATGGACGATATAGGCAGCCGTACCAGCATGAGGACCGACTGATGTCCCGACCCATGGAGGGCGTCCGCGTCCTCGAGGTTGCTCAATTCACGTTCGTGCCGGCGGCCGGCGCCGTTTTGGCCGACTGGGGTGCGGACGTCATCAAGGTCGAGCACGCCGAACGCGGTGACGCGCAGCGAGGACTGATTCGCGTTCTCGGCCTCGAGACCGCGAGCGAAGGATCATCGTTCTTCCCGATCATGGAAGGCCCCAACCGCGGCAAGCGCAGCATCGGTCTTGCGCTGGACAACCCTTCCTGCCGGCAGGTTCTCGAACGTTTGGTGGCTGCAAGCGATGTCTTCCTGACCAATTACCTTCCAGGCCCGCGCCAACGCTTACGGATCGATGTGGAGGATATCCGCTCGATGAACCCGGAAATCGTCTACGTCCGTGGCAGCGGATTCGGCCAGCGCGGCCCAGACGCCGAGAAAGGGGGATATGACAGCACCGCATTCTGGGCGCGCGGAGGCAGCGCCGCGGGATTGACGTCCCCGTCATCACCGCGCAGCCCACGCATGCCCGCCGGCGCATATGGGGATTCGCTCGGGGGGATGACGATTGCGGGGGGAATTGCCGCGGCCCTGTATTCGAGGTCGATGACCGGTCAAGCTGCTGTGGTGGATGTGTCACTTCTCGGTGTCGGCGCTTGGGCCACCCAGTTCTCGGTGAACCTCGCGTTGCTGGCCGGCGGTCCACTACCTGTCGAGGAACCACCCGAACATGGGTCGAAGACGAATCCGCTGATCGGCGCCTACCGTACCGCTGACAACAGATGGCTGGAACTGGCGATGCTGCAACCCGGCCGTTACTGGCCGGAGTTCTGCCAGTTGGTTGATCGGCCCGACCTGGCCAGTGACGAGCGGTTCGACTCGGTGGACAAGATCATGGCAAACGCACCCATCGCCGCCGAGATCGTCGCCGGACTGATTGCCTTGCGACCACTCTCAGACTGGGTGGAGATTCTCTCACGCGGTGATGGTCAGTGGTCAGTCGTGCAAGACGCGTGGGAGGTCGGCCAGGACGCGGCCCTGCGCGCCAACGGGATGATCGCCGGTGTCGTTGATGTCGATGGCATGCGGCGCGAACTCGTCGCCAGCCCGGTGCAGTTCAATGAAACGGCGCTAACCTGCACGCGCGCACCATCTTTCGCCGAAAACACCGATGAGTTGCTGCATGAATTCGGTTTTTCCGATGACGAGGTCATCCGGCTCAAGATCGACGGCGCGGTAACGTGAGCGCCCAGGCATGGAACGCCGACGTCCTCACGGGTCACAAAGCCGCTGGGACGCTCAAGTCAGCCATGCTCGGGTAATCGCGGTCCGATCGTTCTTGACCCCTTCAGCCTTCCCCTCCTCCTTGGCCCCGAATTGTCGACGGCCGAATAGGTCATCGGATTCTGCGGGCGTTGGCGCCCGCGTAGATGGTTTACTGGGTTGTATAACTGCCGAATCCGGAGGTCACCATGGCTCAGCCGCGACCCTTGGCACCGATGATCGCGCCTGAAACGGCGACCGGCGCCGTTCGGTCGCCGAAGACGGCCGAGTTAGTCGCGGGCACTTTGCGTCGGATGATCGTTGACGGCCAACTTGCCGATGGCGATTTCCTGCCGCACGAAAAGGATCTGATGGAACACTTCCAGGTGAGCCGGCCGACATTGCGCGAGGCTGTGCGCGTCCTGGAGTCCGATCGGCTGGTCGAGGTCCGCCGTGGATCTCGAACCGGCGCCCGCGTGCGAGTTCCCGGGCCGGAAATCGTGGCCCGTCCCGCATGCCTCCTGCTGGAGTTGTCGGGTGCAACCCTGGCCGACGTCATGACGGCACGGATCGCCATCGAACCTCCGGCCGCAAAACTGCTGGCGGATGAAGGCGTCGAGGAGGCACACGAAGAACTCGCGCGGATCGTCAGCGAGATCCCGACTGCCCGGGAAACCGGCCGGCTGGCGAGTGCGTCAGCCAATCTGCATCGCCGGCTAGTCGAGCTTTCTGGCAATGCCACGCTGGGGCTGCTTGCCGGGATGCTGCACGAAATCTCCGAACGTCACACCAGCTCGGTGATCCACCAACAGGACGTTCCAAAAGCTCAGTACGAGAAGATGCTGAGGTCATACCGCCGTCTAATGGATCTGGTGGTGGCGCGCGACGGCGCTGCAGCCGAAATCCATTGGCGCAAACACATGGAGAACTCTGCGAACGCTCTTCTCAAAGGATACGAAACGACCAAGGTCCGCGACATCTTGCTCTAGGCCCTTTTTTGTGAGCGGGGCCAGAGCCAGGATAGACGGCTCGGCTGCTGGTTCAATCCAAAGAGGGAGTGTGGATGCGGTTAG
>CAYNLB010000213.1:0-5003 GCA_964397935.1 uncultured Mycobacterium sp.
GGCGAACCAGAACGCTGCGTCCAGGCTCGACAACCGCTTCATGGCGACAGCGTAGAGCGCCCCAAGCCCGCCAACATCGAAACACTCCTTTTCGCCCAGATCGCCGGCACCTGAAATGCCCGGCCGCCCGATTTGGGCAACGGCGGGGCAATCCTGGCTGGCACCGGCAAGCCCATCGGATGGGCGCACCGAGAATAGCTTCACCCTATAGGAGAAGATTATTCTCCTCAGCTGAGAGACACATTACGATCGGTGGTGTTCGAAGGAGAACTATGTCGCCAACACAAACGCCGACGTTTCCGTATCCGCTGTTCGACGCCGACCACCCCTACGAAACACCGGACTCTCTGACGAAGTACCTGCCCAAGCAGTGCACAGACGCCGTCAGCCCGTTCTACGAGGACTGCGTCAGCGACCTGAACGATCTGGTCGGTGTCGACCGGGTCCTCTTCGGTTCCGACTTTCCCCATCCCGAGGGTCTGGCGCCACCAACGCATTTCGCCGACACGCTGGTCCACCTGCCGGTGGAGGACCGGGCCAAGATCATGGGCGGTAACCTCACCCGGCTGGTCACTGTCTGACAAGATCGGAGTTCGACATCGACGCCTGGATTGTCGACGCGGTACGCACGCCTCGCGGGCGGGGACGCCCCGACGGCGCACTGCACAATGTTCATCCGCAGGCCCTGTTCGCCCGGTGTCTCACCGCGCTGGCCGGGCGGACCGGTTTCGACCCGGCCGATGTCGACGACGTGATCGCCGGCAACGGCATCCTCAGCGGCGACCACGGCGACGACATCGCGCGTCTGGGGCTTCTGGTGGCCGGCTGGCCCGAGACCGTTCCCGGGATGACGCTGAACCGATTCTGCGGGTCGGGCCAGCAAGCCGTCACCGTCGCCGCCTCCGCGATCGCCGCCGGCAATGAGGACTTGGTGGTCGCCGGCGGAGTGGAATCGATGTCCCGCTGGGAGGTCACCGCCGGCATCCCGACGATCGATGGGCGCAACCCGGACTTCCGTAGCCGCTACCCCACTGTGCCCCAGGGTATTTCGGCTGACCTGATAGCCACGCTCGAAGGGTTCACCCGCGAGATCGTCGACGCCTACGCCGCGCAAAGCCAGAGCAGGGCCGCCGCTGCCATCGACGAGGGACGGTTCGACCGCTCAGTGATCGAGGTGCCCACACCCGAGGGCCCGGTGACCCGGGACGAGCATCCCCGCCCCGGCACCTCCACCGAGATGCTGGCACGCCTCAAGCCGGCCTTCGCGGCGATGGGCACAACACGGGCCGACGGCGAGGACAAGACGTTCGACGAGATCTGCGTCGCGCGCTATCCCGGCATCGACCACATCGATCACGTTCACCATGCGGGTAACTCTTCCGGGGTCGTCGACGGGGCCGCCGCGGTGGCGGTCGCATCCTCCAATTGGATACAGGCCCATCGCGTCTCGCCGCGCGCACAGATTCGTGCCACCGCGGCGATCGGCAGTGAACCGATCGTCATGCTCACCGCCCCGGGCCCCGCCGCGCAGCTCTGCCTGCGACGCGCCGGCATGACCGTGGCCGACATCGACCTCTGGGAGATCAACGAAGCCTTCGCCGCCGTCCCGCTCAAGACGATGCGTGATCTCGACATCGAACCGGACCGGGTAAACGTCAATGGCGGCGCGATCGCCCTTGGTCACCCCATTGGCGCCACCGGGGCCATGCTCATCGGCACCATCCTCGACGAGCTCGAACGCCGCGACCTGACGACGGGTCTGGTGACCATGTGCACCGGCGGCGGCATGGGCACCGCCACCATCATCGAGCGGGCGTGAGCATGGCAAACACGCTGGAATTCGAGCGACCGCACGAGGGCGTCACCGTCCTTCGCCTGAATCGCCCCGAGCGCCTCAACGCCATCAACGAGGCGATGCAAACCGAATTGGGCCAGGCGCTCGGCGATTTGACCACGGACCGATCGGTCCGCGCCGTTGTACTCACGGGCGCCGGACGTGGCTTTTGCGCCGGGATCGACATGCGTGACTTCGGGCCCGGCGCGCCGGACGCCGATGCGCCGGCCCTGGATCGGATGCGCTTCCAGGAGAAGATGGCAGCGCTTGCGGAGACCGTCCGCGCGTTGCCGCAGCCCGTCGTCGCTGCCGTCAACGGCCCATGTGTCGGTGCCGGATTTGCACTGAGTCTGGCGGCTGACATCCGGATCTGTTCGGTGGCCGCATCCTTCGGGAATGCCGCTATCCTGCTCGGGCTATCCGGGGCCGAGATGGGCATGAGCTACCACCTGCCGCGCATCGTGGGCACCAGCGTGGCCGCCGACTGGATGCTCACCGGCCGCACGGTGTCGGCCACCGAAGCCGACCGGCGCGGTCTGGTCAGCGAGATCGTCGAGCCGCAGCGGTTGGCCGGACGGGCCGTGGAGTTGGCTTCGCTGATCGCAAGCCACTCGCCGCTGGGTGTGCAACTGACCAAGCGTGCCCTGCAGGTCAACACCGACGCCGCGAGTCTCTCGTCGGCGCTGGAACTGGAGAATCGGAATCAGGTGATCTCGCACGCAACCGACGAGGCGGCCGAACGCCGCCAGAAGTGGTCTTCATGACGGGCCCCTTGCGTGGCGTGCGGATTGTCATGATGGGCGGCCTGGGTCCGGCCCCGTTTTGCGGAATGCTGTTGGGGAACTTGGGCGCTGATGTCATACGCATCGATGCCCCGGCGGGTGTGGACGGCCCGCAGCCCATCGACTACGCAGTCCGGCGCAGCCAGCGGTCACTTGCCGCGAACGTGAAGGATCGGCGCGGCAGGGACCTGGTCCACCGTTTGGCCGCCGATGCCGACGCCTTCGTCGATGTCTACCGGCCCGGCGTCGCCGAACGACTCGGGATCGGCCCGGACGCGCTGCGGGAGCACAATCCTCGTCTGGTGTATGCCCGTATGACCGGGTATGGGCAGGATGGGCCGCTGGCCGGCCATGCCGGTCACGACATCAACTACCTCGCGCTGGCGGGTGCCTTACACGGCATCGGCATCGCCGAGTCACCGATACCACCGCTGAATCTGGTCGGCGACTACGGCGGCGGCGGCATGCTGTTGGCCGTCGGCCTACTGAGCGCGATTCTCGAGGCACGCGAATCCGGTGCGGGTCAGGTGCTCGATGTCGCGATGGTCGATGGCGTGGCGGCGCTGTTGGCACCGTATTTCGGCATGCTTCCCGCCGGCACCTGGCGCGACCGGCGCCAGGACAATCTGCTCGACGGCGCCGCCCACTTCTACGGCGTGTACGCCACGGCCGATGGTGGCCACATCGCCGTCGGCGCGATGGAGCCGAAGTTCTACGCGGAACTGTGCGGTCGGCTCGGTGTGGATGTACCTCAGGACGCTGAGGAGCCGGCGACATGGGCCGCGCACCGCGCCGCGCTCGCCGCCCGCTTCGCGGAGAAGTCACGCGACGAGTGGGCGGGTCTCCTCGGTACGCCGGGATGCTGCGCGACGCCGGTGCTTTCGCTGACCGAGGCGCCGCGACATCCCCATCTGGTCGCGCGGCAGACATTTATCGATGTCGACGGCATCACCCAGCCCGCACCGGCGCCACGCTTCTCCCGGACCCGACCGCCGCCACCCTCGTCCCCTGCCCTGCCAGGTGATCACACGCACGCGCTGCTGCGCGAAATGGGCTTGGACGCCGCGGCGGCCACCGCGCTCGAGAACGCGGGCGTGGTGGCCCAAAGCAGTTCCCAGTGAACCGACTCAGAGAGGACGACACATGGCGTGGGACTTCTCCACCGACCCGGACTGGGCGCGACAACTGGAATGGGTCGAGGACTTCGTGCGCGAGGAGTGCGAGCCGATCGACCTCGTCGTCAAGGAGTCCCACGACCTGAACGATCCGGTGCGTCAGGCGCTCATCCCGCCGCTGCAGGAGATCGTGAAGCAGCGCGGCCTGTGGGCAACCCACCTCGGCCCGCATCTGGGCGGTCCGGGCTACGGCCAGGTCAAGCTGGCGCTGCTCAACGAGATCCTGGGCCGTTCGGAGTGCGCGCCGATCGTCTTCGGCTCACAGGCGCCCGATTCGGGCAACAGCGAAATCCTGGCGCACTACGGCACACCGGAGCTCAAAGCCCGCTACCTCGAGCCGCTGCTGGACAACCGCATCGTCTCCTGCTTTTCGATGACCGAACCGCAGGGCGGTGCCGACCCGAAGGTGTTCCGCACGACCGCGGTGCCCGACGGTGACCACCACTGGATCATCAACGGGGAGAAGTGGTTTTCGTCGTTCGCATCGATGGCGTCGTTCATCATCGTGATGGCGATGACCGACCCCGACGCTCCGCCCTATCAGCGATACTCGATGTTCGTCGTACCCGGCGACACCCCGGGCATCGACGTGCTGCGCGATGTCGGGCTGGGATATCAGCCACTGGGCGGCGGCGGGCGCGAGGGCTACGTCCGCTACCAGAACGTGCGCGTGCCCGCAGACCACATGTTGGGTCCACGGGGTGGGGCCTTTGTCGTCGCGCAGACCCGGCTGGGCGGCGGGCGAATCCACCACGCGATGCGCACGGTGGGCCTGGTCCGGCGCATCTTCGACATGATCTGCGAACGGGCGGTGTCGCGCTACACCCAGGGCGACGTGCTGGGCAACAAGCAACTCGTCCAGGAGATGGTCGCCGACTCGTGGATGGAGATCGAGGCCTTCCGCCTGCTGACGCTGCAAACGGCTTGGAAAATTGACCAATTCAACGACTACAAAGCCGTGCGGGCCGATATCTCGGCGGTGAAGGCGATGATGCAGAAGGTGCTGCACGATGTGTCGGCGCGGGCGCTTCAGCTGCACGGATCGTTGGGCACCACCCACGAGATGCCGTTCGTACAGTATCTGGTGGAGTCCTTCGTGCTCGGACTTGCCGACGGCCCCACCGAAGTGCACAAGGTCACGCTGGCCCGCCTGTTGTTGAAAGATCGTGAGCCCGCGCCGGATTTGTTTCCCACCGAGCATTTGCTGCGGCT
>CAYNLB010000214.1:0-1559 GCA_964397935.1 uncultured Mycobacterium sp.
GGCGCCCCGGGCGGCGACCGCGACCAGGGGCGCCATACCCTGGCTGGACTCGCTGCCGATGGTGCTGTACGGGTGCCACAGATGCGCGGCGTCGATCGCGCTGATTTGCTCGGGCGTCAGCCCGGCCCTCGCCGCCGGCATAGTGATCGAGGGTAAAGCAGCCGAGTCGCACAAAAGCCTGCCATCGGGAAGCATGGGGCCCCATGGCCACGCCGCATCAGCCCGACGGACCCGGCGGGGGCGACCACAGCCAGTCCGCGCCGGTGGACTACGTGGATTATCAGCACGAAGCGCCACGGGTGCTTCGGCTGCGGTTGTCCCCGTGGGATGTCGTTAGCACGGTCGTGCTGCTGATTCTGCTGGTCATCTTGGCCACCGCGACGACGTGGCCAAAACGGCTGTTCGGTTTTCTCGCGGTCGTGTGCGACGACGAGACGTGTGGGCCGGTGCCGTTCGGGCTCGACTTCTACATTCACCCGGTGGTCTGGGGCGGGATCGGCGCGGCGGTTGCCGCCGCCGTCATCGGGCCGTTCGTTTCGCTCTTGAAGGGCTGGTACATGTCCTTCTGGCCGGTCTTGGCGCTCACGCTGATCATGGTCAGCTCGGTGGCCGGCTCCATGCTGACCATGTTCAGCCAGCGTTATTGGCTCTGAGCCGGCACGCCCATTTGAGACCGAAATCACAACTGCGCATGCGGGATTGGGCGCGCCAGTCACCGTCCGGTCACGGTACGACAAAAAATCCCTCAGCGGCCTGGCGACTACCCGTTTCTGTTGTCAAAGTGGCTAATGTGACTGGTGTGACTTCAGACGGGTGACCACCGACTGATTCACCTCCAAGCACCATGCCACGTGAAGGCCCCGACGGGGCGGCCTGCGGGCGGGGCATGGCAGGGCGGCCGACGCGCGAAGTCACCGCGCCGAGGCCCGAGGAAGGAACCCCAATGAAACGCATCTACGCCTTCGCGGTCGGTCTGGTCATCCTGGTGGCCCCGCTGCTGGCCGCCGTCGGCATCGCGGCCGCAGACCCGGGCACCCGCCCGATGGACTACCAACAGGTCACTGACGTCGTCATCGCGCGTGGTCTCTCCCAGCGCGGTGTGCCATTCTCCTGGGCAGGCGGCGGCATCACTGGCCCCACCCTCGGCAAGGGCACGGGCATGAACACCGTCGGATTCGACGCCTCGGGGCTGATGCAGTACGCGTACGCGGGTGCCGGAATCAAGTTGCCGCGTTCGTCCGGTGAGATCTACCG
The DNA here is from genome assembly GCA_964397935.1 of uncultured Mycobacterium sp. Taxonomy (GTDB): domain Bacteria; phylum Actinomycetota; class Actinomycetes; order Mycobacteriales; family Mycobacteriaceae; genus Mycobacterium. Next base: position 1,255 of record CAYNLB010000214.1, read on the forward strand.
GGTCGGTCAGAAGATCCTGCCGCAGCAGGCGCGCAAGGGCGACCTGATCTTCTACGGCCCTGAGGGCACGCAGAGCGTTGCGATGTACCTCGGTAACGGACAGATGCTCGAGGTGGGCGACGTCGTCCAGGTGTCTCCGGTCCGCAGCAACGGCATGACGCCCTACCTGGTCCGGGTGCTGGGGACCCAGCCGGTGCCGACGCGGCAGACGCCATTGCAGCAGCTACCGACGCAGCGGGCACCGTTGCAGCAGGCACCATTGCAGCAGCTGCCGGCCCAGCAGGTGCCCACCCAGCAAGCGCCGG
>CAYNLB010000214.1:1659-4989 GCA_964397935.1 uncultured Mycobacterium sp.
GCAAGCGCCGGTCCAGCAGGTGCCCACCCGGCAAGCGCCGTTGCAGCAGGCTCCCGTCGCAATCGTGCGGTAATTCTCCGGGGTAGTTCTCGCCCTTCGCTGAACAGCCGCCACTTGCTCCTTCGCCGATGGCGTGGATGCTCCCGGATCCACCGAGCACTCACCCACTCCACGTGCGATTCGGGAGCAGGTGGCGGTTTTCGGTAAATTAGCGGTCGATCATGCTGACCCTGTCATCGCCTCCACCCCCGGTCGCCACGGCGAAACCGGTTGCCAAGGCAACGTCGAGCACCGGCTTTTACCGGTACGACCTGGACGGCTTGCGTGGTATCGCGATCGCGCTCGTCGCCATGTTCCACATCTGGTTCGGCCGGGTTTCCGGTGGCGTGGACGTGTTTCTGGCGCTGTCCGGGTTCTTCTTCGGCGGCAAGATCATTCGCGCCGCGCTCAACCCGGCGGCGTCGCTGTCACCGACGGCGGAAGTGATCCGGCTGATCCGCCGCCTGGTCCCCGCTCTGGTCGTGGTGCTGGCCGGCTGCGCGGTGCTCACCATCTTGGTGCAACCGCAGACTCGCTGGGAGACCTTCGCCGACCAAAGCCTTTCCAGCCTGGGCTATTACCAGAACTGGGAGCTGGCCAACACCGCCTCCGACTACCTGCGGGCCGGCGAGGCGGTCAGCCCGCTACAACACATCTGGTCCATGTCGGTGCAGGGCCAGTTCTACATCGCCTTCCTGCTGCTGATCGCAGGGTCCGCCTACCTCATGCGTGGCCGGCACGCCCCCCACTTGCGGACCGTGTTCTTGGTGGTGCTGACGGCGCTCACGGTGGCGTCCTTCGTCTACGCGATCATTGCCCATCAGGAAAACCAGACGACCGCCTACTACAACAGCTTCGCGCGCGGCTGGGAGTTGTTGCTGGGCACGCTCGTTGGCGCGCTGGTGCCGTACATCCGGTGGCCGAGATGGCTGCGCACCGTCCTGGCCGCGGCGGCGCTGGCCGCCATCCTGTCCTGCGGGGCCCTGATCAACGGCGTAAAGGAGTTCCCCGGTCCGTGGGCACTGGTGCCCGTCGGGGCCACCATGCTGATGATCCTCGCCGGGACCAACCTGCCGGCTGATCCCGGCGCCGGTGATCGTATGCCGGTACCGAATCGATTGCTGGCGGCCGGGCCACTGGTGGCGCTCGGTGCGATGGCGTACTCGCTGTACCTCTGGCATTGGCCGCTGCTCATCTTCTGGCTGTCCTATACCGGCCACCGGCACGCCAACTTCGTCGAAGGCACGGCACTGCTGGGGGTGTCCGGGCTGCTGGCGTACCTGACCACCCGGCTCGTCGAGGATCCGCTGCGCTACCGCGCATCCGGGAAGACGCCATCCCCGGCATCGATCCCGCCGATGCCCTGGCTGGCGCGCGTACGCAGGCCGACGATGGTGCTGGGATCGACGGTCGTGCTGCTGGGGGTGACACTGACCGCAACTTCATTCACCTGGCGTGAGCACGTCACGGTCTTGCGAGCGGCCGGCAAGGAGCTCAGCGTGCTCAATCCGCAGGACTATCCGGGCGCGCGTGCCCTCACCGAACACGTGCGGGTGCCCAAGCTGCCGATGCGGCCCACGGTCCTGGAGGTCAAAAGGGATCTGCCGGCCTCCACCAAGCAGGGCTGCATCAGCGACTTCCGCAACCCCGCGGTGATCAACTGCACCTACGGCGACGCGGCCGCCACCAGAACCATCGCACTGGCCGGAGGATCGCACGCCGAACACTGGTTGGCCGCGCTGGACCAACTCGGCAAGCTGCACCACTTCAAAGTGGTGACGTACCTGAAAATGGGTTGCCCGTTGTCCACCGCGCGAGTTCCGCTGATCATGGGCAACAACGCACCCTACCCCCAGTGCCGCAAGTGGGTGCAACGGGCGATGGCCAAGCTGGTCGACGACCATCCCGACTACGTGTTCACGACTTCGACCCGGCCGTGGAACATCAAACCCGGCGACGTGATGCCGGCAACCTACATCGGAATCTGGCAAACGTTCTCCGACAACAACATTCCCGTGCTCGCCATGCGCGACACCCCCTGGCTGGTCAAGAACGGCAAACCGGTAGATACGGCGGACTGCCTCGCCAAAGGCGGGAACTCGCGGTCGTGCGGAGTCAAGCGTTCCGACGTGCTGGCCGACCGCAATCCCACGCTGGATTTCGTCGACCGGTTCCCGGGGCTCAAGCCGCTTGACATGTCCGACTCGGTCTGCCGCGCCGACATCTGCCGTGCGGTGGAAGGAAACGTGCTCATCTACCACGGCGCCCATCACCTGTCCCCGACGTACGTGCGGACCATGACCGATGAATTGGGCCGTCAGATGGCCGCCGCCACCGGCTGGTGGTAACGCGCCCTGGGCAGCTCGACCGCCGATAAGGTCATGTGATGCCGACGAACAAACCCGCTTCAGAAACAGGCGCCGCTGCCGTCGCTACCGGTGATCAGCAACCCAGACTGGCCACGGTCTGGCCGGGAAACCCCTATCCGCTCGGCGCCACCTACGATGGCGCCGGCACCAACTTTTCGGTGTTCTCCGAAATCGCCGAGAAGGTCGAGTTGTGTCTGATCGACGACGACGGCGCCGAGTCGCGGATCCCCCTGGAAGAAGTCGACGGCTTCGTCTGGCATGCCTATGTGCCGAACATCGTCCCGGGTCAGCGCTACGGGATTCGTGTATATGGGCCCTTCGATCCGGCGGCCGGTCACCGGTGCGATCCCAGCAAGCTACTACTCGACCCCTATGGCAAGGCCTTCCACGGTGACTTCGACTTCACCCAGGCGTTGTTCTCCTATGACCTGAAGGCCGTGCACCCGAACGGCCCCGATGCCAGTAACGCCGATCCGGGAACGCCGCCGATGGTCGACTCACTGGGCCACACCATGACCAGCGTGGTGAGCAACCCGTTCTTCGACTGGGCATATGACCGCTCGCCGAACACCCCGTACCACGAGACGGTCATCTACGAGGCCCATGTCAAGGGCATGACGCAGACCCATCCCGGCGTCCCCGAAGAACTACGCGGTACCTTTGCCGGGCTGGCTCATCCGGTGATCATCGATCACCTCAAGTCGCTCAACGTCACCGCCATCGAGCTGATGCCGGTGCACCAGTTCATGCACGACTCGCGGCTGTTGGATCTTGGTTTGCGAAACTACTGGGGCTACAACACGTTTGGTTTCTTCGCGCCACACAATCAGTACGCGGCCAACCGCACGGCCAGTGTCGCCGAGTTCAAAACCATGGTCCGCACGTTCCACGAAGCGGGCATCGAGGTCATCCTCGACGTGGT
>CAYNLB010000215.1:0-4974 GCA_964397935.1 uncultured Mycobacterium sp.
AGTTCCCGGCCCGGACTTCCTGCGCGGCGGCGACCATGTTCTTCAGGGACGCCGTCACCTCGTCCACGCTGCGGGTCTTCAGCCCACAGTCGGGGTTGACCCAGAGCCGCCCTGCGGGTACGGCCTTCAACGCTGCGCGCAGCGACTGCGCCATCTCTCCCGCGCTGGGCACCCGGGGCGAGTGGATGTCATAGACCCCCGGCCCCACGCTATTGGCGAAGCCGACCGAGTTCAGGTCGTCGAGCACCTCCATGTGCGAGCGCGCCGCCTCGATGGAAGTGACGTCGGCGTCCAGGTCGGCGATGGCCCCTATCACCTCACCGAATTCCGAGTAGCACAGGTGCGTGTGGATCTGCGTCGAGTCGGAGACGCCGGAGGTGGCCATCCGGAAAGCGCCTACGGCCCAACGCAAGTAGTCGTCCTGCTCGGCGCGACGCAGCGGGAGTAGCTCACGCAGCGCGGGTTCGTCGACCTGAATCACCGCGATACCCGCGGCCTGCAGATCCACGGTCTCGTCGCGGATGGCCAACGCGACTTGGTTGGCGGTGTCGGCCAGTGGCTGGTCATCCCGGACGAAGGACCAAGCCAGGATCGTGACCGGCCCGGTCAACATGCCCTTCACCGGCTTGTCGGTCAGCGACTGTGCGTAGCTGATCCACTCGACTGTCATCGGGTGCGAACGGGACACGTCGCCATAAAGGATCGGCGGACGCACGCAGCGGCTGCCGTAGGACTGCACCCAACCATTCTGGGTCGCGAAGAAGCCCTCCAGTTGCTCGGCAAAGTACTGCACCATGTCGTTGCGCTCCGGCTCCCCGTGCACCAGCACATCGAGCCCGAGCTGCTCCTGCAGCTTGATGACGTCGGCGATCTCCTGCTTCATCCTGCTGACGTACTCGGCCTCGTCGATCTCACCAGACCGAAAAGCCGCGCGCACCTTGCGGATTGCCGAGGTCTGCGGGTAGGAGCCGATCGTCGTCGTCGGCAGCGGGGGCAGATGCAGCCTGGCGTCCTGCTCAGCGCGGCGCTGCGCGGCATCACCGCGGTGGGTACCCGACGCGAGGATCGACGCAATGCGGGCCCGCACCCGGTCGTTGTGCAGCCGTGGATCGCTGCGACGGGAGGTCACGGCGGCATTGGACTCCGCGATCTCGTCGGCCACCGCGTCGCGCCCATCGCGAAGCGCGCGGGCCAGAACGACGACTTCGCGCACCTTTTCAGCACCGAACGCCAGCCAGCTTCGGAGGTTGTCGTCGAGGCCGGTTTCGGGCTCCAGCGAGTAGGGCACGTGCATCGTCGAGCATGACGTCGAAACCGCCACAGTGGCCGCCGAACCCAGCAGGGTCGCCAGTTTGCCCAACGCCGATTCCAGGTCGGTACGCCAGACGTTGCGTCCGTCGACAACGCCGGCCACCAGCGTTTTGCCGACCAGCTCGGGCACCGCGGCGATTGCCGTCTGCGCCCCCGCGGCCAGATCGACGCCGATGGCTTCGATGGGTGTACGGGCCAGGCCGGCGAGGGAGGCGCCGGGGTCACCGAAGTAGGTGGCGACATGGATGGCGGGCCGGTTGTCCACCGAGCCTAGGGCGTTGTACACGGCCTCGGCCAGTGCTGGGGCGTCGGGCGCAATGTCGGTCACCAGCGCCGGCTCGTCGAACTGCACCCACTGCGCGCCGTTGTCGGCGAGCAACGCCAACAGCTCAGAGTAGATCGGCATGAGTTCCTCGAGCCGTTCGATCGGCGGGCCCGCGCCATCGACTCCCTTGCTCAACAACAGGAATGTGATCGGGCCGATGACAACCGGGCGTGCGGGAACGCCTTGCGCCAGTGCTTCTTCGAGCTCAGAGAGTACCTTGTCGGGGTTCAGCGTGAACCGCGTCGCGGGCTCGATCTCGGGAACCAGGTAGTGGTAGTTGGTGTCGAACCACTTGGTCATCTCCAGCGGTGCGACGTTGTCGTTGCCGCGTGCGAGCGCGAAGTACCGGTCCAGGTCATCAGAGATTTGTGCGGTCCGGGCCGGCAGCGCGCCGAGCATGACCGCCGCGTCGAGCATTTGGTCGTAGTAGGAGAAGGTGTTGACCGGCACCGAATCCAGGCCGGCTGCCGCCAGGTGGGACCACATATCCCGGCGCAGCGTCGTGGCGACGGCCTCCAGCTCGGACCGGCTGGTGCGTCCAGCCCAATAGCCTTCGGTAGCGCGTTTGAGTTCGCGTTTCGGGCCGATGCGCGGGGAGCCGATGACCGTGGCGGTAATTGGTGGGGGAGTCACGATTTCGTCCTATCGATCGACGGGTGGTCACCGCCGGAGGACGCACAGCCGTTTGACGTTGCGCTGCGCACCTGCGGTACACAACCCTCAACGGCTACGGCCAAACGCCCATTCCACGAGGCGATGAGCCGCCGGACGCGGCGCGCCCGGCACAGCTGGCAGGTCTTCGGACTCGCAGGCACACACCCGGTGGTGCTCCTAATGGCCATCGCTTCCCGGTCCCGGATCCTTCAAGACCAGTGCTGTTGACGGCGTTCGTTCCTGCATACCGCTGCGGGACAGTCCCGGATTCTCACCAGGTTCCCTCTCACGAAGCGCTGCTAACATGCTCCGCTCGATGCCGGCGCCGCGGTTGCGGCGACGACATACCAGCTGCGTAGCGGAGTCTACAGCGTCGGACATCAGAGCGAAGCGGTGCGCTCAAGGCTCGCTTGGCTGCGGCGATCCGCCCGGTCCCGCGCAACCTTAGGCACCGGGCACCGAATGAATGCGCGCGACCTGGTTGTCAGGTCGGCGTGGCTCGCGCTGGATGGGGTGGGAGCTTCATCGAGATTGTGGACCAGTACTAAGCCCTCGTCACCAGCGGCAGCTCCGGCGGCCACAAGGCGCTCTCGGTCTGCGGGAACCCGGCCGCCGGCCGGAAACCAGGAGCCAACCCAATATGGCCGGCCCGCTCGACCCACTCCTCAACCAGCACGCGCAGCACCTGCCGGACGATGTGCCCGCCACGGCAACGCATAGACCCCGCACCCAGACTCCAATGCCGGTGCGCCCTAACGCCAATCACAAGATCATCAGTGGACATGGCGTCGCTGCCGTCCCGCTGCACCGCGGCGATACACAACATCACCACCACGCCGGCCGGCAGCTCTACCCCACCGACGGTCGTTGGCTGGGTAGTAAAACGTTGGCAACCCTGCACCATCGGCTCCAACCGTAGGACCTCTTCAACGAACCCGCGTGTCAGCTCAGGCTGACGGCGAAGCATGTCGCACAACTCGGGGCGGCGTGCCAACTCGAATAAGTGCCAGCCGGCGTGTTTGAACAGGTTGCGGCACGCCTCGAACAGGACGTGGCCGGACCGCCCACACAGGTGCTCAATAGGCAATAGCTGCAGTCGCGACACGGTGGCGAAAAGGGCGCTAGCCATCGGCGTGGTCACATCGGCGACCGCGTCACCACCACCAGCGGCGGCGAAACGATCGATCAGCGCGGCGGCGGTCGGACGGAACACCGCCGCAACGTCATGAGCTGAGTTCGGCGCGAATAGCTGCTGGTGAACCTCGAGATCGTCGTCGGAAAGAGCACGGGCGCGATCCAACCTTGTATCGTCCAGATGCGCTAACACCTCCTCCCGCCCGACGACAAACACCCAGTTAGCATCTGGATCTCGCAAAACCGGACCGGCCTGTCGCGCCAGGCGCCAACCCAAGCCGCGGTCCGTGCTTAGGGCGGTTCCCGCCTCCGCGGGAAAGACTGGACAGTCGGCAAGCTTCACATGCCCCTCCCTTATTCTCAGCGGTGTGGCGCTCTACCTTCCCGCAACTTCGCCACCATGCCTATCAGCGAATCCGCCTCCGCGCTCGGAGCGTGCCCACATTTTGCCCACAAACTTAGGTGGAAAACCGCCTATCAGGGGTCAAAGCAATGAAGCCTTTTCGCAGGGCAAACGGCATTTCAACGTTCTGATCGGCGACGCCTAAACGGGTTCCCTCTCACGAAGCGCTGCGCACCTCGCTTCGCTCGATGCCGACGCCGCGGTTACGGCGACAGCGCCCTAGTTGCGCAGCGGCGTTTACCGGTCAGCCAGTGCTTCGGCGATGGGGACGCCGTGCCCATCGGCACCGTCGTTGAAGTCGATGGCGCGGCCGATGGTCGAGTCGTCGTGCAGCGCCGCGGCCACCACGAGCGCGACATCAGCCCGCGAGACCTCGCGTTTCCCCTTGCCGATGACGATCCGGCCGGTCGGCGGCTCGAAGGTGAGGCGGCCGGACCCCAACACCGTCCAATCCAGGTCCCCGGCGCGCGGATGCGCGTCCGCGGCCGCCTTGGCCTCTGCGTACGGGAAGAACGAATTCTCGCTCCGTACAACATGATCCGGCCCGGCGCCGAAGTAGGAGACCATCACGAACCGTTTGACGCCCGCCCGCGCGGCGGCATTGATGACACGGATGGCGGCACCGCTGGCCGCGACGTCGCCCGCGTGGTCGGCGTTGCGGAAGACCGAACTGAGCTCGTCGCCGCGTTCGGTCAGGACGCGGGCCAGCCGCAGCGCGACCTTGCCGTGTCCGCCGATGACGACGATTCGTGCCAGACCAACCGAAGGTACCGGCGCACCCGCTTCTAGAGCTTCACCCGGCCCATGATGATGTCGATGATGGGCTTTCCGGGCGGGTACGCGCCGGTCAGCGACGCCATCGTGTGCCCGTAGTCCACCAGCAGCGTGATCCCGTTGATGCCGAACGCGGCGGCGCTGTTCAAAAACGCCATCACGTCACCCATCTGCTCCGGGGTGTGGACCTTCGAACCGGTCTCGTCGCGGTAGTCCTGCGCGAAGGTCAGCCAGAGGTCGGCGTTGGCCTGGGCCAGCGGGGTGTCGGTGGGACCCGGGCAGATCGCGTTGATCCGGATGCCCTTTTTCAGCAGGGGGTAGCCCTGGGTCGCCACGTAGGCGTTGACGACCTTCTTGGAAAAGCCGTAGTGGA
>CAYNLB010000216.1:0-4934 GCA_964397935.1 uncultured Mycobacterium sp.
TCAGCGACGGTCTGGTGACGCTGTATCCACACACGGTGACCCACCCGATCCTCGCTCATTGCAGCGATGACAAAGTCGAACGGGAGATCGCGGATTCGTGCGCGGCGCTTGAGCGTGAGACTGGTAGGGCACCAACAATTTTCGCTTACCCGAATGGTCGGCTACAGGATTTCGACGCCCGCGCCAAGGACGTGCTGCTTGGTCGCGGCGTGCGCTGGGCGTTGGCGAGCAAGCCGGGATTTGCCGATCGTTACTGCGACCCGCTGGCGTTGCCGCGGTTGGCGGTGGGCAGCGATTCGTCGTTCGACTACTTCCGGCTCATGGTCTCCGGCGGGCTTCCGCGTCGCTATGGCGGCACCCGCGGGATGGCGACTGCGGGCTGAGAGGCCGGCGTCGCCGCGACGCGGCAGCGAGCCACATGTCGTGCAGCGCTTCCCGCCAGCGGGCGACGTCGAACTCGCCGGCGCGTGCGTGGGCGGCCGCGGCGAGGCGGTTGCGCAGCTCGGTATCGACGATGAGGGACTGAAGCGCCGCCGCTAGCTGGCCGGGGTCGCCGGGCCTGACCAGCACACCGTTCACCCCGTCGGTCACCACTTCCGGTATCGCGCCCACTGGGGTGGTCACGGGTACCACCCCGTTGGCCATCGCCTCCAGCACCGCCATCGGAAGGCCCTCGCTATAGCTGGGTAACACGAAGATCGCCGATTCGGCCAACAGCCGGTCCCTGTCCGCGGGGCCGACCCAGCCGACGACGTCGATGGTGTCGTCGAGTGTGTTGGCGCGGACAAACTCACGCACCTGGTCTACTTCTCCGTCACCGGCCAGCGTGACCCGCACGTTGGCCCGAATGTCGCTGGGCAGCATGCCGATCGCACGAACAAGGTCGTAGCTTCCCTTGCTGGCTGCCATTCTGCTCAGCGACACCGCCTGCAACGGCTGGCGGGTGCGCGACGACGGCTCGACGGCAGGCATGACCACGGGGTTGTAGAGGACTCGGGTGTTGGATTCGTCGAATCCGAGTCGCGCGCACGACTCCTTGACATGGGATTGACAGAGCACCACCGAATAGTCGGCGCGCAGCGCCACGCGTATAGCGCGCCGCAGCAGCGGCGGCAACTCATCGAACCACGGGAAGAATTGCGAGGTGTGGGAGTGGACAATTGTCGGGACGCCGCGCAGCCGCGCGACGAGTAACGGTACGGACTTGCGGACGATACTGCCGCGCCATGAATAGTGGACGTGCAATACGTCGACGAAGCCGAACAACAGCAGCGCGGATGCCTTGAGCATGCCCGAGATTCCCGTCCATAGCCGCGCCGCCAGGGAAGCGTCGACATAGGTGGGCACCAGGCGGACGCGGAACCGTGGGTCGGTGTCCTCGATCAGCAATCGCATCATCGTCGCCATACCGCCGCGGCTGTTGGGCCCGGCCGGTGCGTTCCCGATCGTCAGCACCCGGATCGGATAGCGAACCGGTGCCGATGCCGTCACCTGCGTGCCGACCGGCATGGTAGCCGGTGTGTTCTCGCCGGCCGTGGTTCACGCACCGACGGCCTCCTCGTTCCAACCTGCTGCATTCGCGCTACAGAAGATGGCCGGCGTCGGTACGGCCGTCTGCTGCGGGCGCCCAGTGCCCGCTGCACCATCGCGGTACTGGAGTCAGCCGAAACCTTAGCAAACATCACACTGCGGCGCGGCGGCGGCTGGGACGCGGGATTTGCCGCGCGCACGCCACGTGCGGGCCCCGCGCGACAAGCGGATACCGGGCCGGTGACCCGTCCTCCGATCGACAGACGACTTCTGCCGCTCGTCATTTGTCCAGGTTCCGCAACGAGTTCACCCAACCGGCCAGAGCGCCCGCGCAGATCGGCAACTCGGGCGCACTGGATTGTCGTGATGCGGGGAGGCGGAGATAGTCTTTCGCCCACGCCGATTCAGGTCTTTATGCCCTTGACCGGTGTCCAGTAGCGCATACTATTCCGTTGATGTTTGGGAAGTCTGTGAGAAGAGTTGTTGCGCTCGCCGGTGTGGTCGGGTTCTTGGCCATCGGCGCCCCGGCATCATGGGCCGACCCCCCCGAACCGGGTACAACGACCGAGCCCGCCGAACCGAGTGGCACGCCGACTAGCACGACGGCCTCGTTGACCCTTTCGTTCACCGAGCTCGGCAATGCCTCCACCCTGGACTTCTATGCGCTAGATGGCGCAGCGGACTTGACCATGCCGGTCCCGCGCGGGATGACACCAACCGCGTTGAACGCGACCGTCCAACTGCCGGTCAATCTGCGGTCGGGGATGATCAGCGTCAAGCAGGGCGAGCGCGAAATCGCGAGGGTGAACCTGCCCGCTACCGATCAAGCGCCGATCGTCATCCCGCTGGCCGGGGTGGAAGTGATCGACGGTTCGGCGACGGTGACACTGCAGGCACATCTGGTGCCGTTGGATGGGGAATGCGTCTACCCATGGAGCCCGTTGCGTCTGTTAAAGGGAACGGTCGGCTACACCGGGGTCGAACAGCCGCCCACCACGGTGGCCACTTTCCTGCCGCCAGTGCTGCGGAAGCTGACCATATATCTGCCACAATCGCCGTCGGCCGCTGAGTCCGACACCGCGGTCCGAGTGGCCACCTCGGTCGCCGCGCGCTACGGTGGCCAGGCCCCCGACATAGTCGTGGCCCCGTTGGGCGGAGGCCAGGCGCCGCCGGCGCCGCCCGGACCGCAGGAACGCCAGATCGTCGTCAAAGAGGGCGGGGATAAAGGGCTTTCCCTGCAAGGCGCTCCGGGTGCCCCGTGGCTGTTGGTCTCGGCAACCCTCGGGCAAAGCGACGAATCGAATGCGGGTTTGCTGTTCAGCGACCTGTCGGACCTGGCCCTTGCCCCCAGGGCTGTTGTGGGATCGCTGAAGTCCAGTGTCCGACTACCCGGCGACACCACCACGCTGCGCGAATTGAAGCAACCCGTCGCCACTTCGACCGCGCTGCGGCCGCGGGTGACTATTCCACTGGACCAGACCCGGTTCGGTAGATCGATCCACGCGGTGCGGGTGCATCTACTGGGATCGTACTCACCGACGCCGGCAGACATCGGCGGCCAGATTGAAGTAACGATTGGCCAGGAGACCATCGACCACTGGCCCACCGACGGCAGTGGCGCCATCGACCGGTGGGTCGACGTTCCGGATCGGCTCCTGCAGCGATGGACTGGTCTTGATGTGACGTTCGATGTTTCGCGCAACGTCGGGCGTTGCGGAGATTTCACCATCGCCGGCGCCGGAGACCAGCTACTCACGCTGACCATCGACGGCGACAGCACCGTGCAGAGCAGCCCCGCCAAACCGCCGGTGCCGGACGGCCTGCGATCGGTCCCCCAGGCGCTGATGCCCAAGATCCAGGTGGGCATCGAGCCCCGCTCGTTCGGTGACACTGTGCGGGCCGCCGAGATCATGGTGGGCCTGCAGAGAATGAGTGCGATATCGATCGAAACCGTTGTGACCGATTTGCAAAAAGCGATCGATTCGCCGAATCCCGCGGTATTGATCGCTGCCGACGGGTGGAAGAACTCCGACATCGTGCTTCCGGTGTCCGCAGGGCCGAGTGGGCCGATCACCATCAACGCTTATGAGTCCGACGGCAAGCCCACTACCCTCACACTGGACCCGACACTTCGGTTCGCATCCGTGCAAACGGTCTTCAACCGCGGCCGATCGTTGCTGATCGCAACGTCCAACGGCGCACCCGGGCAGCTCGACGAACTTCTCAGATGGCTCGACAGCGACACCACGCGTTGGCCGAGCGTCGGGGGCGTCGCGCAGGTGTCCGTCCCCGGCCACGATCCCGTGACCGTCGCTCGCATGGGCATGCCCGGCCCGGGCGCGGCACCCGGGAGTCACTCGGACATGGGATGGCTGTGGTGGATCGGCGGGGTGTGGCTTGCCGTGGCCGTCTTCGGCGCAGCGGTGATCGTGCTGCGCAGCCGGCGCGGATCACTGCGCCGGCGATAGCAAGAAATGTCATTGCATGGAACCACGAGGCAACAAGTTAATAACACGCTACAAAAAGACATACAGCATTCCAGCCGGGGCGAATATTACGGAGCAAATGATATTGGCTCATTGGAATTTGGAAAAGAAATTGACGCGGGAACTGCTCCGATCGAAACCCGAAAATCGCTGGGACACTTTCGATCATTGCTACACTCGCCTCTACACCGAATTAAAGTGGCTTAATCAACTCTCCGGCAAATCTGATCGCGAATCGCCTCAAGAAAAATTCGGAAGATGGTTGGACCTGATCGGACCGCCCCCCAAGTCGATCTATGAAATTGGATCCGGCCAGGGCGGCCTTATTTCTTTCCTCGCGCTTAATGGTTATGACTGCAAGGGAACGGAGATTACGCGGGCACGCGGAGAAAAACTTGTATCCGGTTCGTACGCGAACCTTTCATGGGGAGTATCGGACGGAGTGCATCTGGACAAGTTCGAGCCCCCTGAGACTTACGATGTCGTAGTCTCCGATCAAGTACTCGAGCATATACATCCAGATGATCTGGAGAGCCATTTGAGGAGCGCCCATTCCATATTGAAGAGGGGCGGGCGTTATATATTCAACACACCCAATAAGTACACCGGGCCGCACGATGTCTCGCGCGTATTCAAACGTAGTGAGCCAGAAGGCATGCACTTGAGAGAATATACGTGCCGCGAATTATTCGAGGCCGCAAGGCGGGCCGGGTTTGACACCGTGGGCTATGGATTCGTGCCAAAGCGATTTCGGGTCGGGCTAATGGCTTTGGGGGCTAAAAGCTTCGCCGAACCCGACGAAGTCGGGATCGTATTTCTGCGGGCCGTATTTTTGGCTGAAAGATTCTTGCATATGTTAACTGCTCCCACGCTGCGCCGTGCGTGCGGAAGAATTTTTGTCCAGCTCGGTGTTTTCTC
>CAYNLB010000217.1:0-4894 GCA_964397935.1 uncultured Mycobacterium sp.
AACCCGCGTCGCTAGTTTGGAAGACTAGGGCTCTACCATTGAGCTACGCCCGCATGTATTTAGTCGAGCGTGACTGTATCTGGCGGCGAAGATCAAATCTAATCGACACGGTTTAGTGATCGCCCTGTGAGGTCTGCGAGGTCACTGCGGAGCCCGTGGCCAACCTGGCCTTTAGGGGCCGTAGGATCGCGAGGTCAGTGCGGGGTGTAGCGCAGCTTGGTAGCGCATCCGCTTTGGGAGCGGAAGGCCGCAGGTTCAAATCCTGTCACCCCGACTAGCACGACCGGCCCCGTGTCACGGCACGGCGCACCGACCGCCGAGAACGACCACCGAGGAGCACACCCGTGAAGAGCACCGTCGAGCAGTTGAGCCCTACCCGGGTGCGCATCAACGTGGAGGTCCCTTTCGCAGAGCTCGAGCCCGATTTCCAGCGGGCCTACAAAGAGTTGGCCAGTCAGGTGCGGCTGCCGGGCTTCCGGCCCGGCAAGGCGCCGGCAAGGTTGCTGGAGGCCCGTGTCGGTCGGGAGGCGATGCTCGACCAGGTCGTCAATGAGGCGTTGCCCGCCCGGTACGGACAGGCCGTCGCGGAGTCGGAAGTGCATCCGCTTGGCCAGCCCGACATCGAGGTCACCAAGAAGGAGTATGGCCAGGAGCTGGCGTTCACCGCCGAGGTCGACGTCCGACCCAAGCTCTCACTTCCGGACCTGAAAGCGCTCACGATCTCGGTGGATCCGATCGAGGTCAGCGACGAAGACGTCGACGCCGAGCTGCAGTCCTTGCGTGCCCGGTTCGGCACCCTGACCGGGGTGGACCGGCCGGTGGCCGTTGGTGACTTCGTCTCGATCGACTTGTCGGCCAGCATCGATGGCGAGGAAGTGGAAGGTGCCGCCGCTGAAGGACTGTCGCACGAGGTCGGCTCGGGTCGCCTCATCGAGGGTCTTGACGACGCTCTGGTCGGTTTGTCCGTCGATGAGTCCAAGGAGTTCACCGCGAAGTTGGCGGCCGGCGAACACGCCGGGCAAGACGCGCAGGTGACCGTCACCGTCAGGTCGGTCAAGGAGCGCGAGCTTCCCGAGCCCGACGACGAGTTCGCCCAATTGGCCAGCGAGTTCGACACCATTGAGGAGCTGCGGTCCAACCTCCGCGAGCAGGTGGGCCGAGTCAAGCGTGCCCAGCAAGCAGAGCAGATTCGCGACGCAGCGATCGACACACTCCTCGAGCAGGTCGAGGTACCGCTGCCGGACGCGATCGTCCAGGCCCAGGTGGACAGCGCCCTGCACGGTGCGCTCCACAGCCTGGACCACGACGACGCCAGGCTCGGACAGGCGCTCGCCGAGCAGGGTAAGTCTCGCGAGGAGTTCGAGACCGAGACGCGCACGGCCGCCGAGACGGAGGTAAAAAAGCAGCTGTTGCTGGATGCGCTGGCCGATGAGCTGCAGGTCCAGGTCGGTCAGGACGACTTGACCGAACGGCTGGTGGCAACATCCCGGCAATACGGCGTCGAGCCGCAGCAGCTGTTGGCCTACCTTCAGGAGAACAACCAATTGCCTGCGATGTTCGCCGATGTGCGACGCGGGCTGGCCGTCGCCGAGGTGGTCCAAGCCGCGACGGTCACCGATACCGCCGGAAACACGGTCGACACCGGTGAGTTCTTCGGCAAGCGTGGCCAGACCGACGAGGCCGAGGCAGCTGCCGAGGCGGAGGAGGCCGATAATGCGGCGACATGACGCTGTGAGCGAACTCGACCAGTTCGCGGATACGTGAGCGCGAAACGCGGGCCGCGGTTGGTTAGTGTCGGTGCAAAGAACTCGAGAAAGCAGGTAACCCAGTAGTGACTGACATGCGTTCGAACTCGCAGGGTCTGAGCCTCACGGACTCGGTCTACGAGCGCTTGCTCGCAGAGCGCATCATCTTCCTGGGCTCGGAGGTGAACGACGAGATCGCCAATCGCCTGTGCGCGCAGATTCTGCTGCTCGCCGCCGAAGACGCCTCCAAGGACATCTCGCTTTACATCAATTCCCCGGGCGGATCGGTCAGTGCCGGGATGGCGATTTACGACACCATGGTGCTGGCGCCGTGTGACATCGCCACCTACGCGATGGGCATGGCCGCCTCGATGGGCGAGTTTTTGCTGGCGGCTGGCACCAAGGGCAAGCGCTACGCGCTGCCGCACGCCCGCATACTGATGCACCAACCGCTGGGCGGGGTGACCGGCAGCGCGGCCGACATCGCGATTCAGGCCGAGCAGTTCCACGTCATCAAGAAGGAAATGTTCCGGCTGAACGCCGAATTCACCGGCCAGTCGATCGAGCGCATCGAGGCGGATTCCGACCGCGACCGCTGGTTCACCGCCCAGGAAGCCCTGGAGTACGGCTTCGTCGACCACATCATCACCGGCGCCGCCCACGTCAACGGAGAAGTCCAATGAATCATCAGACCCAGCCCCAGGCGCGCTACATCCTGCCGTCGTTCATCGAGCACTCCAGCTTCGGAGTCAAGGAGTCCAACCCCTATAACAAGCTGTTCGAGGAACGCATCATCTTCCTCGGTGTCCAGGTCGACGACGCGTCGGCGAACGACATCATGGCGCAGCTGCTGGTGTTGGAGTCGCTGGACCCCGACCGCGACATCACCATGTACATCAACTCGCCCGGCGGGGGATTCACCTCGCTGATGGCGATCTACGACACCATGCAGTACGTGCGCGCCGACATCCAGACGGTGTGCCTGGGTCAGGCCGCCTCGGCGGCCGCGGTGCTGTTGGCTGCCGGGACACCGGGCAAGCGGATGGCGCTGCCCAACGCGCGTGTGCTGATTCACCAGCCTTCACTTGCCGGCGTGATCCAGGGACAGTTCTCCGATTTGGAGATCCAGGCCGCCGAGATCGAGCGGATGCGCACGCTGATGGAGACCACGCTGGCTCGCCACACCGGCAAGGACGCGGCGACGGTCCGCAGGGATACGGACCGGGACAAGATCCTCACCGCGGAAGAGTCCAAGGATTACGGGATCATCGACACTGTCCTGGAGTACAGGAAGCTCTCCGCGCAGACCGCCTGAGGTTGCGTCGAACGTGCACTCATTGCGAATTCTCGGCTGATTCTTCGCGCTGCTTGCACGCTCGGCGGACCTCCGCGATGTCGGCGATGCGGATCGCGGGCAGCACGTAGCAAGGATCATGATCGGCCGTCGCTGAGTAGTACGGATCGCCTGGGCCATCCAAACCAGGAGCCAATCCCACCCGGCCACTGTAGGGTGAGCCAGTGGGTGCCCGCCCAAGCGTCGTGTGATCGGTCGTTTGGTCGAGCACCCGACTGGAAGCGGGGTTTGTCGGCGCACAGGCTCGGTCGCGTAACGACCGCGACACGCCAGAGACACGCAAAGCGCGTCTTACGTGAGTGACGGGCGCCGTCCGGCTATATGTTTCATGACACGGACAGCATGAATACCACCGACGCGATTCGCGTTAATTGTCGCGTCGGGCCCGATCAAGCGGGTAGCGTCGGGCATTACATGCGGCACATCAAGAGAGACGGCGAACAGGAAGTAGGCCCTCAGCACCATGGCGCGCATCGGAGACGGCGGTGACTTGCTGAAGTGCTCGTTCTGCGGGAAGAGCCAGAAGCAAGTCAAGAAACTCATTGCTGGCCCCGGTGTGTACATATGCGATGAATGCATAGACCTGTGCAACGAGATCATCGAAGAGGAGCTCGCCGACGCCGACGACGTCAAGCTCGACGAACTGCCCAAGCCCGTTGAGATCCGGGATTTCCTCGAGGGATATGTCATTGGGCAGGACACCGCGAAGCGGACGCTGGCTGTCGCGGTTTACAACCACTACAAGCGAATTCAGGCCGGCGAAAAGAGCCGTGACTCCCGGCACGAGCCGGTAGAGCTGACCAAGTCCAACATCTTGATGCTCGGCCCCACCGGCTGCGGCAAAACGTACCTCGCCCAGACGCTCGCCAAGATGCTCAACGTTCCGTTCGCCATCGCCGACGCCACCGCGCTGACCGAAGCAGGGTATGTCGGTGAGGACGTCGAGAACATCTTGCTGAAGCTCATCCAAGCCGCCGACTACGACGTCAAGCGCGCCGAAACCGGCATCATCTACATCGACGAGGTCGACAAGATCGCCCGCAAGAGCGAGAACCCGTCGATCACCCGCGACGTCTCGGGCGAGGGCGTGCAGCAGGCGCTGCTGAAGATATTGGAGGGCACCCAGGCGTCGGTGCCGCCGCAGGGCGGCCGCAAGCACCCGCACCAGGAGTTCATCCAGATCGACACCACCAACGTGTTGTTCATCGTCGCGGGCGCGTTCGCCGGCCTGGAGAAGATCATCTACGAGCGCGTCGGCAAGCGCGGTTTGGGCTTTGGCGCCGAGGTCCGCTCCAAAACCGAGATCGACACCACCGATCACTTCGCCGAAGTAATGCCCGAGGACCTGATCAAGTTCGGCCTGATCCCCGAATTCATCGGACGGCTGCCGGTGGTCGCCTCGGTCACCAACCTGGACCGGGAATCGTTGGTCAAGATCCTGTCCGAGCCGAAGAATGCACTGGTCAAGCAGTACACTCGGCTCTTCGAGATGGATGGCGTAGAGCTCGAGCTCACCGACGACGCGCTGGAAGCGATCGCCGATCAGGCGATCCACCGCGGCACGGGCGCCCGTGGCTTGCGCGCCATCATGGAAGAAGTCCTGCTGCCCGTCATGTACGACATCCCCAGCCGCGATGATGTCGCCAAAGTCGTGGTCACCAAGGAAACCGTGCAAGACAATGTGTTGCCGACGATCATGCCGCGCAAGCCCTCGCGTGCGGAGCGTCGCGACAAGAGCGCCTAGCGCCCTAGACGGTGCAGGGCGAATCCGATAGCGAGTCGGCGAGACCAAGCC
>CAYNLB010000218.1:0-4885 GCA_964397935.1 uncultured Mycobacterium sp.
GTGCTGGTCGATCGGGTCTGGCCGCGAGGAGTGCGCAAGGACGACCCGCGGGTGGGGATCTGGTTCAAGGACGTCGCGCCGTCGAAGGAACTGCGCGAGTGGTATCAGCATCGATCTGAGCGGTTCGACGAATTCGCGACGCGTTACGAGGCTGAACTGCGCGACAACCCCGCGCTGGAGGAGTTGCGCAAGCTGGCCAAACGGGGCGCCGTCACACTGGTCACCGCGACTCGCGACCTGGACGTCAGCCAAGCAGTCATCCTCGCGAGGGTCTTGAAG
Organism: uncultured Mycobacterium sp.; assembly: GCA_964397935.1. Lineage (GTDB taxonomy): Bacteria > Actinomycetota > Actinomycetes > Mycobacteriales > Mycobacteriaceae > Mycobacterium. The sequence goes on from CAYNLB010000218.1 coordinate 280, forward strand.
AGCCGCTGAACGCCGGCGAACGAAGCGATCTTGGGATGCCGCAGACCCGCTTCGGTAGGCTCCGCCCTTGATATGAGCGAACCCGAAGTCATCCTGCCCCGGGAACTGACCGATATCAGCGACGAGGTCCGCAACGTTCCGCCGCCACCCATGCCACAAGTGCCCGCCCCGTACGCGTTCCGCCTGGCCGACCCGGATGCCGACGCCGAGACGATCGCCGAATGGATGAGCCGGCCGCACTTGGCCGAAGCGTGGGAATCAACCTGGCCCGCGTCGCGGTGGCGGCGTTACCTGCGTGCCCAACGCGAAGGTCGCTACTCGCGCCCCTTTGTCGCCAGCCTCGATGGGGAAGACCACGGATACGTCGAGTTATACAGAGCCGCTAAGGATTCCATCGCGACCCGATACGAGTGCGACCCCTATGACTTGGGCATCCATGCGGCCATCGCCGATCTGGACCTGATCAACCAGGGGATTGCCCGCTACCTGCTGCCCTACTTCGTGGCCAGCGTGCTCGAGGCCGAGCCGCGCTGTCGCCGAATCATGTTCGATCCCGACCACCGCAACAAGACCGCGCGCCGGTTCTGTGAGAGTGGCGGCTGTGTGTTCCTCGGCGAGCACGACATGGCGAATCGGCGGATGGCGCTGTACGCGCTGGCACGCACTCCCGACGACGTCCCCTGCCTCCGCACAACCTGATTGCCCGCCTAGATCTGCTCGGCAATTCGCAGCCCGACGAACGCGGCCGTTTCACCGAGCACGATGCTGACGACGATGTTGGCGAGGGCCGCGCGGAACTGGTGCTCCTCGCCAAGCCGCTGTGTTTCCAGCATCCAGGTGGAGAAGGTGGTGTAGGCGCCGACGAACGCGGTGCCGGCCAGCAGTGCCGCCTCCCTGCTCAGCGCGAGGCCTCCCAGAAAACCCAGTAGCGCGGCGCCGCTGACATTCACCATCAGCGTGCCGAACGGAAACGGCCGGGCCACCCGGCGGGCCAGCGCACGGTCCACGAGGAAGCGCAGGACGGAACCGATGCCGCCCAGGAGCCCGACGCCGGCCCAGACCGCGACCGTGGTGGCGGTCATAGGCGCACCCGCACCCGCCGAACGAAAGCGGTGGCCAGATGCACCGCCAGCAAGGCCAGCGCAATGCTGCTGACGGTGTAGGAGGCGGCCATCAACCAGTGGCCGTGCTCGATCATCTTCAGCGTTTCGACCTGTGCGGTCGAGAAGGTGGTCAACCCGCCACACAACCCGGTGCCGAGCAGGGGACGCCGATAACTCGACAGCGGCAGCCGTTCAAGTAGTCGGGTGGTGAAATAACCGACCAGAAACGCGCCGACGATGTTGACGATGAACGTCGACCACGGCCAGCGTTCCGGATCGGGGGCCAGAACGCTCTGCAGCGCCACGCGGGTCAGCGCGCCCAGTGCACCCCCGACGAAAATCGCGGCCAACTCGCGATAGTCGTTTGCCACTGGCCGATTTCCTTCCTATGACTGGTGCGCTTAGCAGCGTAGGGGCGACTCACAAGTAGGTAAACCCGGCAATTGCGTGAGAAGTGCGGACGGGCGCGACGCCTCGGACACGGGCAGAATTGGTAGCCATGGTGGCCAACCCGCGTGCCGGTCAACCGGCCCTTCCCGAAGACCTCGTCGATCTGCCCCATCTGGTAACCGCTTACTACTCGATACAACCCGATCCCGACGACGTCGCCCAGCAGGTGGCGTTCGGTACGTCGGGTCATCGCGGCTCGGCGCTGGGCGGGGCGTTCAACGAGGCCCACATTCTGGCGATCACCCAGGCGATCGTCGAGTACCGTGCCGCCCAGGGAACCACAGGGCCGCTGTTCATCGGCCGTGATACGCATGGTCTCTCCGAGCCGGCATGGGTGTCGGCGCTGGAGGTGCTGGCCGCCAACGATGTCGTCACGATGGTCGACGCGAAGGACCGGTACACCCCGACACCGGCGATCAGCCACGCCATCCTCGCCTACAACCGGGGCCGCACCGATTCGCCGGCCGACGGAATCGTGGTGACGCCGTCGCACAACCCGCCGCCCGACGGCGGCTTCAAGTACAACCCGCCCAGCGGCGGCCCGGCCGACACCGACGCGACCAATGCGATTGCCAAGCGTGCCAACGAGATCCTGCGCAACCGAACACCGGTACACCGCATCCCGCTGGCCCGCGCACTGCAGACCGTCCAGCGCCACGACTACCTGGGCAACTATGTCGACGATCTGCCCAACGTGGTCGACATCGACGCAATCCGGGAAGCCGGGGTGCGCATCGGCGCCGACCCGCTCGGCGGGGCCAGCGTGGACTACTGGGGCGAGATCGCGCAGCGACACAACCTCGCGTTGACGGTGGTCAATCCACTGGTCGACGCGACCTGGCGATTCATGACGCTCGACCACGACGGCAAAATCCGGATGGACTGCAGCTCACCGGACGCGATGGCGGGGCTTCTTGCCACGATGGCCGCCAACCCCGACCGCTACCAGATCGCCACCGGCAACGACGCCGATGCGGACCGCCACGGCATCGTCACCCCCGATGCGGGGCTGCTGAACCCGAACCACTATCTGGCGGTGGCGATCGACTACCTCTACACGCACCGGCCCTCGTGGCCGGACGGCATCGCCGTCGGCAAGACCGCGGTCAGTTCCTCGATCATCGACCGGGTGGTCGCCGGGATCGGTCGCAAGCTCGTCGAGGTGCCCGTCGGCTTCAAGTGGTTCGTCGATGGCCTGATCGGCGGCACCATCGGCTTCGGCGGCGAAGAGTCGGCGGGGGCGTCGTTTCTGCGGCGCGACGGTTCGGTGTGGACCACCGACAAGGACGGCATCATCCTGGCGTTGCTGGCCTCCGAGATGCTGGCCGTCACCGGCCTCAGTCCGTCGCAGCGCTATCGAGAACTCACCGCTGAATACGGGACGCCCGCATATGCGCGGGTGGACGCGCCCGCCGATCGTGACCAGAAAGCCCGGCTGGCCAAGCTCTCCGCCGACCAGGTGACGGCCACGGAGTTGGCCGGGGAGCCGATCACCGCGAAGCTGACCGCCGCGCCCGGCAACGGTGCCCCGTTGGGCGGGCTCAAGGTGACGACGGCCAACGCGTGGTTTGCTGCGCGGCCCTCGGGCACCGAGGATGTCTACAAGATTTATGCGGAGTCTTTCAACGGAACCGAGCATTTGGCCGAGGTGCAAGCAACTGCGCGCGAGGTGGTCAATAAAGTCATCGGGTGACCATTTCCCTCCGCCGTGCCCGCCCGGGGGAATCTGGGTCCCGTTCCGCCCGACTGCCGCGCGAAGTCTGGATTCTCAGTTGGGCGAACATCATGATCGCGCTGGGGTATGGCGTCATTTCGCCGGTGATGCCATCCTTTGCGCGCACTTTCGGGGTCAGCATCAACGCGGTGACTTTCTTGGTCACCGCGTTTTCGTTGAGCCGGCTGTGTTTTGCGCCGGTAAGCGGCCTGCTGGTGCAGCGGTTGGGTGAGCGGCGAATCTACCTCAGTGGTTTGCTGCTCGTGGCATTGTCGACCACCGCGTGTGCGTTCGCCCATGCGTACTGGCAGCTGGTGGTTTTCCGTGCGCTCAGCGGCGTCGGATCGACGTTGTTTTATGTCTCGGCGTTGGGTCTGATGATCCACATCAGCCCGGTCGACGCGCGCGGCCGAATCGCGGGCATATTCACCACCTCTTTTATGGTGGGTGCGGTCGGGGGACCGGCGGTCGGCGCCCTGGCGGCGGGCTGGGGGTTGACCGCTCCGTTCGTCGTCTACGGCGCCGCGCTGCTGGGCGTGGCAGTGGTGCTGTACTACGGCTTGCGACATTCGGCGCTGGCCGCGCCCGGGCCGCCGACACGGTCGAAAGTGACGATGGGGGAGGCGCTGCGGTTCCGCGCGTATTGGTCGGCGCTGCTGTCCAATTTCGCGATGGGCTGGTCGGCGTTCGGGCTTCGCGTCGCGCTGGTTCCGCTGTTCATCTCCGACGTCATGGGCCAGGGCATCGGCGTCATCGGTGTGGTGCTTGCGACGTTCGCGGCCGGCAATGCCCTGGCGGTCGTTCCCAGCGGCTACTTGTCTGACCGGATGGGACGGCGCACGTTGTTGATCGTCGGCCTGGCGGCGTCCGGTGTGGCGACCGTATGGCTCGGTGTCGTGTCGTCGCTGCCCGCATTCATGGCCGCGGCGTGTGTGGTCGGTGCGACGACGGGGATCTTCATGTCACCGATGCAGGCCGCCATCGCCGACATCCTGGGTAGTGAGGCGCGCGCGGGCACCCCGGTGGCGGCGGTGCAGATGATGTCGGATCTGGGTGCCATCGTCGGCTCGATGACGGTCGGTTGGGTCGCCCAGCATCTGAGTTACGGCTGGGACTTCACCATCAGCGGCATGGTTCTGCTGATCGCGGCCGTCGGTTGGGTGCTGGCGCCGGAAACGCGGACGGTGCTCGAACCGGCGCCCCATCTGCTGCCGTCTCAGGCGGACGTGAGCTGGTCTGATCAGCGACTTTGAAGGACGGTTGACCGTGGTGTAGCTTCGATGGGCACGACTTGGGGCTATGGCGCAGCTGGTAGCGCACCACACTGGCAGTGTGGGGG
>CAYNLB010000219.1:0-4876 GCA_964397935.1 uncultured Mycobacterium sp.
TCCTACAGCTGGTACTACGCCTGGACGCCGGGAACCGGCTATCTGGCCAATCTGCTGCCGCAAGGTAGCGCCCCGCTCACCGCGCAGATCCCCTCACTGGGCATTGTCGTCATCGCCGAGGTCTGGAAGACCACGCCGTTCATGTCGCTGCTGCTGCTGGCCGGGTTGGCGCTGGTCCCAGAAGATTTGCTGAAAGCCGCCCAAGTCGACGGCGCCGACCCCTGGCGGCGGCTGACCAGAGTCATCTTGCCGATCATCAAGCCGGCGGTGGTGGTCGCGCTGCTATTCCGGACTCTGGACGCCTTCCGCATCTTCGACAACATCTATGTACTGACCAACGGTGCCAACAACACCGAGTCGGTGTCGATCCTGGGTTACGACAACCTTTTCAAGGGCTTCAATGTCGGGCTCGGCTCGGCGATCAGCGTGCTGATCTTCGTCTGTGTGGGCATCATCGCGCTGGTCTTCATCAAGGTGTTCGGCGCCGCAGCGCCCGGGGGTGGGGGCGCCGATGGCCACTGAGCGCGGACGTGTTGTGGTGGGCACGCGCAGCGTCCTGATTTGGGTGATAGTCGACGCCCTGGTCGTGATGTATGCGCTACTGCCGGTGTTGTGGATCTTCAGCCTCTCGCTCAAACCGACGTCAACGGTCAAGGACGGCAAGCTGATTCCGTCGTCGGTGTCTTTGGAGAATTATCGCGGTATCTTCCGGGGCGACTTCTTCAGTTCGGCGCTGGTCAACTCCGTCGGGATCGGGTTGATCACTACCGCGATTGCGGTGGTGCTCGGCGCGATGGCGGCTTACGCGATTGCCCGGTTGAACTTTCCGGGCAAGCGGCTGCTTATCGGTGCCACCCTGCTCGTCACCATGTTCCCCGCGATCTCGCTGGTCACACCGTTGTTCAACATCGAGCGCTTCGTCGGCCTGTTCGACACGTGGCCGGGCTTGATCCTGCCCTACATCACCTTCGCGTTGCCCCTTGCCATCTACACGTTGTCGGCCTTTTTCCGGGAGATCCCGTGGGATCTGGAGAAGGCGGCAAAAATCGACGGCGCGACACCGGCGCAGGCCTTCCGCAAGGTGATCGTCCCGCTGGCGGCCCCCGGAGTGGTGACCGCGGCGATCCTGGTGTTCATCTTCGCCTGGAACGACCTGCTGCTGGCGCTGTCGCTGACCGCCACCAAGGCGGCGATCACCGCGCCGGTGGCGATCGCGAATTTCTCCGGCAGTTCACAGTTCGAGGAACCGACCGGATCGATTGCGGCCGGTGCCATCGTGATCACCGTCCCGATTATCGTATTTGTTTTAGTCTTCCAACGACGGATCGTCGCCGGGTTGACCTCTGGCGCTGTGAAGGGATAGCTCGATGGCCGAGATTGTGCTGGACCACGTCAGCAAGAGCTACCCGGACGGCGCGATGGCGGTGCAGGACCTCAATATCACCATTGCCGACGGGGAGTTCGTGATCCTGGTCGGGCCGTCCGGCTGTGGCAAGACCACCACCTTGAACATGATTGCCGGACTTGAGGATATCTCGTCTGGCGAGCTGCGCATCGGTGGCGAGCGGATGAACGATAAGGCGCCCAAGGACCGCGACATCGCGATGGTTTTTCAGTCCTACGCGCTTTACCCGCACATGACCGTGCGTCAAAACATGGCGTTCCCACTGACCCTGGCGAAGATGAAGAAATCCGAAATCGCGCAGAAGGTTGACGAGACCGCAAAAACCCTTGACCTGATAGAGCTTCTGGACCGTAAGCCCTCCCAGTTGTCGGGTGGGCAACGACAGCGGGTCGCGATGGGCCGGGCGATCGTGCGGCATCCCAAGGCGTTCTTGATGGACGAGCCGCTGTCCAACCTCGATGCCAAGCTGCGCGTGCAGATGCGCGGCGAGATCGCCAGGCTGCAGAAGCGGCTGGGCGCGACCACCGTCTACGTCACCCATGACCAGACCGAGGCCATGACGCTCGGAGACCGCGTGGTGGTGATGCACGCCGGCGTTGCCCAGCAGATCGGCACGCCGGAAGAACTTTACGAGCATCCGGCCAACCTGTTCGTCGCCGGGTTCATCGGCTCGCCGGCGATGAATTTCTTCCCCGCCACGTTGACACCGATCGGACTGATGCTGCCCTTCGGCGAGGTGATGCTGACGGCGGAAGTCCAGCAGGTGATCGCGCAACACCCAAAACCGGAAACCATCATCGTCGGGGTCCGGCCCGAGCATCTGGCTGATGCCGCGTTGATTGACGGTTACCAGCGCATCAGAGCCCTGATCCTGGAGGTGAAGGTCGACCTCGTCGAGTCGCTGGGCGCCGACAAGTACGTGTACTTCTCCACCGCGGATTGGGCCGCGCACTCGGCTCAGTTGGATGAGCTGGCCGCCGAATCGAATGGCCACCAAAACCAGTTCGTAGCGCGGGTTTCCGCTGAATCGAAAGCGGCGATCGGGCAGTCGATCGAATTAGCTTTCGACACAACAAAACTCGCTGTTTTCGACGCCGACTCCGGGGCGAACCTGACCATTGCGCCGTCGGACGGGCAGTGACAATTCTGGACCGAGTGCGCGCACATTTGCGCGGCCACTTCGCCGGCGTTGGGCCCGATTGGGCGAGCGTGACTTTCCTGGGTGCCGAGCCTGTCGAGGTGCTGCGATTTCGCGGGAGCGACGACGTGGTGCATTACGTGTCGCTGGGATGCTCGCGCCATCCGATGACCGATCCGGCACAGGTGGTGACTGACCCGCAGCGCGGTCCTCGTGCGGAAGTTGTGCTGCGCCTGCGCGATCCCGGGCCGGTTACCGGCGTCGTGCGCAGCATCGCCATACTGGCGGCCACGCCGGCTGTCGACGGCGTGGTGCTGGTCGCCGACGCCCTCATCGACCTCGGGTCGCCACTGTGGGAATGGCCGTCGGGGCGGGCGCCTTTCACCGCGGTGTTGTTGGGCCGCGGCGACATCCCGGATCTGCCGCTCGAGCCGCCGCGTGAACCGGTGAAATTCCTGTCGGCGACTCCGGTCACCGCGACCGAAGCGGCCCGGGTGCGGCTCAGAGGTGCCGCGGCGATGCGCCAGGCATGGCACAACGACGGTGTCGACGTACTGGATCCGAACCGCCCTGCGGCACAAGCTGGTTGAGCCCGTTCGTCAGCTCGGCCAGGCTAGAGCCAGCCCCTCTTCCGGAAGTTGTAGAACAGAGAAAGACAGATCACGATCATCCCGCCGACCACCGCCGGGTAACCCCACTTCTCGTCCAGCTCGGGCATGAAATGGAAGTTCATGCCATAGATCCCGGCGACCATGGTAGGCACCGCGAGGATGCCCGCCAAGGCTGCGATCTTGCGCATATCGCTGTTCTGCTGCATGCCGACGCGGGCCAACGCGGCCTGCACCAGCGAGTTGAGCATGTCGTCATAGCTGGCGATCAGGTCGGCGGCCTCCGTCTGGTGGTCGGCGACGTCACGCAGGTAGCGCCGCACTTCTTTGGAAATCAGGTCTTTGTTCTCCATCTGCATTCGCTGGAAGGCAACACCCAGCGGAACGACGCACCGGCGTAGTTCAACGACTTCGCGCTTGAGCAGATAGATCGGTTCGATGTCGAGCGCGCGGGCCGGGGAGAACGCCACCTCCTCAATGGCGTCGATGTCGTCCTCCATCAAATGGGTCACGGCCAGGTAGTGGTCCACCACATAGTCGGCGATAGCGTGCATCACCGCGTGGGGTCCCAGTCGCAGGTGCTCGGGGTCGGCCTCCATCCGCCTGCGCACATCGGCCAGCCCGCCGTGTTCGCCATGGCGGACCGTCACCACGAAATCCTTGCCGACGAAGATCATGATCTCCCCGGTTTCGACGATCTCGTGGGCCAGTGCCACCGATTCGTGCGGAACGTAATTCACGGTCTTCAGCACGAGGAACAGCGTCTCGTCATAGCGCTCCAGCTTGGGTCGTTGATGGGCACTCACGGCGTCCTCGACGGCCAATGCGTGCAGGCCGAATACGTCCGCCACTTGCTGCATGTGGCTGGCGTCCGGCTCGTGCAAACCGATCCACACGAATGCCTCGTGTCCCGTCAGTTCGATCTCGCGCACCTGGGCCAGCGCGGCGGCGTAGCTGTACGTGCCCGACAGCCGGTGACCTCCGACATAGACGCCGCAATCGACCAGAGGCTGGGCGGGGGCGGGAACCGGGTGTACGTGTTGCTCGTAGACCCGCGGCTTCGCGACCGGTCTCAGCGCCTCGGGCAATGCGTCGAATCCCGGGAACATCTCAACCTCCCATCGCCGCGCCAGTCACAACGAGCGGTGCTTCATGCTACGCGTGCTGGACTTTCGCTGCGCGTGACTATCCCGGCGGGGAGCGGAAGCATCGGTACCGGAGACTCAAGGCCGGAAGGGGTGCGCTAGTTTCGAGCCGAAACCGAAATCAGTGAAGACCTTCTCCACAAGGAGTAACTAGACGTGAGCGCAAGTCCTCTCAAGGTCGCCGTCACCGGTGCTGCCGGCCAGATCGGCTACAGCCTGTTGTTCCGCCTGGCCAGCGGCTCGCTGCTGGGCCCCGACCGCCCGATCGAGCTGCGCCTACTCGAGATCGAGCCCGCGCTGAAGGCGCTCGAGGGCGTCGTGATGGAACTCGACGACTGCGCGTTCCCGCTGCTGGCGGGCATCGAAATCGGCTCGGATCCGAACAAGATCTTCGACGGCGCCAACCTGGCCCTGCTGGTGGGCGCCCGTCCGCGTGGCCCGGGCATGGAGCGCAGCGACCTGCTGGAAGCCAACGGTGCGATCTTCACCGCGCAGGGCAAAGCGCTCAACTCGGTCGCAGCCGATGACATCCGCGTCGGCGTGACCGGGAACCCGGCCAACACCAACGCGCTGATCGCGA
>CAYNLB010000220.1:0-4841 GCA_964397935.1 uncultured Mycobacterium sp.
ACCGGTTGCTCAGGAACACGTCGTTGAGCGTGACCGTGCGAAGGTTGCGCGAGCGGATGCCTTCCCCTCGGGTTAGCGGCAACGGCGCGCAAAGCGTGTGTCATGCCTCGGTGATGACGCTCGTGACCGAGCGCAGCCGCAGGCTGTTACCGACGACGAAAAAGCTGGAGAACGCCATCGCGGCGCCCGCGAGCATCGGGTTGAGCATGCCGAGCGCGGCCAGCGGGATCGCAGCGACGTTGTAGCCGAAGGCCCAGAACAGGTTGGTCTTGATGGCGGCGAGCGTTCGCCGGGAGAGCCGGATCGCGTCGGCCGCGGCGCGCAAATCGCCGCGTACCACGGTGAGATCGGCGGCTTCGATAGCGGCATCGGTGCCGGTACCCATGGCCAACCCGAGATCGGCGGTGGCGAGGGCCGCGGCATCATTGACGCCGTCGCCGACCATGGCCACGACCTTGCCCTCGGACTGCAAACGCTTGATAGCCGCGACCTTGTCGGCAGGCATCGTCTCGGAGATGACGTGCGCGATGCCGACCTGCTCGGCGATACGGTTCGCGACGATCCGGTTGTCACCGGTCAGCAGCACCGGTGTCAGGCCCAAGCGGCTGAACAGCCGGACGGCTTCAGCACTGGTGGGCTTGACGGTGTCAGCGATCACCAGGACGCCGCGGGCGCGGCCGTCCCAGCCGACGGCGACGGCGGTTCTGCCTTCGCTCTCGGCGCGGGCTTTGCGTGCCGACAAGGTGGCGTCAAGGGGTAGGCCCCAATCGGCCAGCAGGCTCTCGCGCCCGACGACCACGAAATCACCGTCGACCGTGCCGTGCACCCCGTTGCCTTCCAGGTTGGCGAAATCCCGGGCCGCGGGTAGGGGGCCGAATTCGGCTTTGGCAGCGCCGGCGATGGCCTGTGCGACGGGATGCTCCGAGGCGTCTTCCAGGGCGCCGGCGCGGCGCAGCAGCGTTTTGCGATCGGTCTCCGGCCCGGTGATCACGTCGACGAGGGTCATCTTGCCGGTGGTGACGGTGCCGGTCTTGTCGAGCACGATCGTGTCGATTCTGCGGGTGGACTCGAGCACTTCGGGCCCCTTGATCAGCACGCCGAGTTGGGCCGCGCGACCGGTGCCGACCAGCAGCGCGGTCGGAGTGGCCAGCCCCAGGGCGCACGGGCAGGCGATGATGAGCACCGCGACGGCGGCCGTCAGAGCCGCGGTGACCGGAAATCCCACCGCCAGCCACACACCGAGGGTGGCCAAGGCGATGGCGATGACGATTGGAACGAACACCCCGGAGATGCGGTCGGCGAGCCGCTGCGCCTCGGCTTTGCCCGATTGCGCCTCCCCGACGAGCTTGGCCATCTGTGCCAGTTGCGTGTCGTCACCGACCCTGGTCGCTCGCACGACAAGACGCCCGCCGGCGTTGACGGTGGCACCGGTGACGGCGGCGCCCTCGCCGACCTCGACGGGCACGGATTCGCCGGTCAGCATCGAGGCATCTACGGCCGAACGCCCCGCGACAACCAGCCCGTCGGTGGCGATCTTCTCGCCGGGCCGCACCACGAACTCGTCGTCCACCCGGAGCTGATCGACGGGAACGCGGATCTCTGTCCCGTCACGCAGAACCGCGACGTCCTTGGCGCCGAGTTCCAGCAGGGCGCGCAGTGCGGCGCCGGCCCGCCGCTTGGAACGCTTCTCAAAATAGCGGCCGGCCAGGACGAACAGGGTCACGCCCGCGGCCACTTCGAGGTAGATATTGCTTGCGCCGTCGTTCGACCGCACGGTCAGCTCGAAGCTGTGCCGCATACCCGGTTTGCCGGCCGTCCCCAGGAGCAGGGCGTAGAGGGACCACAGCAACGCCGACAGTGTGCCGACTGAGACGAGGGTGTCCATGGTCGCGGTGCGATGTTTGAGGTTGGCCCAGGCGGCGGCGTGGAACGGCGCGCCCGCCCATACGACGACCGGTACGGCCAGCAGTAGCGACACCCATTGCCAGTACCGAAACTGTAGGGCGGGGATCATCGCCATGGCGATGACCGGGCCGGCGAGCACGAGCGCGGCAACCAGCCGGGTGCGCAGGGATACCAGCTCGGCGTCGTCGCTCGCCCCGGCGGCCGGAACCTCGCCCTCCGGCTGTGGCAGGGCCGCGGTGTATCCGGCTTTCTCGACCGCGCCGATCAGCAATTGCGGGTCGTATCCGGAGGGGACTGTGAGGCTGGCTTTTTCTGTCGCGTAGTTGACCCTGCCGGCGACACCGTCCAGCTTGTTCAGCTTCTTTTCGATCCTGGCCGCGCAGGAAGCACAGGTCATCCCCGCGATTTCGAGCTCGATGCTGTTGAGTGCCGTCGTTGTCATGAGATCAAGACCGCCTGATAGCCGGCCTCATCGACCGCACCGAGAACGGCGTTGGCGTCGACGGGCTCCGAGCTGGTGACGACGAGCCTGCCGGTGTCGACGCTGACGTCTATGTCGTCGACACCCGGAATCTGGGCCACCTCGGCTGTGATGGCGGCCTCGCAGTGCGCGCAGGTCATCCCGCTTACCTGGTATTCACTCTTGGCCATGACGCTCCTTCCCATATACCCGGTAGGGGTATGTCAAGCGATGCAACGTATACACCCGCACTGGGTATTCCCGTCATGGTCGCGTCGCTACCGTCCCAGGTGCGATCGACCGCGGATGTACCGGACCTGACCGGTCCACCCGGCCTCGTCGGAGACCAGAAAGGTGGTGATTCCGACGAGGTCGTCGGGCTTGCCCAGCCGGATGGTCTTAGCGAACATCAGCAAGACTTGCCGCAGCTGCGGGTTCGTTTGAGCCGTTCCCGGGTCTCGCTCATCACCAGCCCGGACATGGCGCCGTTGCTCCGGATGTTGTGCCTGCCCCCGTTGACCGCGACGTGCCGGATGAGGTGGTTGACGGCGGCCTTGGGGCCCGTGGCGATCAAGAACGTTTTGTCCTCGGGACCATGCGTCAGACGTAGCCCACGCCGATGTCGACCGAAACCTGGCTGGCGGTAACCAGCCGGGATTGGTCGGAGGCCAGCCAGGCGACCGCGTCGGCGATGTCTTCGGGTTGGGCGATGCCTTCGGGCAGCAGCGGTTTGTGCATGCCCCGCAGGTGTGGATAGTCGGCTGCGGCCGCGCGCAGCGCTTCGCGCATCCGGCCGGTGCCCATGGGGGTGGCGACCGCTCCGGGGTGCAGGCTGTTGACGCGGATGTCGTACCGGCCGAGTTCGGCGGCGAAGGCGCGCGCCATCCCGACGACCGCATGTTTGCTTGCCGTGTAATGGATCATGAATGACTGCATCTTGATGCCGGCGGCGGATCCGATGAGGATGATGGAACCGCCGCGGCCGCCGTCGATGATGTGTGCAGCGCCCGCCATGACGGTGTTCCAGGTGCCGACCACGTTGGTGTCGATGGTGTCGCGGAACGCTTGCGGGGTGATCTGGTCCCACGGGGAGGGGCTGCAGATTCCGGCGTTGGCGACGATGATGTCGAGACGGCCGAGAGCGCCTACCGCGTCGTCGACGGCCGCTTTGAGCGCATCGAGGTCGCGAATGTCCACCGCCGCGGTGATGGCTCGGCGACCGTTGGCATCCACTAATCGTGCCGTCTCGTCGAGATCGTCTGGTGTCGCCGAATCGTAGGGAACGCTGGGCGGCAATGGCCCGGCGACATCGACCGCGATGATGTCGGCGCCTTCTGCGCTGAGTCGTGCCGCGTGGGCGCGGCCCTGTCCCCGTGCCGCGCCGGTGACCAACGCCACCTTCCCTGAGAGTGACTCGCTCATCGCTGTTTCGGGTTCCTTTCTGTGCCGATCTTTGGTCGCGAGTGATCTTGTCGAGCAGGTTGAACCGCTCGAGCATGCCGCCGGTCTCTTTGCTCTCCCAGGTGTAGCGCATGCCGGCCCGCTGCAGTGCGGGAAAGCCGGAGATCTAGTTTTTGTGTGCGCGCATGGAAAGCATGTGGTCGTCGTGATGGAAGTCGTGAGTGGGTGGCACGGTTCGACCGGCGATCTCGACACGCCGTCGGCGGGCAGGCGATGTAACCGAATGCCCGGTCCGGGGCTGAGACGACTCCGACCGGCGCAGGTAGCGTACGGCGGGGACTTGAGCCGGCAGCATCGACAAGGCGGTCGATCCGGTTCGGTTTCGGGGCAAGCCCAATTCGATCAGCGGCGCAACGATCGACACGGCGAAATCACCCACCAAATTGGGGTGGCCGCGGCGGACCAAATCCGGCTGCTGGCCCGCGGAATTCGTACCGTTGCCACCCCGGGATCCGAACTTCGCAGAACCTCTACAGTTAGCCGAGTGCACGCTGTCCAATAGCCAAAGGAGGCATCATGACCGTCACCGTTGTCGACGCGGGTCCCCGACAGGTGAGCCGGTCGGTCGAAGTGGCCGCGCCGGCCGCCGAGTTGTTCGCCATGGCCGCCGATCCCCGGCGTCACCACGAACTGGATGGATCCGGCACGGTGCGCGACAACATCAAGGGGCCGGCGGAACTGGCTGTGGGATCGAAGTTTTCGACCAACATGAAGATGTATGGCTTGCCCTACCGCATCACCAGCACGGTGACTGCCCTCAAACCCAACGAACTGGTCGAATGGCGCCACCCGATGGGCCACCGCTGGCGGTGGGAATTCCAGCCGCTTTCACCGACACTGACACGGGTGACCGAGACATTCGATTACCGCGACGCCGGCCCGATCAAGAACCGGCTGAAATATTACGAACGGATCGGGGCCTGCAAGTCCAACGCGGCAGGCATCGAAGCAACGCTGGCCAAGCTGCGCGATCGCTACGCCGCACGATGAATCGTCATGATGCCGCGTCACCGCA
>CAYNLB010000221.1:0-4813 GCA_964397935.1 uncultured Mycobacterium sp.
TGTCTTCCTCGTCGCCCTTCTTACGGCGAAGACGGCGCTTCTTGGGTTTCTTCGCCTTGATCGGCTTCGGCGGTGGCGGAGGCAATTCGGCGACGAACGACAGATAGAACGCGAAGAATCCGAGCACCGCGATCGCGGCGGCCGCCCCGTAAACCCCGAACAACCACTGTCCGAAAGCGTCCAGGCTCAGCCAGATCTCGCTGATCGCCGTGCCGATGATCAGCACCCCGGCCAGCACATGGGCAACGATCGAAGCGGTCCTGATGGACAGGGCCAGTTGCGGAGTCCCCAGCTCCGGCTTGCGGGTGCGCAACAGGGTGAACACCACGGGCAGTGCGGCCAGGCCGATCAGTGCACCCGTCACGATCCGCAGCGCCGTCCCCAACGAATGCGTCGTGTCACCCATCAGTTCAGGCCAGCGTGGCAACACGAAGTAGAAGTAGAGGACGCCGGCAGCGATCGAGAATGACGCGTGCCACGGTATGGCGACCTTGCGCCCCATAAGCCTCCTCATGCTGCTTGGCTCACGACAGCCTAAAGGCGGTCGACCCGATTCCAAACCAATTCGTTCGTGTCCGCGTCGCAGACCGATGGCGGAGGATGCGGGATTTGAACCCGCGAGGGCTGTTAACCCAACCCGCGTTCCAGGCGAGCGCCATAGGCCACTAGGCGAATCCTCCGTGGGCCATGGTAACCGAGTGGCGGTGCTGCCAAGATGGCCGCCGCCAGTTGCTCCGCCTCGGGTATTAGACTCGCCGGAGGACCCCGCGCGGCGTCTATCCTGTGAACTCCCCCAGGGCCGGAAGGCAGCAAGGGTCAATGGGCTCTGTCGGGTGCGCGGGGTCCCCTACGTCGGGGCCCGCGGCTCGTCCAGAAATGACCCCGAACCCCACGCCTTCGACAGCGAAAGGGTCCATGGTGTCGCTGGATTCCCTCAGCGTGCAAGAGCTGGCAGCCGTGCACGCACGTAACCAGCAGGATTACGCTGATCTGCAAGCCAAGAAGTTGGGGCTGGACTTGACCCGCGGCAAACCGTCGCCGCAGCAGCTCGACCTGTCCAACGCGCTGTTGAGCCTCCCCGGCGAGGACTACCGCGACGCCGAGGGCACCGACACCCGTAACTACGGCGGTCTGCACGGCCTGCCCGAACTGCGGGCCATCTTCGGGGAGCTGCTGGGTATCCCGGTGCCGAACCTGATCGCGGGCAACAACTCGAGCCTGGAGCTGATGCACGACATCGTCGCCTTCTCGATGCTCTACGGCGGTGTGGACTCACAGCGGCCTTGGATGAAGGAGCAGGACGGCATTAAGTTCCTCTGCCCCGTCCCGGGCTATGACCGGCACTTTGCCATCACCGAGACTATGGGGATCGAGATGATCCCCGTCCCAATGCTGCAGGACGGCCCGGACGTCGACCTGATCGAAGAACTTGTCGCCGTCGACCCCGCGATCAAGGGGATGTGGGCGGTGCCGGTGTTCGGCAACCCCACCGGGATCACCTATTCATGGGAAACGGTGCGCCGGCTCGTCCAGATGCGGACCGCAGCTCCCGATTTCCGGCTGTTCTGGGACAACGCGTACGCGGTGCACACACTGACGCATGACTTCATCCGTCAGGTCGACGTGCTCGGGCTGGCGGCCACGGCCGGCAACCCCAATCGGCCGTACGTCTTCGCGTCCACTTCCAAGATCACCTTCGCCGGCGCCGGGGTCAGCTTCCTGGGCGGATCGCTGGGCAACATCGCCTGGTATCTGCAATACGCGGGTAAGAAGTCGATCGGTCCGGACAAGGTCAACCAGTTGCGGCACCTGCGCTTTTTCCGCGACGCCGACGGGGTACGCCTGCAGATGCTGCGTCACCAGCAGATACTGGCGCCGAAATTCGCGCTGGCGCTCGAAATCCTGGATCAGCGGTTGAGCGACTCGAAGATCGCCTCGTGGACCGAGCCCAAGGGCGGCTATTTCATCAGCCTGGACGTGCTGCCCGGAACCGCGCGACGGACCGTGGCTTTGGCCAAGGATGCCGGCATCGCGGTGACCGAGGCCGGTGCGTCGTTTCCGTACCGGAAAGACCCGGACGACAAGAACATCCGGATCGCGCCCACCTTCCCGTCGCTGCCGGACCTGCGCGACGCGGTCGACGGGCTGGCGACCTGCGCGTTGCTGGCGGCCTCCGAGTTCTTGGTCAACCCGGGAATGGCCACGTCCGCACCGAATGTGCGCTGAGGGCCGAAAACCTGGCGGAATCCCACCCAACGTTCACCCTGGAAGCCACTGATGCACACTCGATGCCAGGCGGGCTCTAGTCACCGCGCGCCGGTAGCCTGCTGAGCGTGGCCCTCTACCGCAAGTATCGACCGGCGACGTTCGCCGAGGTGGTGGGACAGGAGCACGTCACCGAACCGCTGTCGATTGCCCTGGAAGCCGGCCGGATCAACCACGCGTACCTGTTCTCCGGTCCGCGCGGCTGCGGAAAGACCTCCTCGGCGCGGATCCTGGCCCGATCGCTGAACTGTGTGCAAGGGCCGACGGCCAATCCGTGCGGCGTTTGCGAATCCTGCACCGCATTGGCGCCCAATGCACCCGGCAGCATCGACGTGGTGGAGCTCGACGCCGCCAGCCACGGTGGTGTGGACGACACCCGCGAGCTGCGGGACCGCGCGTTCTACGCACCGGCGCAGTCGCGCTACCGGGTGTTCATCGTCGACGAGGCGCACATGGTGACCACCGCCGGGTTCAATGCGCTGCTCAAGATCGTGGAGGAACCGCCCGAGCACCTCATCTTCATCTTCGCCACCACCGAACCGGAGAAGTTGCTGCCGACGATCCGGTCACGCACCCACCACTACCCGTTCCGGCTGTTGCCGCCGAAGACGATGCGGGCGTTGATCGAGCGGATCTGTGCGCAAGAGAAGGTCGTCGTCGACGATGCGGTGTATCCGCTGGTGATCCGTGCCGGTGGTGGTTCGCCCCGGGACACTCTTTCGGTGCTGGACCAGTTGTTGGCCGGGGCCGAAGGCGCTCACGTCACCTACCAGCGGGCGTTGGGGCTACTGGGCGCCACCGACGTCGCACTGATCGACGACGCCGTGGATGCGCTTGCCGCTTCGGATGCCGCCGCGGTGTTCGGCGCTGTGGAATCGGTGATCGACGCGGGCCATGACCCGCGTCGTTTCGCTACCGATCTGCTGGAACGCTTCCGCGACCTCATCGTGATGCAAGCGGTTCCGGATGCGATAAGCCGCGGTGTGGTGGACGCGCCGGAGGATGTGCTGGACCGGATGCGCGAGCAAGCGACCCGAATCGGGCCGGCAACGCTGACCCGCTACGCCGAGGTCGTGCAGGCCGGGCTGGGTGAGATGCGCGGTGCGACGGCGCCGCGGCTGTTGCTCGAGGTTGTCTGTGCGCGCCTGCTGTTGCCGTCGGCCAGTGACGCCGAGTCGGCGCTGCTGCAACGCGTCGAGCGGATAGAACACCGGCTGGACATGTCCATCCCACAGAACGCGCCGGCGCCGGCTCCCGCCGAGCCGGTTGCCAAGACGCCGCCGCCACGGTCGGCGCGGGTTTCCGCCGCTCCCGAGCCGAAGCCCCCGCCGGAACCGGCTCCGGCGCCGGCCGCCGAATCAGTCTCTGCGCCTGGTGAACTCAACGCAGCAGCGGTTCGCACCATGTGGTCCACGGTGCGCGACAAGGTGCGCCAGCGCAGCCGCACCACCGAAGTGATGCTCGCGGGCGCCACCGTCCGCGCGATAGACGGCAATACGCTGGTGCTGACCCATGCGTCGGCGCCGCTGGCCAAACGGCTGTCCGAACAGCGCAACGCCGACGTCATCGCCGAGGCGCTCAAAGACGCGCTGGGAGTCAACTGGCGGGTGCGGTGTGAGACAGGTGCGTCGGTGCCGGCTGAAGTGTCCCCGGTGGCCCCCGAGGCCGAAGAGCTCGCGCCGGCCCCGGACCTCGCTCAGCGAGACGACGAGGAGCACATGCTTGCCGAAGCCGGTCGCGGCGAGCCGTCGACGCTCCGGCGCGACCCCGAAGAAGCCGCTCTCGAGTTGCTACAAAACGAATTGGGTGCGCGCCGTATAGATAACGGCTAAGCCTGCCACCACGGTCGCAGGGGCAGGCCGTCCACGCCGCGTGCGTCGACCTTGGTCGCGAGCACGTGATGCAGCTGAAGGTTGTTCTGCTCGAAGGCCACCCGGGAAGCGGCCATGTACAGGCCCCACACCTTGGCGGTCGCCAACCCGACCTCGGCGACCGCGCTGTCCCAGTGTTCGACCAGGTTGCGACACCAGTCACGCAGCGTCATCGCGTAGTGATGCCGGAAGTTCTCCGCGTGCAGAACTTCGAGCCCACTGTCTTGGATCTCGGTGGTGATACGTCCCGAGCCGGTCAGCTCTCCATCCGGGAAGACATAGCGGTCGGTAAACCCGCCCGCAAAGGACGTCGATTTGTTGTCGTGGCGGGTGATGCAGTGATTGAGCAACAGCCCGCCGGTGCGCAGCTTCGACTTCAGGAAGCCGAAGTAGGCCGGGTAGTTCTTGACGCCGATGTGCTCGGTCAACCCGATGGAAGAAACGGCGTCGAAGCCCACCTCGCCCACGTCCCGGTAATCGGAATGCCGCACTTCAGCCAGCTCGCCCAGCCCTTCGTCGGCGATCGCGTTCTGCGCCCACTTCGCCTGCTCGGCCGACAGGGTGGCACCGATCGCACGCACACCGCGTCGCGCGGCGTAGCGCACCATGCCGCCCCAACCACAACCGACGTCGAGCAGCCGGTCGCCCGGCGCCAGCCGCAACTTCTCGAAGACCAG
>CAYNLB010000222.1:0-4810 GCA_964397935.1 uncultured Mycobacterium sp.
GTGATCGCGTCGTCCAACCGCTGCAGCGCTTCGCCGTAGGCAGCGAAATCGCCCTTCTTCTGCGCGTCTTTCACCGCGCCCAGCGCCGATTGGATCTCCTGCAGTGCGGCGGACTTGGCCTGGGACAACGTCACCGACCCATCGGGAGCCGGCGGCACCGCCGACGGCGGCGGCGATCCGGGCGGCTCGGCCGGTGTCTGCGGCTTCGCGGGCGGGGCCTGCGGTGTACCACCGGCCTCGGTGGGTTGGATCCCGGCCGCGGTCGCACCCGCGCCGGGACCGAACAGTTCGGTGAGCGCATCGCGCACCGTGGGCCCGTAGCCGATCTTGTCGTTGTACATCATCGCCACCCGGATCAGCCGTGGGTAGGACGAAGCGGCGTCACTGGCTCCCGGCGACGCATAGACGGGTTCGACGTAGAGCAATCCGCCCTGGCCGACCGGCAGTGTCAGCAAGTTCCCCCACCGGATCCGGTTCTGGTTGTCCCGCCCGATCACGCCCAGGTCCTGGGACACCGCCGGGTCGGTGGTGATCGCGTTATTGGCCAGCTTCGGACCGTTGACCTGGCCCGGGATGGTGAGCACGGTGATTCTTCCGTACGTCGCAGGATCGGAGCTGGCGCTGATGTAGGCGGCCAGATAGTCGCGCTTGAACCGGTTCATCGCACTGATCAGTTGGTATGACGCCGAATTATCTTTTTTCGCAATATTTTTCGCGACGATGTAATACGGCGGCTGATAGCTGCTCGCTGTCGGGTTCGGATCCAGCGGCACATCCCAGAAATCAGAGGTGGAGAAGAACGTCACGGGATCGTTGACGTGGTATTTGGCCAGCAACATCCGCTGCACCTTGAACAGGTCTTCGGGATAACGCAGATGTTCGGCCAGCTCGGGCGTGATGTCGCTCTTGGGCTTGACGGTGCCGGGGAAGACCTGCATCCAGGCTTTCAGCACCGGATCGTGTTCATCCTGCTCATACAGCGTGACGGTGCCGTCGTAGGCGTCCACCGTGGCCTTGACCGAATTACGGATGTAGGAGACTCGCTTGTCGGGTGCCAGCCTGTTGAACGCCACTTCGTTGGAGTCGGCGGTCGCCGATTCCAGGGACGTGAGTTGGGAGTACGGGTAGTTGTCCAATGTGGTGTAGCCGTCGATGATCCACACCAGTCGCTTGTTGACGATCGCCGGGTACACACGGCTGTCGGTCGTGAGCCACGGCGCCACCGCCTCTACCCGCCGCGCCGGATCACGGTTGAACAGGATTTTACTGTTGGAGCCAATCACATTGGAAAACAGGAAGTTCCGCTCGGCGAACTTCGCCGCGAACACGCTACGGGATAGCCAGCCGCCGACCGGGACTCCGCCGAGCCCGGCGTAGGTGTAGTTCTTGGTTTCGGTGCTGGTCTCGTAGTCGTATTCGCGGTCTGCACCGTTGCGTCCGACGATCGCGTAATCGGCGGGCGTGTTCGCGATGACAGGTCCGTAGTAGATGCGTGGCTGGTCCAGCCGCGCCGGGCCGTCGGATATCACGCTGCCGTTGGCGCCCACGACGTTGACCAGAAACTCGGGATAGCCACCGTTTTGGTTGGGGTCATTGGCGATTCCGCGCACCGTGTTCGCCGGCGACGCGATGAATCCATTGCCGTGGGTGTACACCGTGTGCCGGTTGATCCAGTCACGCTGGTTGTCGATCAGATGGTCGGGGTTGAGTTCACGGGCCGCGACGACATAGTCGCGCAATGCGCCGTTGCGGTCGAGGTACCGGTCTATGGACAGCTGGTCGGGAAAATAGAAGAAGTTCTTGCCCTGCTCGAACTGGGTGAATGCCGGGCTGACGATCGTCGGGTCGAGCAGCCGGATGTTGGAGGTGGTCGCGCGGTCGTCCGCGACCTGCTGGGCGGTGGCCCCAGCGTCGCCGCTGTAATTGCGGTAGGTGACCACGTCTGAGGTCAGGCCATACGCCTGCCGCGTCGCGGTGATGCTGCGGCTGATGTATTCGCTTTCCTTCTGCGCAGCGTTGGGTTTGACGCTGATCTGCTCGACGATCAACGGCCAGCCGGCACCCACAATCAACGACGACAGCAACAACAAGACCAGGCCGATGGCGGGAATCCGCAGGTCTCGCAGGACGATTGCGGAGAAGACGGCGACGGCGCAAATCAGCGCGATCGCCATCAGAATAAGCTTCGCCGGCAGCACGGCGTTGATGTCGGTGTATCCGGCACCTGTGAACGGCTTACCGCCGCGGGTGTGCGACAGCAGCTCATATCGATCCAGCCAATAGGCAACGGCTTTGAGCAATACCAACAGCCCGACCAGGGTGACCAGCTGAATCCGCGCTGCGCGGCTCAGCGCCCCGGTACGGCCCGATAGCCGAATACCGCCGAAAATATAGTGCGCCAATAGGTTAGCCACGAATGCCAGGAACACTGCGATGAATATGTAGCTGAGCAGCAGCCGGTAGAACGGCAATTCGAACGCGTAGAAGCCGAGGTCCTTACCGAACTGAGGATCCCGGATACCAAACTCCCCGCCGTGCATGAACAGTTGGATCCGCACCCAATAACTTTGGGCGACGATGCCGGCCAGCAGGCCGATCGCCGCCGGGACTCCAATGCCCATCAGGCTCAGCCGAGATACGACGACGGCGCGGTAGCGCGCCACGGGATCGTTGTCGTTGCTGGGCACGAACACCGGGCGGGTGCGATAGGCCACCGCGAGTCCGGCGAACACGATGCCGCCCACGAGCAGACCGGCCACCAAGAAGACTACGAACCGGGTCACCAGCACGGTGCTGAACACCGAGCGGTAGCCGAGCTCACCGAACCACAGCCAATCGACGTAGGCGTCGATCAGTCGCGGACCCGCGAGCAGCAAAGCGATCACACCCAGTGCGATCACGATCAGAACTCGGCTACGCCGAGTCAGCTTCGGCATCCTTGCGGTGGGTCGCATCCCCACTGGCTACGCTCCCTGCTTGATTTGTAGACGGTGACAACTCTACGCATCGCCACGACTTGCGATCCCGGCCCGTCTAACAGCTCGGCGCCTGACCACCCGACGTAACCGCGTGCAAAGCATCTATCGCCTGGCTGAGGGTCTCCACCTTCACCAGCCGCATACCGGAAGGATTGTCCGAGCTGGCCTCGTAGCAGTTCTTGGCGGGCACCAAAAACACCGTGGCGCCGGCCGCATGTGCCGCGACCATCTTGTGCGTGATGCCACCGATCTGGCCCACCTTGCCGTCGGCTGAGATGGTGCCGGTCCCCGCGATGAACTTCGATCCGGCCAAGTCACCGGTGGTCAGCTTGTCGACGACCGCCAGGCTGAACATCAGCCCGGCGGACGGGCCGCCGATGTTGGCGAGGTTGAAATCCACCACGAACGGCGCCCACGGCGCATCGAGCACCGCGATGCCCATGAAACCGTAGTCGCGGTCTTTGTTCGCCCCCAGCGTGATTTGCGCCACGCCGGCCGGCGCGTTCTTGCGGCGAAAGTCGATCGTGACCGGCTGGCCGGGTTTGGTCTTCTTCAGTAACCCCGTGAACTGCTCGACGTTGGTAACCGGCGTGCCGTTGACCGCGTCGATGGCATCACCGGACTTCAGCCTGCCCGCGGAGGGTCCGGGATCGTTGACCTTGGCGACCGTAACGGCGGGCGCGTACTTCAGGTAGCCCAACGCGGCATACTCGGCGCTGTCCTCGGACCGCTTGAAGTCGGCGTTGTTGGCTTTGTCGACCTCCTCCCGCGACCTACCCGGCGGGTAGATGAGGTCGCGCGGCACCAGCTGCTCCTGTCCCGAGAGCCACAGCGTCAGGGCCTCCCCGAAGGTCAACTGGTCGCGTTGGGACACCGTCGTCATATTGAGGTGGCCCGTCGTCGGATGCGTCAGAGTCCCCTCGATCGCGACTACCTGCTTGCCGTCGACTTCACCGAGCGTGTCGAAGGTGGGACCGGGGCCCAGCGACACAAACGGCACGGTCACCACCGCGAGCAACACGCCGAAAGCCACGATTGGCACCAGCGCCACCATCAACGTCAGAATCCGCCTGTTCACGCCGCTTACACTAGACGGGCCCCGATGCGCCCCGGTCAGCTACAAGCTGACCCGGGATCACCCCCTCCGGCCCGGCGGTGAGTACCGTTGACGCTATGGCTGACCTGCCGTTCGGCTTCTCCTCCGGAGAAGACCCCGACAAACACCGGAAGAACGATCCCGACTCCGGCTCGGGCGCGTCCGACCCGTTCGGCGCGTTCGGCATCAGCGGTGATTTCGGCATGGGCGACCTGGGGCAGATCTTCACTCAACTAGGCGAGATGTTCAGCGGCGCGGGCACCGCCGCGGCCGGGGGTAAACCATCGGGGCCGGTCAACTACGAATTGGCGCGGCGGGTGGCATCCAATTCGATCGGATTCGTCGCACCGATCCCGGCCACGACAACCGGGGCGATCGCCGACGCGGTACACCTGTCCGAGACCTGGCTAGACGGTGCCACGGCACTTCCGGCGGGCACCACCCAGTCGGTGGGTTGGACCCCCACCGACTGGGTCGACAACACCCTGCAGACCTGGAAGCGGCTGTGCGACCCGATGGCCGAGCAGATCTCGACGGTCTGGGCGTCGTCGCTGCCCGAGGAAGCCAAGAGCATGGCCGGCCCGTTGCTGGCGGTGATGTCGCAGATGGGCGGTATGGCGTTCGGCTCGCAGCTGGGACAAGCGCTGGGCCGGTTATCCCGCGAGGTGCTGACCTCGACCGATATCGGGCTGCCGCTGGGCCCCAAAGGGGTGGCCGCGATACTGCCGGATGCCCT
>CAYNLB010000223.1:0-4803 GCA_964397935.1 uncultured Mycobacterium sp.
GCACACGCCCGCCGCCCGGGCTACCCGGGGCAGGAACATGGCCACGACCTGGGCCACCGGGGCCATTCGGCTTGGGCGGCGTGACGTCTCCCGGTCGAGTGTGGCGAGGCGGCGAGTGCGGAACGCTGCCACCGACTTGCGGCGGCGACTGAGGCTGGGGAACGCGCACCCGCGGTTGGGGCAGAACAGGTCGCCGCGGTAACAAACGCGGCGGGTCCTGGACAACCGGTGGGGCTATCGGGTCGGGAACAGCCAGGTGGACCCGTGGAACGATCGGCACCAGCGGAGGGACCACTACGGGGGCCGGTATCACCGGATCAATCGGGACCGCAGCCGCCGGAGCAGGGGGAGCTGCGGGGACCGGAGCCGCTGGCGGCGCCACCGGCGGATCCAACGGCTTCGGAGCCACCACGGGCGTCGGCGCGCTGATTTTCGGCTTTGGCACTGAGGCCTCCACCGGCGCGGGCGCCGGCGCCTGCTGGGTCGGGACGATGAGGTGTTGGTTCGGGGTGGGCTGCAAAGCAACGGTCCCGGTCGCGCGGATGCCGATCGCCAGCGCGATCTCCCAGGCCAGCACCGCGCTGATGCCAACCACCGCCAACCCGCTACCGATCAGCAACACCGGCCTGCGGCCCGGTTGGCTCTCCTCAGCACCGAAAAGCCTCTCAATCAGGACGGTCGGCGCGTCGGCATCCTCATCAGGCACCGCGCTGTAGGCGAAGTCGTCGTGGCCGGGCTCAGCCGTGAAGGGCACCCGAAGGTATTCGGGCTGGCCGTTCCCGTCGACCGCCCCGGTGCCCGGATCTTGCGCGTAGGCCAGCGCAGCCGTCGACGACGCGAACAACGGTGCGTTCGCCGACGCCAGCGCAGCCCCGCGGGCCAGCGCCGTCTCCGGCTCCTCCGGAACGCTCACCCCAACCGAAGTCGCCGACTCCAGCGCCTGCTTCATCTGCGCGATGTCAACGCCCGATCCAACCAGCAACAGGCCGTCAGCAGATTCGATCCCGGCGACCATCCCGGCGAGTTGGCCGGTGGCCTCGTCGTAGGACCCGGCACAGACCTGCTGCTCGTAGACATCGGTGATCGAACCGTCGGAGGTTTCGACGATCGCCAGCTTCGCAGTGTCGGGCTCCACATAGAGGACGGCGGTGCGCTCGTAACCCATCGCCCCACCGAGGTTTTGCCCCAGGGCCGTCGCCGCCAGGAATGCCGATACCAGCATGACGTTGTCGATCCGGTAGGCGGCCAGCGCGTCGCGCAACGCCGCCGCTTCGAATTGATCAGTGCAACTGACCCCGATCGCCGACAGCTCCAGGCCGGCATCGGCTGCGCCCTCACGCGTGCCCAGGATGGCGGCGATCACTTGGTCGGGCGCAGTCGCTGCGCCTACGTCGTCGGCTGCGGTGACATCGAAGACATCCTCTTCGACGGTGACGCCGTCGGCGTTTTCGCCTTCCAGCACCACCATCTGGATCGACGCCGGTGCCATCGAGACCCCGAGGACGATATGCAATATCAACCCCTCCAAAGGTATTGCTAGACAAGCCATGGTCGGGTGGAGGAGAAACCACGGACCATTTCATGATCCCGCAGAAAGACTGTGCGGCGGCCCCGCAGAAGCTATGTAGACCTTATGAAGTTCTCATAGGACCGAGACGGCGTAGGCCCCCGTTGGCCCTGATACTTCGACCCGACCGACGAACTGCCGTAAGGATGTTCAGCCGGGCTGGTCAACCGCAAGATGCAGAGCTGGCCGATTTTCATGCCCGGCCACAGGGTGATCGGCAGATTGGCGACATTGGACAGCTCGAGCGTGATGTGACCACTGAAGCCGGGATCGATGAAGCCGGCGGTCGAGTGCGTCAACAGGCCGAGTCGGCCCAGTGACGATTTGCCCTCCAAACGTCCTGCCAGATTGTCCGGCAAGCTGAAGAGCTCCAGCGTCGAGCCCAGCACGAACTCGCCCGGATGCAGCACGAAGGGCTCTCCGTTGACAGGTTCGACCAGGCTCGTCAGCTCGTCCTGCTGCTGCGCGGGGTCAATGTGGGTGTAACGGGTGTTGTTGAACACCCGGAACATGTAGTCGAGGCGAACATCGATGCTGGACGGCTGCACCAGTGTGTCGTCGAACGGGTCGATGCCCAACCGGCCGGCGCTGATTTCGGCCCTGAGGTCGCGATCGGAGAGCAGCACCCGACGAGCCTATCTGCTGGCGCTAACCAACGGTCCGACGATGCGGGCGACGTCAGATCTGCAGCCGGGACGGGACCGCTTCGCTGGTATCGCGCGGCTGCCGGATGGCGGCTTCGATACCGGCCGTCACGCCGGCGACGGCGGTCTCCACCGACATGCTCGGAACACCGAGGTTGCTGTCCATGGCCGCAACGCCGGGCAGGCACGGCAGATGAATCCAGCCGGCGCGGATGGGCAGATCCTTCTGGGCTAGGTGGTGCAGCACGCCGTACATCAGGTGATTGCACACGAACGTGCCCGCCGCGTCCGAGACGTCAGCCGGCACACCGGCCTTCCGCATGGCCAGCACCATCGCGTGAACCGGCACTGTCGCGTGATAGGCGACCGGGCCGGCCGGATCCGTCGGCTCACCGACCAGAACGGCACCGGCGGTGTCGGCCAGGCCATATCGTCCGCAATCGTTGATGTTCTGCGCGAGCCGCTCGACAGTGATCATGGCGCGTCCCGGGTATTCGCCCAGCATGATCACCAACTCCGGACCGATCTCCGCGATGGCCTGCTGAGCTGCCGCGATCGACTCGAAGTAGGCGCCGGGCACGATCCGCGAGACCACCGTTGCGCCGGCGATGGTGACACCATCCAGTGCCTCAGCGGTGAGCTGTGCCGGATTCGTGGGCGTTACGCCATACGGTCCAAATCCGGTGACCAGTACTTCCGACACGATGCCCCTACCTCCTTGCAAGCCGAACCGCGAGGGCCGGGTCCGTCCTCCGCCGTTCAAATGATTCCTAACTCAACGCACGCTCGCCGGTGCCCGGTCCGCCATCTCCAATCGGCTCGTGGCGTTGGCCAGCTTTCGATGATTCGGCCCCCGGGGGTCACGATCGAAGAGCAGCACCACGAAGAGCCGGTCTTGCTCCGCGAAGGCTTTGCGATAGCAACAGCGACCGCGAATACACAAAATACGCCGTAGCCCTGCCTTAGCGAAGGTAGAGCTCTCGGCCGGTGGGATATCCGCCGCCGGTAGTGGTGATGTGGACGTGGTCGTAGTGGCCGAGCCTGCTCCGTTGCGCACCGTTGGGCGTGTAGTAGACCCCACGCCAGATCGCGTCCTGCATGCCGAAGCGGGACGCGTTCCTCCGTACGAACGCGACGATCTCGTTTCCGAGAGCTATGCCCTGGGCGCTGCCGGGGTTGGGGATCATCACGTCGATTGCCAGCCCGTTGGGATGCCAGGGCAGCGGATCGGCCCGCACGCCACCGATTTCGTGGATTTCGGGGAACGTCGCGCTGATGCTGCGCGCGACCAAAATGGTCCTGACCTGTAAGCCCCGCTCTGGTGCGACACCGACCGGCAGAAATCGCGGTTGCCTGTGCAATCTCGATGCCGGGGCGAACGCGGCGGCAAGGGTGCTCGGGACGTCCGCGGAACGGGACACATCCGACGCCCATGGAGTCGCCGTCGCCGCCACGATCTCAAAGCAGCACGGGACAACGTCCTCGACAACTGGCTTGGCTTGCTCGCGGGGGGCGACCGGATTGACATCTGCGCCCGCCGCGAACAACACGGCGATCGGGGCGACGAGCGCGGCCAGGGCTACCGACGACTTTCGCCGATCCCTGGGTAATTCATGTCTGCCCACCGAATGCACAATACGAGATAACGAAATATAACGAAAGGGTAAACATCGAACTGTCAAGGTCCAAGGTGCTTAATTCGGTGTGCAGGCTGACGTCCTGGTACGGCTTTTGTGCATGAATAACGAAAAGATTTCAGCGGAATCGGGGAGGTTGACATCAGTACCGTAACGATGGCCGTCGCTTTAGTCACATTCCCCGTTCTTGCCGGCATCATCGGCGCCACCGTCGCGGTAATACGCGCGCCTTCAGCGGCACTGGTCTCCGGCGTACAACATTTCGCTGCCGGCGTCGTGATGGCCGCCGTCGCCGGCGAAGTGCTGCCCGATCTGCGCGCCAAGGGCCCGCTCTGGGTGATAGTCGTGGGCTTCAGCGCGGGGGTTGCCTTACTTGTTCTGTTGCGCCGGTTTGAACACGATGAGCCGAGTGCCTCGGCCGCATTACCAGTTGGGTTCCTCGGCGCAGTTGCCGTCGATCTCTTCATCGACGGCTTGCTCGTCGCCACCGGCGCCACGGTCTCGAGTCGCACCGCGATCATCATCACGATCGCCCTGACGCTGGAGGTGCTGTTCCTGGGCCTGGCGGTGGCGCTGCGCTTGGCGGGCTCCGGAATGCCCAAGGTCAGGGCCGCAGCAACCACGGGTGGCCTGAGCCTGGTTACCGCGGTAGGGGCAGTGCTCGGTGCACTGGTGCTGGGCGGGGCCGGAAATACCGTCCTATCTCTGGTACTCGCCTTCGCCGCGGCCGCGCTGCTGTGGCTCGTCGTCGAGGAACTCCTTGTCGAGGCGCACGAGACACCCGAACGGCCATGGATGGCGGTGATGTTCTTCGCCGGATTTCTGATGCTTTACAGCCTGGCGGTGCTGGAATGACTTGGGCCTTGCCAGCACCCGGATGCTAGCCTTCGTGGGCAACACCGCCGATGTAGTTCAATGGCAGAACATCAGCTTCCCAAGCTGAATACGCGGGTTC